>JANXTB010000127.1 GCA_025356415.1 Hyphomicrobiales bacterium
GCAAGGTGCCGTATTTCGGCATTTGTTTCGGCATGCAGATGGCGGTCGTGGAAGCGGCGCGTTCGCTCGCCGGAATCGCGGATGCGAATTCCACCGAATTCGGCCCGTGCAAGGACCCGGTCGTCGGCCTGATGACCGAATGGATGCGCGGCAACGAGCTGGAAACCCGTGCGTCAGGTGGAGATCTCGGCGGCACGATGCGTCTCGGCGCCTTCGCTGCGTCGCTGAAAGAGGGTTCGCACATCGCGCAGATTTACGGCGCGACCGAAATCTCCGAGCGCCATCGCCATCGCTACGAAGTGAACATGCGCTATCGCGAAGTGCTGGAAGCCAAGGGGCTCGTATTTGCGGGCACGTCGCCCGACGGCCTGCTGCCCGAGACGGTGGAATTCGCGGATCACCCGTGGTTCATCGGCGTGCAGTACCACCCGGAACTGAAGTCGCGTCCGTTTGAGCCGCACCCGCTGTTTGCGAGTTTCATCGCGGCCGCGAAGGCGCAAAGCCGGCTGGTGTAAGACTTCTGTTTCGTTGCCCTTACAGGCACGAGGTCTTGGCTTCGCCAAGCGAGGCATGGGTGCTAGTCTGACCGGCAACGGAGGACAACGCCCATGCCGCGCGCCATCGACCATGTCGTCCACGCATCCCGCGATCTCGCTGCTCAGGCTGCGCTTTATCAGCGGCTTGGGTTCAATGTCGGCGCGCGCAACCATCATCCGTGGGGCACCGAGAACCACATCGTCCAGTTTCCGGACCATTTTCTGGAGCTGATCGGCCGCGGGCCGGGCTTCAAGGCGCCGGTCGATCTCGATCCGCACGTCTTCTCCTTCGCGGGTTTCGTGACGGAGGAGCTCGAGCGCTATGAGGGCGTGTCGATGCTGGCGCTCCAGACCAAGGACGCCGCCGCAACCCGCGCCGAGTTCAAGGCTGCGGGCGTCGGCGATTTCGAGCCGTTCCACTTCGAGCGCAAGGGCCGCAAGGCGGATGGGTCCGAGAGTCACGTGGCTTTCACGCTCGCCTTCGCGCATTCAAAGTTGCTGCCGCATTTGGGCGTTTTCGCCTGCCAGCATCATCACCCGGAAGATTTCTTCGCGCCCGAATGGCAGGTGCATCCCAATGGCGCAGTGGGCGTCGCGGGCGTGGTCCTGGTGGCGGAGAATCCCTCCGCGCATGCCGAATTCCTCTCCGCCGTCACCGGGCAGCGGGAGATGCTGGCGACCTCGATGGGCATCGACCTCGAAGTCGCCGACGAGCAATCGATCGAGGTTCTGACCAAGGCGGCCTTCGTCCACCGCTTCGGCCAGTCTTCGCTGGGGCGCGACGATGCCGAGCCGCGCATCGCCGCTTGCCGGATCGCGGTGCGCGATCTGTCGGTTGTCGCCGAGATCCTGCAGGACAACGAGATCGCGGCTGAGCGCGTCGGCCAGCGGCTGGTCGTGCCGCCCACGATCGCCTTTGGTGTCGCGCTCGCCTTCGAGGCGGTCACCGAGTGAGGCCCAACTCCGGGCTTGTCAGGCCGGGGCTCATTCTATAGCGCAAGGACCTGCTATAGCGCACGAGCCTGTTTTCGATTTCGGGGTTTTCATATGCATGCCAGGGCGGAAGTCACCATTGGGACCGGCGCGGGCGCTGTCACATTCGGCAATCGACTGCCGCTCGCCATCATGGCCGGCCCCTGCGCCATGGAGAGCCGCGACCACGCGCTGACCATGGCCGCGGCGCTGACCGAGATCACACGCAAGCTCGGCATCGGGCTCGTCTACAAGAGCTCGTTCGACAAGGCGAACCGCACTTCGCTGGAAGGCCGTCGCGGACTCGGCCTGAAGCAGGCGCTGCCGGTTTTCGCCGAGATCAAGGAGCGCTTCGGCGTGCCGGTCGTCACCGACGTGCATGAGAACGACCAATGCGCGATTGCGGCCGAAGTCGTCGATGTCTTGCAGATCCCGGCCTTCCTCTGCCGCCAGACCGATCTGCTGCTGGCGGCTGCCGCCACCGGCAAGCCGGTGAACGTCAAGAAGGGCCAGTTCCTCGCCCCCTGGGACATGAAGAACGTCGTCGCCAAGCTGACGGGCGCGGGCAATCCGAACGTGCTTGTCACCGAGCGCGGCGCGAGCTTTGGCTACAACACGCTGGTCACCGACATGCGCTCGCTGCCGATCATGGCCGAGCAGACCGGCGCGCCGGTGATCTTCGACGCCACGCATTCCGTGCAGCAGCCTGGCGGGCAGGGGACATCATCCGGCGGCCAGCGCGAATTCGTGCCGGTGCTGGCGCGCGCCGCTGTCGCGGTTGGCGTGGCGGGCGTGTTCATCGAGACGCATGACAATCCCGCGCAGGCGTTTTCGGACGGCCCCAATCAGGTGCCGCTCAACGAAATGGAAGCGCTGCTGCGTCAGTTGATGGCTTTCGACAAACTCTCCAAACAGCGCTGACGTCAAACCGTCATGCAAGCCGGCTAGGGCGGCGCGATGAACGAGACGCCCTTCAGCTACGTGGATGCGGACACGCCCTTTGCGCGCCGCATCTTGATCCGCGCGCTTGAAAAGCTGACCGGCGCGCGCGCGGTCGAAAAGCTCTATCTCGCAAACCGCGGCGCCATGCGTGTCGGCGAGGATTGGTGGAGCGCGAGCCTGCGCACGCTGCGCGTGACCTTGCGATACGATGCGCAGGCGCTTGAGCGCATGCCGCGCGATGGCGCCCTGGTGATTGTTTCAAATCATCCGTTCGGCGTGCTCGACGGCATTGCGCTGGCGTCGATGGTGCACATGATGCGGCGGGATTATCTGCTGCTCACCAACGCGGTGCTGCTGCGCGCGCCTGAAATTCGCGATTCCGTTCTGCCGGTGGATTTCGATGCGACGCCGGAGGCGTTGAAGACGAATGTCGAGTCCCGCGCGAAAGCACGCGCGCATCTGGCGAAGGGTGGGGCGCTGATCATCTTTCCGGCTGGCGAAGTCTCGACATCGCCGGATCGTTGGGGACGCGCGCCCGCGCTTGATCTGCGCTGGCCGCCGTTTGTCGCGCAACTTGTCGAGAAGTCGCGCGCGTGTGTTGTACCGGTGTATTTTCACGGGCAGAATTCAAGATTATTCCAGACTGCCAGCCACATTCATCCGATGCTGCGGTTGGCGCTCTTCTTCCACGAATTTCGCCGGCATATCGGTTGCGATGTGCGTGTGGGAATTGGCGACGCGATCGCGTTCGATGATTTGCCGAAGTTTGAAAGCAGGCAGATGCTCGCGGATCACTTGCAACAAATCACGCAAGACTTGCGCGCAAGGTGACGGCGTCCCTTCTCCCGCGCTCGCGGGAGAAGGTGGCGCGCAACGCGCGACGGATGAGGGCGCTCGACATGAAAAGCTCGGCCAGTCGTTCCGCCCTCACCCGTCATGCTTCGCATGCCACCCTCTCCCGCCCGCGCGGGAGAGGGGAAGTAACTCACCCGCGTCCGCGATAGCTCGGCACGCCCTGATCGGGAATCCACGTGCCCGCCGGCGCTTCGCCCGTCTGCCAGAACACGTCGATCGGAATGCCGCCGCGCGGATACCAATAGCCGCCGATGCGCAGCCATTTCGGCTCCAGCAGCGAGGCCAAGTCCTTGGCGATACGGATCGTGCAATCCTCGTGGAACGCGCCGTGGTTGCGGAAGGACGAGAGGTAGAGTTTCAGCGACTTCGATTCCACCAGCCAGTCGCCGGGAACATAGTCGATGACGATATGCGCGAAATCCGGCTGGCCGGTCACCGGGCAGAGCGAGGTGAATTCCGGCGAGGTGAAACGCGCCAGGTAATTCGTGCCCGGATGCGGATTGGGCACGCGCTCCAGCTTCGCCTCTTCCGGCGATTGCGGCATGGGAACGTGCTGGCCGAGCTGCTGCGGCGCGCCGGGATTGCTCATCTGAAGGGTCTCGCTCAAGCCACAGGCGGAAATGCGCCGGTGCGGCTGCTCAATAAACCCTGCGGCGCCTGTCATCAACCTTTCGCCGCATGACCATACCCACAGGCCTTCCCCGAGGGGCGCGTTTCGCCTAAACAGTCGCCAACACCTCTCCCTACGGACGCTCAGGAGCCCGCACGTGACAGCCATCGTCGACATCATCGCCCGCGAAATCATGGACAGCCGCGGCAATCCGACCGTTGAAGTCGATGTCGTGCTCGAAGACGGCTCGCAGGGCCGCGCCGCCGTTCCGTCAGGCGCCTCCACGGGCGCGCATGAGGCGGTCGAATTGCGCGATGGCGACAAGTCGCGCTTCGGCGGCAAGGGCGTGCTGAAGGCCATCGCCGCCATTCACGAGGAGATCTACGGCGCCATCGGCGGCCTCGACGCCGAAGACCAGGTGCTCGTCGACCAGACCATGATCGATCTCGACGGCACGCCGAACAAGGCGCGGCTGGGCGCCAACGCCATTCTCGGCGTGTCGCTCGCGGTCGCGAAGGCGGCCGCCGACGCGTCCGGCCTGCCGCTCTATCGTTATGTCGGCGGCACGCAGGCGCGCATGTTGCCCACTCCGATGATGAACATCGTCAACGGCGGCATGCATGCCGACAACCCGATCGACTTCCAGGAATTCATGGTGCTGCCGGTCGGCGCGCCGACCTGCCGCGAAGCGATCCGCTGGGGCGCGGAAGTGTTCCAGGTTCTCAAGGGCGAGCTGAAGAAGGCCGGCCACAACACGAACGTCGGCGACGAGGGCGGCTTCGCGCCGAACCTGCCGTCCGCCGAAGCCGCGCTCGACTTCTGCATGAAGGCCATCGAAAAGGCCGGCTTCAAGCCGGGCGACGACATGATGCTGGGGCTCGATTGCGCCTCGACCGAATTCTTCAAGGACAACGCCTATCATTATGAAGGCGAGGGCAAGGTCCGCTCCATCGAGGCCCAGGTCGATTACCTCGCGCAGCTCGTCGCCGCGTACCCGATTGTGTCCATCGAAGACGGCATGGCGGAAGACGACTGGGCTGGCTGGAAGCTGCTCACCAACAAGATCGGCGCAAAGTGCCAGCTGGTCGGCGACGATCTCTTCGTCACCAACGTCACGCGCCTGTCGCAGGGCATCAAGCAGGGCGTCGGCAATTCGATCCTCGTGAAGGTCAACCAGATCGGCTCGCTGACCGAGACGCTGGCCGCGGTCGAAATGGCGCAGCGCGCCGGATACACCGCCGTCATGTCGCATCGTTCGGGCGAAACCGAGGATGCGACCATCGCCGACCTCGCGGTCGCGACAAATTGTGGGCAAATCAAAACCGGCTCGCTGGCGCGCTCCGATAGACTGGCCAAGTACAACCAGCTCATCCGCATCGAGGAAGAGCTTGGAACATCCGCGCGTTACGCAGGCCGTGCGGCGCTGAAGGCGCTGGCCTGACGTAAAACCGACAGGGGCGCCGCCACTAAGGTCGCGGCGCCTCTGCTCATGCTTCCGTTGCGCATTGCACAAATGCCGCTATGATCGCCAAATGCTAGCTGATGCCCATTTTTTAGGCACATCTGCGACGACGTCCGCAAGCGTACGGCCGCCGCTTGCGATCGGCTCGCTGTCGCTGGACGGGCGCGCGATCCTGGCGCCCATGTCGGGTGTGACTGATGTCGGCATGCGCCGCATCGCCCGTCGCTTCGGCGCTTCTCTTGTTGTCTCTGAAATGGTGGCCTCGGACGATTACGTCCGCGGCGACGAGGAGACGCGCGTGCGGGCCGAGGGCGAGGGCGTGGCCCCGCATGTCGTGCAGATCGCCGGCTGCGACCCGTACTGGATGGGCGAGGCCGCGAAGCTCGCGGAAGCCTCCGGCGCGGCGATGGTCGATATCAATATGGGATGCCCGGCGAAGCGCGTTACCGGCGGCTATGCCGGCTCGGCGCTGATGCTCGACCTCGATCACGCGCTGTCGCTGGTGCGCGCCACGGTCGGCGCCGTGCAAATCCCCGTCACGCTGAAGATGCGGCTCGGATGGGACGACGCCTCTTTGAACGCGCCGGAGCTGGCGCGTCGCGCGGAGGCCGAGGGCGTCCAGCTGGTGACGGTCCATGGCCGCACCCGCATGCAATTCTACAAAGGCCGGGCCGATTGGGCGGCCATCCGCGCTGTCCGCGCCGCAATCTCTATCCCGCTGATCGCCAATGGCGATTGCGAGACGGCGCAGGACGCCCGCGCCATGCTGGCGGCGTCCGGCGCCGATGGCGTCATGATCGGTCGCGCGGCGCTCGGGCGTCCGTGGCTCATTGGCGATATCGCCCGCGCGCTCGATGCGCTGCCCGGTTGCACGCCCAACGACGCGGAGCGGGCAGGGGCGGCGGTTGAACATCTCGACACGCTGATCGATTTGATGGGGCCGCTGGCCGGCCTGCGTCATGCGCGCAAGCATCTCGCGGCTTACGCCGACCATGCCCTCCGGGGCGACGTGTCTCGCGCTTCTGAACGGTTGCGCCTCGTCACGACGGACAATCCCACCGAGGCGCGGTCGCTGCTCGCTTCCTTCTTCGATATAGAACACACAGCCGCCGTCGCGGCCTGAGCCCTCAAGGTCTGATGCCATGTCGAAACAAGCCTTGGCCAAGGAAATCTCAAAGCTGCACCGGGTCGAGCCGCAGGATTTCGCGCCCTCGGCGCTGACGCTGCTGAACGGCCTTCCGCATCCGGTGCTCGCCGTGGCCGCCGATGGCCGCATTTGCGATCTCAACGTGGCCGCCGAGACGTTTTTCCAGCTGAGCCGGATGATGCTCGTGCGCGTCAAGCTCGAGGACGTGCTGCCTTTCGGGTCGCCGCTTCTATCGGCGGTCAGTCACGCGCTGGAGCGCGGATCGGTCATCAACGAGTACCGCGTTGACATCGGCACACCGCGTATCGGTACGGAACGGATCGTGGACATCAACGTCTCGCCGCTATCAGCTGGTGGGGACGGCGTGGTCATTATGCTGCAAGAACGTACAATTGCCGATAAAATGGACAGGCAATTGACGCATAGAGGG
>JANXTB010000128.1 GCA_025356415.1 Hyphomicrobiales bacterium
GTCGTCGCCTGCCAGGGCGAGCGTTCACAGCACAAGAACCGCGCCACCGCGTGGAACATGCTGCGGGCGCGCCTCTATGAGCGCGAGATGGAAATTCGCGAAGCTGAGGCCAGCGCCGCGGCGGCGGGCAAGACCGACATCGGCTGGGGCCACCAGATCCGCTCGTACGTGCTGCAGCCCTACCAGATGGTGAAGGACCTGCGCACCGGCGTCGTCTCGGGCACGCCCGATGAAGTTCTCGATGGCGATCTTGACGAGTTCATGGAAGCCGCGCTCGCGCAACGCGTCGAAGGCGACGGGCCGGCCCACGTCGAGGACGTCGACTAGGCAGCTTTTACAAACGAACCAGGCCGCGCGCGATCGCCAGAGAGACCGCGTGCGTCTTGTTCGAAGCCTGCATCTTGCGGATCGCATTCTTGATGTGCGTCTGCGCGGTCAGTGACGAGATCTGCAGTATCTCGGCGATTTCCGCACTCGTCTTGCCCTTGGCTGCGAGCGCCAGAATCTGCCTCTCGCGCAGAGTGATCTCCAATTCATCCACCGCTGTCGCGGGCGTTGGCTCGCGCAGGCCGCGCAAGGTCATCGCGCGTTCCATGAAATGCATGGTGATGAGATGCAGCGCGTGACGGTTTTCGGCGATGCTCTGCCGGAAGCCCTTCGCGTCGCCCGCCCATAGCAGCGCGCAGGCGTGAGAGCGCAGCCGGTCGTCGGCGTCGCGCATGTGGTGGGGACAGAAAAACCCGTCCGTCAGTCCAAGATCCGCCGCCGCCTCGAACATGCGCAAGATCTGGCGCGTCCGCGCGCCCGACATTTGAACGCTGTGCGAGTCGAACGGCGTGGCGACGGTCCGCGCGCGGGCGAGCGAGGGATCGATGAAGCGAAAGCCGTTGGCGACATAGACGTCGCGCCAGCGCCCGGACGTTCCAAAATGAAAGGGCGTGTTTGGACCGAGGTCGGTGATTTCCACGAATTCAAAAGACGCAAAACCAAATTGCTCGATGGCGTGCTGCAGCGCCTTCCCCAGCAACTGGAAATCCTGCGCACGCTCAAACGCCTCGATAGCATCGTCAATGGCGCGCATCTGGGAGCTGATGAAATTCATACCTGAAAACGGGTATTGCCGACAATTCAGCGATCCTGCCATGCTCTCGCTCGAACGGCAATGTTGCGTGCGTTTTTACAGGGAGTGTCGCTATGTCGAAGTTCCAGAGGTCGCCGGTCAAATTGGTCGTCCGAAACCATACTTCGATCAAGGAGATGACCGTCGCCCGCGCGCGCAGGTCTTCGAAATGCGCGGCGGAATTGCGTGTTGACGAGCTTGGAGAAATCTCGGCTTCGATCACAAAAATGCGTGACGAGCTGCTCGACTACAACCCCGTGCTGGCTGTCATGGCCGACGCGCTGCAAAAGGCCGTTGCGCTGGAAATCGAATCCCAGCGCTGCAACCTCATGTTCTCTGCCGACAGGGCCTGACGCGAAAGCCTCATTCCGCCGCCTGGCGCCGGGTCTTGCGCTCGCGCGCCGGCGGCGTCTCGACGGCAAGCGGGCGCCGCGCCAGCACTTCCTTCAGGAATGCGCCGGTGTGGCTGCGCTTTTCACGAACGATGTCCTCGGGCGTGCCTTGCGCGACGATCTCGCCGCCGCCATCGCCGCCTTCCGGTCCGAGATCGAGGATCCAGTCGGCGGTCTTGATGACCTCGAGATTATGCTCGATCACCACGACGCTGTTGCCTTGGTCAACGAGTTCGTGGAGCACTTCCAGGAGCTTCTTCACATCGTGGAAGTGCAGGCCGGTCGTCGGCTCGTCGAGAATGTAGAGCGTGCGCCCAGTGGAGCGGCGCGCCAGTTCCTTTGACAGCTTCACACGCTGCGCTTCGCCGCCCGAAAGCGTCGTCGCCTGCTGGCCGACCTTCACATAGCCGAGGCCGACGCGCGCCAGCGTCACCATCTTCTCGCGAATGGACGGGACGGCCTTGAACAGCTCGCGCGCTTCCTCGACGGTCATGTCGAGCACGTCGGCGATCGACTTGTCGCGGTATTTCACCTCAAGCGTTTCGCGATCGTAGCGCTTGCCCTTGCACACGTCGCAGGTGACGTAGACGTCGGGCAGGAAGTGCATCTCGATCTTGATGACGCCGTCGCCCTGACACGCCTCGCAGCGCCCACCCTTCACGTTGAAAGAGAAGCGGCCCGGCGCATAACCGCGCGCCTTGGCCTCCGGCAGACCGGCGAACCATTCGCGGATCGGCGTGAAGGCGCCCGTATAAGTCGCCGGGTTGGAGCGCGGCGTGCGCCCGATCGGCGACTGGTCGATGTCGATCACCTTGTCGAGATGTTCGAGCCCTTCGAGCCGGTCATGCGGGGCAGGGTGCTCCAGCGCGCCGTTGAGTTTCCGCGCAACAGCCTTGTAGAGCGTATCGACCGTGAGCGTGGACTTGCCGCCGCCCGAGACGCCGGTGATGCAGGTGAACAGGCCCAGCGGAATTTCCGCCGTCACGTTCTTCAGATTGTTGCCGCGCGCACCGACCAGTTTCAACTTGCGCGCAGGTTCCGGCTTGCGCCGTGCTCGCGGCACGGACACGGATTTGCGGCCCGTGAGATAATCGCCAGTCAGCGAATTCGGATTCGCCATGATGTCGGCGGGCGTTCCCGCCGCGACGATCTTGCCGCCATGAATGCCAGCGCCCGGGCCGACATCGACGACATGGTCGGCAGTCATGATCGCGTCTTCGTCATGCTCGACCACGATGACCGTGTTGCCGAGATCGCGCAGGCGACGCAGCGTGTCGAGCAGGCGCGCATTGTCGCGCTGATGCAGGCCGATGGAGGGCTCGTCGAGCACATAGAGCACGCCGGTCAGGCCGGAGCCGATCTGCGACGCGAGGCGAATGCGCTGGCTCTCGCCGCCCGACAAGGTGCCCGAGCCGCGCGACAGCGTGAGATAATCGAGGCCGACATCGACGAGGAAGTTCAGGCGGTCGCGGATCTCTTTCAGAATGCGCCCGGCGATTTCGTTGCGCTTCTTGTCGAGCGCCTTCGGCAGCGTCTCGAACCATTGCGCGGCCTCGCGCACCGACATTTCGGACGCGTGGCCGATGTGGCGGTCCGCGATTTTCACCGCGAGCGCTTCCGGCTTCAGGCGATAGCCCTGGCAGGCCTTGCACGGCGTGGCGCTCATGAAGCGCGAGATTTCCTCGCGGGCCCATTCGCTCTCGGTCTCGAGGTAACGCCGCTCAAGATTGCGCACGACGCCTTCGAATGGCTTTGAGACATCGTAAGCGCGCAGGCCGTCGTCATAGGAGAACTTGATCTTCTCGGAGCCCGAGCCAAACAGGATCGCGTCCTGCGCTTTCTGCGGCAGCTTTTCAAACGCCGTATCGAGGCGGAACTTGTAATGACGGCCGAGCGACTCCAGCGTTTGCGAATAATATGGCGAGGTTGATTTCGCCCACGGCGCAATGGCGCCTTTGCGCAGGGTGATCGCCGGATCAGGAACGACGAGTTCCGCGTCCACCGTCTGCTCGGCGCCAAGGCCCGAACATGCGGGGCAGGCGCCGAACGGATTGTTGAACGAGAACAGCCGCGGCTCGATTTCCGCAATTGTGAAGCCGGATACCGGACAGGCGAATTTCGAGGAGAACACGATGCGCTTCGGCTCGCCGTTCTTTTCCTTCTCGTCGGCATATTCGACGATGGCGATGCCATCCGCGAGATCGAGCGCGGTCTCCAGCGAATCCGCAAGGCGCGCCGCAATGTCGCCGCGCACCACGATGCGATCCACCACCACATCGATGTCATGCTTCAGTTTCTTGTCGAGCGCCGGCGCGTCGCCGATTTCGTAATACGCGCCATCGATTTTCAGGCGCTGGAA
>JANXTB010000212.1 GCA_025356415.1 Hyphomicrobiales bacterium
CAAGGGAGAGACTGACGTGAAATTCAATCTGATCATCGGCGCCGCGGCGCTTGGCCTCGCACTCGGTGCGCCAGCCGCCGCTTTCGCCCAGGCGCAGCCCGCCGCGCCGAACTACCTTCCGCAGGTCGTGCCGCCCAACGACGCGAAATTCGCGCAGGCGCGAGAACTCGTGCAGCTCGCCGGTATCGACCGCGGCTTCCAGGGCTTCGTGCCGGAAATGTTGCGCGAGCTGAATGGCAACATCACGCGCACGCGGCCCGAGCTTCTGGCCGACATGAACAAGGTGATGAGTGAAGTCATCACGCCCGAATTCATGAAGCGCACGAACGAGATGACCGACCAGGCGGCGCGCATCGTCGCCGCGAACATGAGCGACGACGAACTCAAGCAGACGGTCGCCTTCCTGAAGACGCCGGCCGGCAAGAAATACGTCGACATGCAGCCGCAGGTGATGAGCTCCGTCATCGCCTCGCTCGACGCTTGGAACCGCCAGCTCGCCGTCGAGATGATGGATCGCGTCCGCGTTGAAATGAAGAAGAAGGGTCACGATCTCTGATCGGACCCTGAAAGGTGGCTGGCATGTCGTATGATGTCGATCTCTTCGTCATAGGCGGCGGTTCGGGCGGCGTTCGCGCCGCGCGCATCGCAGCCGGCTACGGCGCCTCGGTGATGATCGCCGAAGAATTCCGCATGGGCGGCACCTGCGTGATCCGCGGCTGCGTGCCCAAGAAGCTCTATGTCTACGCAAGCCGCTTCGCCGACGATTTCGCGGACGCGGCCGGCTTCGGCTGGACGATTCCAGAAAAGCCGGTTCTCCATTGGCCGACGCTTGTCGCCGCCAAGGAGAAGGAGATCTCGCGGCTGTCGCAGATCTACGCCAACAATCTCGGCAAGGCGGGCGTGCAGATCGTCGAGACGCGCGCTGAAATCATCGACGCACATACGGTGCAATTGAAGAGCGATGGCCGCCGCATCAGCGCAGGAAAAATTCTCGTCGCCACTGGCGGCACGCCGGCGCTCGAACCGAAAGTGCCCGGCGTCGAGCATACGATCACGTCGAACGAGATCTTCGATTTGGCCGAATTCCCCAAGCGCCTGCTGGTGATTGGCGGCGGCTATATCGCTGTGGAATTCGCCAGCGTCTTCGCGCGTCTGGGCTCGCAAGTTGCGCTCGCCTTTCGCGGTGAAAACATCCTGCGCGGCTTTGATGAAGATCTGCGCGAGGGCCTTCGCGTCGAACTCACGCATGCGGGCATTGCAATTCATGCAGCGACTTTGCCAATCGCGCTAGAGAAGCGCGCCGACGGACTTGCTGTGACGTTCTCCGATGGCGAGCAGCGCGTGTTCGATCAGGTGCTCGTAGCCACTGGCCGCATCCCGCACACGCGCGGTCTCGGGCTGGAGAACGCCGGCGTCGAACTGGATCATGTCGGCGCGATCAAGGTCGATGCGTTTTCGCGCACCAATGTCGACTCGATCTTCGCGGTCGGCGACGTCACCAATCGCGTCAACCTCACGCCCGTGGCGATCCGCGAAGGACACGCCTTCGCCGACACGCAATTTGGGGGGAAGGAAAACGTGGTCGTCCACACCGACATTCCGACAGCCGTCTTCACGACTCCGGAAATCGGCACAGTCGGCATGACGGAAGCCGAGTCGCGCCGCATCTTCGATGTGGTGGATATTTACGAGGCCAGCTTTCGCCCGATGAAGGCGACGCTGTCGGGCCGTCCGGAAAAGACGCTGATGAAGATCATCGTTGATGGCGTGACCGACCAGGTGCTCGGCGTGCACATCCTCGGCCACGAGGCAGGCGAGATGGCGCAATTGCTGGGCATCGTCGTCCGGCTCAAGGCGACCAAGGCGGATTTCGACGCGACCATGGCGGTTCACCCCACGGCGGCGGAAGAACTCGTGACCATGCGCACGCGACAGGCGCGCTACGAGCGCGAACCGCAGATCGCCGGGCCGGGCTCCGCCGCTGAGCTCTGATCTGCAAGCGGAGCAGCTCTGCGACGAAGGTTGGGTCTAAAAGCCTGTCCTGCAAGCGTCCTGCATTGTATAAGCCGCACGCGCGCGGGCTTCAGGGCCTCACGGCGTCCGCGCGATATTTTTGGAGATGATGTGATGACTGCCGAACTTTGGACCCCTGACTCCTGGCGCGCAAAGCCCATCGAGCAGGCGCCGGTCTATCCGGACCTTGGCGCGCTGGGCGATGTCGAGCGGCAGCTCGCCGGCTTTCCGCCGCTGGTCTTCGCCGGTGAGGCGCGCAAGCTCAAGAAGGCTCTGGCCAAGGTTCAGGCGGGCGAATCCTTCCTGCTGCAAGGCGGCGACTGCGCCGAGAGCTTCGCTGAGCATTCGGCTGACAACATCCGCGATTTTTTCCGCGTCTTCCTGCAGATGGCGGTCGTGCTGACCTTCGCCGCCGCCTCGCCGGTGGTGAAGGTGGGCCGCGTCGCCGGGCAGTTCGCCAAGCCGCGCACCAACCCGACCGAAAAGATCAACGGCGTCGAGCTGCCGATTTATCGCGGCGACATCGTCAATGACACCGAGTTCACGGCGGCGGGCCGCACGCCCGATCCGCGCCGCCAGATCGAGGCCTATCGCCAGTCTGCCGCGACGCTGAACCTCATCCGCGCCTTCGCGACCGGCGGTTACGCCAGCCTCGAAAACGCGCATCGCTGGATGCTGGGCTTCGTCGACAACAGCCCGCAGGCGCATCGCTATCAGGAACTCGCCGACCGCATCACCGAGACGCTGAACTTCATGAAGGCCATCGGCCTCGACAGCGAAGCGCATCAGGAATTGCGGCAGACCGATTTCTACACGTCGCACGAGGCGCTGCTGCTCGGCTACGAGCAGTCGCTGACGCGCGTCGATTCCACCACCGGCGACCCTTACGCGACCTCGGGCCACATGCTGTGGATCGGCGATCGCACGCGCCAGCTCGATCACGCGCATGTCGAATATTGCCGTGGCGTGAAGAACCCGATCGGCCTGAAGTGCGGCCCCTCGCTGAAGGCCGAAGATCTGCTGCGTCTGATCGACGTCCTGAGCCCCGGCAACGAGCCGGGACGTCTGACGCTGATTTGCCGCTTCGGCTCGGAGAAGGTTTTCGATCATCTGCCGGCGCTCATCCGCGCGGTCGAGCGCGAAGGCCGCAAGGTTGTGTGGTCGTGCGATCCCATGCACGGCAACACGATCTCGGCGTCGGGGTACAAGACGCGTCCCTTCGATCGCATCATGAGCGAGATCCGCTCGTTCTTCGCCATCCATCAGGCCGAAGGCACTTATGCCGGCGGCGTGCATCTGGAGATGACCGGCAAGAACGTGACCGAATGCACGGGCGGCGCGCGTCAGATCCTCGAAACCGATCTGCACGACCGCTACCACACGCATTGCGACCCGCGCCTCAACGCCGACCAGGCGATCGAAGTGGCGTTCCTTGTGTCGGAATTGCTGAAGGCCGAGCGCAACAGCAAGATGCAGCCGATCGTCAACGCGGCGGAGTGAGGAAACAATGGCGTGGAGGCCACGCCTCCACGTCATCATTGGAGCGTGAAACCCATGACCGCTTTCCCCTCGCTCTTCATCTCGCACGGCTCGCCGATGATCGTGCTCGAAAACACGCCCGCGCGAGACTTCCTCGCAGGGTATGGCGCGCAACTCGGCAAGCCGAAAGCCATCCTGGTCGCCAGCGCGCATTTCGAAACGCGCACGCCGATGCTCTCCGCCGACGCGCATCCCGACATGATCTATGACTTCGGTGGCTTCCCGCGCGCGCTGTTCGAAATGCAATATCCGGCAGCGGGCGACCCGGAACTTGCAAACCACGCCGCGGCGATGCTCACGGCTGCAGGCATTCCCGCGCAGCCGGTGACCAACCGCGGCTTCGACCACGGCACATGGACGCCGCTGAAACTCATGTACCCGCAAGCCGACATTCCGGTGGTGCAGCTGTCCGTCCAGCCGCAGTTGAACGCCGACCACCACATCGCGATGGGCCGCGCGCTCGCGCCGCTGCGCGAGGAGGGCGTGCTGGTCATGGGCTCGGGCTCGCTGACGCACAATCTGCGCAAACTGCAGCGCGGTGGCGGCGAGACGCCGGCGCCGGACTGGGTCCGGCAATTCGGCGCCTGGGCGCATGAGGCCATCGAGGCCGGCAGCGCGCAGGACATCGCCAACTGGCTCGAATGCGCGCCGTATGCACGCGAAAACCATCCGAGCCCCGAACACTTCCTCCCGCTCCCCTTCGCCTTCGGCGCAGCTGGGGAGGGCGCCAAGGGGCGTCGGGTGCATACGTCCTGCGAGTACGGCGTGCTGATGATGGACGCGTATCAGTTCGGGTGAGGCTGACGGGGCGCACGCTCCACCATTGCCCCCTCCGCCCGGTCGCGTTAGATGGCTTCCATGAACCTTGCCAAGAGCTCACCCCCAGACCGGCTCGTCCTCGCGCTGGCCCAGACCCGCTCGATTGTCGGCGACATCGCCGGCAATGCGGACATCGTGCGCACGGCCCGCGCCGAGGCTGCCTCGAAAGGGGCGGACCTCGTCATGTTCCCCGAGATGAACCTCGCCGGCTACACGCCCGAGGATCTCGTGCTGAAGCCCGCCTTCCAGGAGGCCTGCCGTGCGGCTGCTGAGGATCTCGCGCGTGAGACGGCGGACGGCGGCCCCGCGCTGCTGGTTGGCCTGCCATGGGCGGAAGATGGGTTGCTCTACAACGCCTATGCGCTGCTGGCGGGCGGCAAGATCGAAGCTGTGCGGTTCAAGGTCGACCTGCCGAATTACGGCGTCTTCGACGAGAAGCGCGTCTTCGCGCGCGGGCCGCTGCCCGGGCCGATCGTCTTCAAGGGCGTGCGCATAGGCATCCCGGTCTGCGAGGACATCTGGTCGGAAGAGGTTTGCGAATGCCTCGTGGAAACCGGCGCTGAAATGCTGCTCGTTCCCAACGGCTCGCCCTATTGGCGCGGCAAGAACGACCAGCGGGTGCAGATCGCGCTGGCGCGCGTCATCGAGACCGAGCTGCCTGTCGTCTATCTCAACCAGGTCGGCGGGCAGGACGAACTCGTGTTCGATGGCTCATCTTTCGTGCTCAATGCCGACCGCAACATCGCCGTGCAATTGCCCGCGTTTCGTGCCTGCGTGACGACCTGCGTGTTCGAGCGCGGCGCCGGTGAATGGGTTTGCGCGCAAGGCGAGCGCGCTTTGCTGCCGGAGGGCGACGAGGCCGATTACGCGGCCTGCATGCTGGGCCTGCGCGATTACGTCGAGAAGAACAATTTTCCGGGCGTTGTCATGGGCCTGTCGGGCGGCATCGATTCCGCGATCTGCGCGGCTCTCGCCGCCGATGCTTTGGGCCCGCAGCGCGTCCACTGCATCATGCTGCCGTTCCGCTACACGTCGCAGGCATCGCTGACCGACGCCAAGGCCTGCGCGGAAGCGCTTGGCGTGCGCTACGACATTCTGCCCATCGCGCCTGCCGTGGAGGGATTGGAAAGCGTGCTCGCGCCATTGTTCGCAGGGCGCCCGCGCGATCTCACCGAAGAGAATCTGCAAAGCCGCGTGCGCGGCACGTTGCTGATGTCGGTGTCCAACAAGTTCGGGCCGATGCTGGTGACCACCGGCAACAAGTCGGAGATGTCTGTCGGCTACGCCACCATCTATGGCGATATGAACGGCGGCTTCAATCCGATCAAAGACCTTTATAAAATGGAGGTTTTTCGCCTTTGCCATCTGCGCAACCGCTGGAAGCCCGAGGGCGCGCTGGGGCCGGATGGCATCGTCATTCCGGAAAACATCATCACCAAGCCGCCGTCGGCTGAATTGCGCGAAGACCAGAAGGACGAGGATTCGCTGCCGCCTTATCCGGTGCTCGACGACATTCTCGAATGTCTCGTCGAGAACGAGATGCGCGTCTCAGATATTGTCGCGCGCGGCCACGCGCTCGAAACAGTCAAGAAAATCGAGCGGCTGCTCTATCTTGCCGAATACAAGCGCCGCCAATCGGCGCCGGGCGTGAAAGTGACGCTGAAAAACTTCGGTCGCGATCGCCGCTATCCGATCGTCAACCGCTTCCGCGATTCCGGCGCGCCCGCGCGCTCGCCCGACGCCAATCTCTCACCGAAGAAACCGCTGGGCAATTCCGAGCGTTTCGAGGAATGACATGACACGAGTCCGCTTCGCTCCCTCGCCGACAGGGCGCATTCATATCGGCAACGCGCGCACGGCTTTTTTCAATTGGCTGTTCGCAAAGAAGAAGCTCGGCGAATTCGTGCTGCGCTTCGACGACACCGATCTGGAACGCTCGAAAGAAGAATATGCGCAAGCCATCGAGGTCGATCTCGCGTGGCTCGGCATTGCGCCCGACCTCGTCGTGCGCCAGTCGCAGCGCTTTGCTTATTACGATGCGGCGGCGGAAAGCCTGAAGGCGGCGGGACTGCTTTATCCGTGCTACGAAACGGCGGAAGAACTCGACCGGCGCCGCAAGCGCCAGATCGCGCGCGGCGCGCCCCCCATCTACGATCGCGCGGCGCTGACGCTGACAAAGGACGAGCGCGCGGCGCTGGAGGCGCAAGGACGCAAGCCGCATTGGCGCTTCAAGCTCGAAGACCGCACGATGCGCTGGGACGATGTCGTGCGGGGGCCAAGCCATATCGAGGCGGCCTCGCTGTCCGATCCTGTGCTCATCCGCGAGGATGGCTCCTATCTCTACACGCTGCCGTCCGTGGTCGATGACATTGATCTGGGCATCACGCATGTCATTCGCGGCGAGGATCATGTCACCAACACGGCGGTGCAGATCCACCTGTTCGAGGCGCTGACGGCGGACCGCAAGGCTCCGTGC
>JANXTB010000247.1 GCA_025356415.1 Hyphomicrobiales bacterium
CCGCGATAGAACAGCGTCGTCTCCAGGAAGATCTGGCCGTCGGTGATGGAAATGACGTTGGTCGGGATATAGGCCATCGACGCCCTTGTGCCGGTCGGCCGCGGCCAGCGCGAGCTCATCATCGGCGATCGCCAGACCGGCAAGACCGCCATCGCGCTCGACACCATCCTGAACCAGAAGGCGCAGAACCAGGGCACTGACGAAAATCAGAAGCTCTATTGCGTCTACGTCGCGATCGGCCAGAAGCGTTCGACCGTCGCCCAGTTCGTGAAGGTGCTCGAAGAGCGCGGCGCGCTCGACTATTCGATCATCGTCGCCGCGACCGCGTCCGATCCGGCCCCGATGCAGTTCCTGGCGCCCTTCTCGGGCTGCGCCATGGGCGAGTATTTCCGTGACAACGGCATGCACGCCGTCATCATCTATGACGATCTGTCGAAGCAGGCCGTCGCCTATCGCCAGATGTCGCTGCTGCTGCGCCGCCCGCCAGGCCGCGAAGCCTATCCGGGCGACGTGTTCTACTTGCACTCCCGTCTGCTCGAGCGCGCCGCCAAGATGGGCGACGCGGCTGGCAACGGCTCGCTGACCGCTCTGCCCGTCATCGAGACGCAGGCGAACGACGTGTCCGCCTACATCCCGACCAACGTGATCTCGATCACCGACGGCCAGATCTTCCTTGAGACGGACCTGTTCTACCAGGGCATCCGCCCGGCGGTGAACGTCGGCCTCTCCGTGTCGCGCGTCGGCTCCGCCGCGCAGACCAAGGCGACCAAGAAGGTCGCCGGCAAGATCAAGGGCGAGCTCGCGCAGTACCGTGAAATGGCGGCGTTCGCGCAGTTCGGTTCGGATCTCGACGCTGTGACGCAGCGCATGTTGAACCGCGGCGCGCGCCTCACCGAGCTCCTGAAGCAGGCGCAGTTCTCGCCGCTGAAGATGGAAGAGCAGACGGTGGTGATCTACGCCGGCGTCAACGGCTACCTCGACGCGATCCCGGTCAACCGCGTGCGCGCTTTCGAGGACGGCCTGCTCTCGCTGATGCGCACCAAGCACACCGAAATTCTCGACTCGATCAAGACCACCAAGGACTTGACTGACGAGACCGCCGGGAAGCTGAAGGCCGCTGTCGACGCGTTCGCCAAGAGCTTCGCTTAATCCTTGTCACAATCCTCGCGCGTCCAGCGCGGGGGTTTCCCGATCCCGATTGAAGCGGACACACCATGCCTTCATTGAAGGACCTGCGTAACCGCATCGCCTCCGTCAAGGCGACGCAGAAGATCACCAAGGCCATGCAGATGGTTGCGGCGGCGAAGCTGCGTCGCGCGCAGCTGGCGGCTGAAGCGGCGCGTCCCTATGCCGAGCGCATGGAAGCCGTGCTCGCCAATATCGCCGGCGCCATCACGCCGGGCGCGGGTCCGGCGCTGCTGTCGGGCAACGGCCGCGACAACGTGCATCTGCTCGTCGTCTGCACAGCCGAGCGCGGCCTCTGCGGCGCGTTCAACTCATCGATCGTGCGCCTGGCGCGCGAACGCGCCAATTCGCTGATGGCGCAAGGCAAGACGGTGAAGATCCTCTGCGTCGGCAAGAAGGGCTACGATCAGCTCCGCCGCCAGTACGAGAAAGAAATCATCGAACTGATCGAGCTGCGTTCCGTGAAGCAGATGGCTTTCACGGACGCCGATCCGATCGGCCGCAAGCTCATCGCTCTCTTCGACCAGGGCGAGTACGATGTCTGCACGATTTTCTTCGCGCGCTTCCGCTCGGTGATCTTGCAGATCCCGACGGCTCTGCAGCTGATTCCGGCGCAATTCGCCAAGGGCGAAGCGGCGGCTGGCGCGCAGGCGTCTTACGATTACGAGCCGAGCGAGGCGGGCATTCTCGAATCGCTTCTGCCGCGCAACATTTCGGTGCAGGTGTTCCGGGCTTTGCTCGAAAACGCCGCCTCGGAGCAGGGCGCGCGCATGAGCTCGATGGACAGCGCGACACGCAACGCCGGCGACATGATCAAGAAGCAGACGATCACGTACAACCGTTCGCGTCAGGCGATGATCACCAAAGAACTTATCGAAATCATCTCGGGCGCCGAAGCGCTCTGACCGCAATTCTTCAGTGAGGACGAACCATGGCAACTGCCGCTAACAAGCCCACTGGGCGCATCACGCAGGTCATCGGCGCCGTCGTTGACGTGAAGTTCGATGGCCACCTGCCGCAGATCTTGAATGCGCTGGAAACCTCGAACAACGGCAATCGTCTGGTGCTCGAAGTCGCCCAGCATCTGGGTGAAAACTCCGTTCGCTGCATTTCGATGGACACGTCGGAAGGCCTCGTGCGCGGTCAGGAAGTCACCGACCTCGGCGCGCCGATTTCGGTGCCGGTGGGTGAAGGCACGCTCGGCCGCATCATGAACGTCATCGGTGAGCCGGTTGATGAAGCCGGTCCGATCCCGAACGAAGGCCTGCGCGCCATCCATCAGGATGCGCCGTCCTACGCGGAACAATCCACCGAAGGCCAGATCCTGGAAACGGGCATCAAGGTCGTCGACCTGCTGGCGCCTTACGCCAAGGGCGGCAAGATCGGCCTGTTCGGCGGCGCGGGCGTCGGCAAGACCGTGCTCATCATGGAGCTCATCAACAACGTCGCGAAAGCCCACGGCGGCTATTCGGTGTTCGCCGGCGTCGGCGAGCGCACACGTGAAGGCAACGATCTCTATCACGAGATGATCGAGTCGAACGTGAACCTCGACCCCAAGGAACATGGCGGCTCGACCAAGGGCTCCAAGTGCGCCCTCGTTTACGGCCAGATGAACGAGCCTCCGGGCGCCCGCGCGCGCGTCGCGCTCACCGGCCTCACGGTCGCCGAGCATTTCCGCGATCAGGGCCAGGACGTGCTGTTCTTCGTGGACAACATTGTCCGCTTCACGCAGGCGGGCTCGGAAGTGTCCGCGCTTCTCGGCCGCATTCCTTCGGCGGTGGGCTATCAGCCGACGCTCGCCACCGACATGGGCATGCTGCAGGAACGCATCACGACGACCACCAAGGGTTCGATCACCTCGGTGCAGGCGATTTACGTGCCCGCCGACGACTTGACCGACCCGGCGCCTGCCGCCTCCTTCGCGCATCTTGACGCGACGACCGTGCTGTCGCGTTCGATCGCCGAAAAGGGCATCTACCCGGCGGTGGATCCGCTCGACTCGACCTCGCGCATGCTCTCTCCGCTGATCGTTGGCGAAGAGCATTACGGCGTCGCCCGTCAGGTGCAGCAGACGCTGCAGCGCTACAAGTCGCTGCAGGACATCATCGCCATTCTGGGGATGGACGAACTGTCCGAAGAGGACAAGCTGAGCGTGGCGCGCGCCCGCAAGATCGAGCGCTTCCTCTCGCAGCCGTTCCACGTCGCGGAAATCTTCACGGGCTCGCCCGGCAAGCTCGTGTCGCTCGCCGACACGATCAAGGGCTTCAAGGGCCTTGTCGAGGGCAAGTATGATCACCTCCCCGAGGCCGCCTTCTACATGGTTGGCACGATCGAGGAAGCGATGGAAAAGGCGCAGCGCCTGGCCAAGGAAGCTGCGTAATCTTGAACTTCCGGAGCGCGCTGCTTGCGCGCTCCGGCTGATGCCCCGGTTGGAGACAGGTTATGGCCGCTTTTCATTTCGAGCTCGTGTCGCCCGAGCGACTCATCTTCTCAGGTGAGGTCGAACAGGTCGTCGTGCCCGGATCCGAGGGCGTGTTCACCGTGCTTCAAAACCACGCGCCGATGATGTCGACGATCCGCCCCGGCGTGATCGAAGTCACCTCCGCGACCGGCGCTGACAAGCTCTTCGTGCGCGGCGGCTTCGCCGATGTGTCGGCCAAGGGCCTGACCATCCTCGCCGAGCAGGCGATCCCGCTCGCCGATCTCGATGTCGCCAAGATCGACGCGGAACTGCGCGCCGTTGAAGAAGACATCGAAGACGCGTCGACCGACGCGACCCGGTTCGCCGCGCTTCTGCGCCGTGACCAGCTCGCCGCCATGCGCGCCGCGCTCAATCTCTAATCAGACGACCGCGGCAGGTCGCTTAGCGCGGCTTGCCACTCCGGCCCTGCCTCCGTAATGTCCCGCCGCGGTCCATCCGCGAGGGAGAAACGCGCGCATGTTGCGGCAAACAGCCGATTACGAGACGCTCAAGGCCGAGTTCCGCTGGAACATTCCCGAAAAGCTGAACATCGGCGTCGCGGTTTGCGACGTGTGGGCGCGGGCCGAGCCGCAGCGTCCAGCCCTCATCGAATGGACCCCGCGCGGGCTCGTCATCCACACCTATGAAGATCTGCGCCGCGCCTCCAACCGGCTCGCGCATGCGCTTGTGCGCCAGGGCGTGCGGCCCGGCGAGCGCGTCGCGCTGCTGCTTCCGCAATCTCCCGAGACGCTGATCGCCCATCTCGCCATCTACAAGATCGGCGCGGTCGCCTTGCCGCTGGCGGCATTGTTTGGTGTCGATGCGCTCGAATACAGGCTGACCGATTCGCAAGCCGCCGCGGTGGTCACCGATGCGCAGGGCGTCGCGAAATTGCGCGAGATCGGCGAGGCCGGCCTGCCGGACCTGCGCCTGATCTGGAGCACGGATGGCGCTGACGCCAAGGTGCGCGGACTGCACGCCGACATGGCGCGCGAACAGGATGAGTTTCAGCCGCTCGATACCGGCGCTGATGAGCCAGCGCTGATGATCTACACATCGGGCACGACGGGCCAAGCGAAAGGCGCGCTGCATGGCCACCGCGTGCTGCTCGGGCATGTGCCCGGCGTGCAATTCCCGCATGAATTCCTGCCGCAAAAGGGCGACCGCATCTGGACGCCGGCCGATTGGGCGTGGGCGGGCGGGTTGCTGAATGTCCTTCTGCCATCGCTCTATCTTGGCGTCGCGGTGGTGTGCCGCAAGTTCGAGCGGTTCGACCCTGAGGCGGCTCTGGCGCTGATCGATGAAGCGCAGATCCGCAACGCCTTCATTCCGCCCACCGCTTTGCGGATGCTGCGTTCCATCCCCGAGCCCCGCAAGAAATTCAAACTCGACCTGCGCACCATGGCGTCAGGCGGCGAATCTCTCGGCGCGGAAGTCTACGAATGGGGCCGCGCCGCCTTCGGCCTCACGATCAACGAGTTTTATGGCCAGACGGAATGCAATCTTGTCCTCGCGTCGTGCGCGGCGATCGGCGTGTCACGCGCCGGCGCCATCGGCAAGGCGGTGCCCGGTCACGACGTCGCGGTCATCCGCGATGACGGGACGGTCTGCGAGCCGGGCGAAATGGGACAGGTCGCGATCGCGCGGCCAAACCCCGTCATGTTCCTCGAATATTGGAAACGCCCCAAGGCGACGGCGGACAAATTCATCGGCGACTGGATGACGACCGGCGATCTCGCCCGGCAGGATGAGGACGGCTACGTCTTCTTCGTTGGTCGCGATGACGACGTGATCACCTCGTCGGGCTATCGCATCGGCCCCGGCGAAATCGAGGATTGCCTGCTGCGCCATCCCGCCGTGTCGATCAGCGCGGCGGTCGGCAAGCCCGATGCGCTGCGCACCGAGATCGTGAAGGCGTTCATCGTACTAAAGCCGGGATATGCGCCCTCCGACGCGCTTGCTGACGACATCCGCAACTTCGTCCGCGCGCGCTTGTCAGCGCACGAATATCCGCGCGAGATCGCCTTTGTCGGCGAATTGCCGCTGACGACCAGCGGCAAGGTCATTCGTCGCCTGTTGCGCGATCAAGCCTAGCTGAACAGTCCCGAGCGGGCGGGCGCGAGCGGGTTGTCTTCCAGCGCGGCGCGGTCTGGCGTGTCGGTGCGCGCGATATTGGCGAAGGCCGCCCACAGCTTGTCGACGAAATCGGCCGTCAGGTCCTTCAGGATGAAGACGATGCGCGTCGAGTGATCGGCGTCGGGCCAGGCTTGCAGCCGCACGGGCGGATGGAACACGTGCTGCACGCCGTGGATGACGAGCGGACGCGAGAGATCATCGCTCAGCGCCACAATGCCTTTCACGCGCAGCAAGTTGGGCCCGTGAAATTCGCGCAGCATGTTGAGGAAGAGGTCGAAGCCACGCGGATCGAGCGGCGTGTCCGAGCGCAAACAATGCGCGCGAATGCTCGCGTCATGGCGGTTCACATCATGCGCATGGTCGTGGCCATGATGATGCCCATGACCATGGTGTGCATGGGCCTCGGCCTTTTCGACGGCCTCCGCGTTGAGCCAGCGACCGACATCGGGGCTCTTGCTCTGCGGGTCGTACAGGCCCGTGTCAAAGAGATTGGCGGCGCAAGCGTCCTGCGCCTCGATCAGGCGCGCGGCGGGATTGAGCGCTGCGAGGCGGTTTTTCAGCGAGGCGATCTTGAGAGGCGAGTCCAGCAGGTCCGTCTTTGACAGCACCAGCCGGTCGGCGACGGCGGCCTGCTTTACCGATTCCTCGTGGGCATTCAGCGTCGCCTCGCCATTCACGGCGTCGACGAGCGTGATCACGCCCTCCAGTCGATAGCGCAGCATGAGATAGGGGTGGAACATGATCGTGTGCAGCACGGGCGCGGGATCGGCGAGACCGGTCGTCTCGATCAGCACGCGCGCGAAAGGCGTGATGCGATTGTTGTCGCGGCGCTTGAGCAGGTCTTCGAGCGTCGAGACAAGATCGCCCCGAATCGTGCAGCACAGGCAACCCGACGACATCAGGATCATGTCGCCATCGGCTTTTTCAACGAGCAGGTGATCGAGGCCGATCTCGCCGAATTCGTTGATCAGCACCAGCGTGTCAGACAGCGCTGGATCGCGCAGGAGGCGATTGAGCAGCGTCGTCTTGCCGGACCCCAGAAAGCCGGTCAGCACGGACACCGGGATGGGCGGCGGCGGCTTGCGCTGAAGCGGCGACGCGCTCACGGTCGATTCGCTCACTGCTCCTTTTCCTTCGCCTTGCTGGCGGTTTTCGCGGGCTCGGGCTTTTTGGCTGCTTCCTTTTTCTTGGCGGGCCCAGCTTTCTTGGCCGCTTCAGACTTTTTCGCCGCTTCGGCTTTCTTGGCGAGATCAGCTTTTTGCGCGAGTTGCATTTTCGCCTTCGCCTTTTCGGCTGCGGCTCTCTTGACCTTGTCTTCCTTCATCCGCTTCGCATCGGGCGCGGCATGCAACGCGGCTTTCTGGACGGCCGGCTTGTCGGGCGTTCCCTTCACGGCGATGGCGCGCGAGGCGGTGGCGCCAATGCCCTGCTGGGGTGCGAAGGCGGTTGCGCTGGCTGTAGGCGTGCGAGGCGCGGGGCCGCTGCGCGCCATGGCGACCGGGCCGTTCCAGTCCGGCTTGCGGCCCACGAAAACCTCGATCGGCTCGAACACCGGGCGCGGTCCCATCGCGAAGGTGCGCGCCGCGGTGGGGCGTCCGTCATTGGCGAAAAATGCGGCTGCGCTGTCGTCCGCGCCCTGCGATGCGGGTTGCTGCACGACGGCGAGATCGTCTTCCTGCACGACCTTCTTGTGGCGCCCGCAAATGTCCTGCCGCAGGTTCGGCGGCGGACCGCCGATATCGGGAAGCGCGTTGAGACTGGTTTTTCGCATGAAGCCCGAGGCGCCGAATCCGAGGTCGAACAGGCTTGCCGCTTTGATCGTGCGCACTTTCGCATTGGGCGAGCCCATGACGACGACGACGATGTGGCGCCCGTTGCGCAGCGCGCTGCCGACGACATTGAAGCCCGACGGGCAGACGAAGCCGGTCTTCATCCCGTCCGCGCCGGGGTAGCGGCCGAGCAGGCCGTTATGCGTCGGGATCACCTTGTCGCCGAGTTTCAGCGCGCCGATGCCGTAGAGATCGGCGGCCTGCGGGAAATCGTTGTAGAGAGCGCGGGCGAGCAGCGCCATGTCGCGCGCCGAGCTGACGTGATTGGCGTCGAACAATCCGTTCGGATTGACGAAATGCGATTGCCGCATGCCAAGCGCCGCGGCTGCGCGATTCATCTCGACGGCGAAATCCTCGACTGAACCTGAGACGCCTTCGGCGATCATGATCGCGAGATCGTTCGCCGATTTCACCATCAGCATCTTGAGCGCGTTATCGAGCGTGACTTCGGTGCCGGGGTTGAAGCCCATCTTGGAGGGAACGGCGCGCGCGGCGCGCTGCGACATGACGAAGGGCGTGTCCATCGTGATGCGCCCGTCGCGCACTGCCTGAAGTGCGACATAGACGGTCATCAGCTTGGTGAGTGAGGCCGGATACCACGGCCGCGTGGCCTCTTCCTGCGCGATTACTTCGCCAGTCACCAGGTCGGCGACGAGCGAGGGCGTTGCAGCGCTTGCGCCTGCCGTTGCGGCGAGCAGCGCAAGCACCCCGGCCAGACTGCGATTGAATCCAGAGGTCACAGAAGCCATTCCCATCGATTGATCCCGTACGCGCAGGGCCGCCCGGAGCAGAGAATCACGCGCAGCCTTCCGACGCGCTTGTTCGTATCACCCCAAGGTGCTCCAAACCTGTCCCGATATCCAGTTGGGATGCGACATTTTCGTGGCTATTCCGGGCCGGCTATTCGCCCGGGGCCCGCGCTTCGATCGCCAGCGCATGAACGCCGTCCTTGAGCTCGGCTTCGACCAACGCATTGATCATGCGATGGCGCTCGAGCCGGCTCTTGCCCGCGAAGGCGCTCGACACCACCTTGATCCTGAAATGCGTCTCGCCGCGCGGCTCGACGCCGCCGGGGTGGTGCATGTGGCCCGCGTGCTGCGCCGATTCGTCAATGACGTCCAACGAGGCAGGTTTCAGGGCGTCTTCGATCTTCGCTGCGATTGTAGCCTTAACGCTGGCTTCGTTTTGCGGCATAATGGTTCCCCTGCTTCGCCGGGCCCTGTCGGGTCCGGTCGTTTCCTAGCACATTGCCGCGCGACGGCGGATGCTGGAATCGCCGGTCTGCCCGGCGCGTTCCGGACTCGACTTGTTCACGTCGCGCACGACATCACTCTTTGACCGGATGCTCCGGTCAGCGTCCATCAGCCGCGCCTCCTTGCCGGGGGCCAACCCAGATCAGTAATGTCCCCCGCATGGATTTGAACTCGCCAATTTTCAAGCGTATCCGGGTTAAACGTGAGCCCGAGCCGCGCCCGTCCGCGGCGCGCTGCGAACATCCGGGCTGCGATGTCACGGGCGAATTTCGCGCGCCCAAGGGGCGGCTGCGCGAGGGACAGTATTTCTGTTTCTGCCTCGATCACGTGAAAGAATACAACGCGTCCTACAATTACTTCCGCGGCATGACCGACGACGATGTCGCCAAGTACCAGAAGGAGGCGGTGGTCGGCCATCGCCCAACCTGGAACATGGGGGTGAACCGTGGCGCCAAGGGTCATCGCGAGGAAGGCGTCGAGCCGGACGGCTTCGTCGATCCGATGGGCATTTTCAAAAACCGCAACAACGGAGCCGGAGGGGCGCAGGCGAGGCGG
This sequence comes from Hyphomicrobiales bacterium, assembly GCA_025356415.1. Classification (GTDB taxonomy): domain Bacteria; phylum Pseudomonadota; class Alphaproteobacteria; order Rhizobiales; family Beijerinckiaceae; genus Terripilifer. The sequence goes on from JANXTB010000247.1 coordinate 9,420, forward strand.
CCGCGATACGGGCTGGCGGCCATGAAGGCCCTGAATACGCTCGGTCTCGATGAAACGGCTGATGCGGAAACCATCAAGGCGCGCTACAAGGATTGGGTTAAAAAGCTTCATCCGGACGCCAATGGAGGCGACCGGTCGCTGGAAGATCGCCTGCGTGAGATCATCCAGGCCTATAAGTATTTGAAATCGGCCAAGCTCGCCTGAGTTTGGTCTCGGCCGCGCGAAGGAACGCCTTCGAGAGCGGCGCCTGGCTCAAGGACGAGATCGTCCGGCGCCCAATATATGCCCCGCGCGCATCCTGTTCGCGGGTACGGAGGTATGATGCAAACGAAAGAGACGTCCACAGGCCTGCCGGACACCAAGGTTTCGGTGCGCCAGCTCTTCAACATCGACTCGGATATGGAAGTGCCGGCCTATTCTGAAGCCAGCGAGCACACGCCCGATCTCGACAAGGATTACCTCTTCGATCGCGACACCACGCTCGCCATCCTTGCTGGTTTCGCGTTCAACCGCCGCGTCATCGTCACGGGCTATCACGGCACCGGCAAGTCGACGCATATCGAGCAGGTCGCCGCGCGCCTGAACTGGCCGTCCGTCCGCATCAACCTCGACAGCCACGTCTCGCGCATCGACCTCATCGGCAAGGACGCGATCGTCCTGCAGGATGGCAAGCAGGTCACCGAATTCCGCGATGGCATCCTGCCCTGGGCCTACCAGCGCAATGTCGCGCTGGTGTTCGACGAATATGACGCGGGCCGTCCCGACGTGATGTTCGTCATCCAGCGCGTGCTCGAAGCCTCCGGCCGTCTCACGCTTCTCGACCAGAGCCGCGTCATTCGCCCTCATCCCGCGTTCCGCCTGTTCGCCACCGCCAACACGGTGGGCCTTGGCGATACATCGGGCCTCTATCACGGCACGCAGCAGATCAACCAAGCGCAGATGGACCGCTGGTCCATCGTCACGACGCTGAATTACCTGCCGCACGACAAGGAAGTGGACATCGTCCTCGCCAAGTCGCCGCACTACAAGAAGGTCAAGGAAGGCCGCGACATCGTCAACAAGATGGTTCGCGTCGCCGATCTCACCCGCAACGCGTTCATCGCCGGCGACCTGTCGACCGTCATGAGCCCGCGCACGGTGATCACCTGGTCGGAAAACACCGCGATCTTCAAGGATGTCGGTTTCGCTTTCCGCCTGACCTTCCTGAACAAGTGCGACGAACTCGAGCGCACTCTGGTCGCGGAATTCTACCAACGGTGTTTCGGGCAGGAATTGCCGGAAAGCGCCGTCAACGTCGTGATGTCCTGATCCCTTCGCGCAGGCCCGCGTACGCGCGGGCCTGTTTGAACTGAGGGGAAAGCAGGGAAGAAATTCGCATGTCGACAAATCGCAAGCCGCCCACCAAAGCCGACGCGCCGCAGGAGCCGTTCAAGCGCGCGGTCGCTGCATGCATGCGCGCCATGTCGGGCGAGAGAGAGCTCGAAGTCACCTTCGCGGCGGATCGTCCCGCGCTCGTCGGCGCTGGCGAGGGAGCGAAGGCGCGCCTGCCAGAGCCCGCGCGCAAATTGTCGCCACGCGAAGCCGCGATCGTGCGCGGTCATGCCGATTCCATGGCGCTGCGGCTGGCCTGTCACGATGCGCGCACGCATCGCAAGCTTCTGCCGCAGCAGCAAAATGCGCGCGCCGTTTTCGAAGCCGTCGAACAGGCGCGTGTCGAAGCCATCGGTTCGCGCCGCATGGAAGGCGTTTCGTCCAACCTGTCGGCGATGCTCGAGGACCGCTACCACCGCGGGACCTACGCGGAGGTCACCGACCGCGCCGATGCGCCGATGGAAGACGCTGTCGCGCTGATGGTGCGCGAGCGCCTCACCGGCCTCGCGCCGCCGAAATCCGCGCAGAAGATCGTCGATCTCTGGCGCCCGATCATCGAGAGCCGCGCGGGCGAGGAACTCGCCAAGCTCGACGCCTCCATCGAAAACCAGCTCGTCTTCGGCCGCGCCATCCAGAAGATGCTCGCCAATCTCGACATGATCGACGAGGCCGCCATCGACCAGAATGAAACGGGCGAAGAGGACGGCGCCGATCAGGACCAGGAATCGCAGGAGCAGGAAGAGGGCGAGGCCGACGATCTCGAAGGATCGGGCGAAACCCTGCAGATGGAAAAGACCGACGACGCCTCCGACGACATGGAAGACGGAACCATGGACGCCTCCGAGGCGCCCACCGGCGAAATGCTCGACGAGGATGGCGAAGGCGAGGACGAGGATTCGCGCGAAAGCCGCCGTCCGCCGACCTATGGCGACGTCCAGCGCGGACCCGATTACAAGGCTTACACGACGAAGTTCGACGAGATGGTGCTCGCCGAAGAGCTCTGCGATCCCGAAGAGCTGGAGCGCCTGCGCGCCTATCTCGACAAACAATTGCAGCACATGTCAGCGATTGTCGCGCGTCTCGCGAACCGCCTGCAGCGCCGCCTGATGGCGCAGCAGAACCGCTCGTGGGAATTCGATCTCGAAGAGGGCGTGCTAGATCCCTCGCGCCTGATGCGCATCGTCATCGATCCGCAGCAGCCTTTGTCCTTCAAGCGCGAGAAGGACATGGATTTCCGCGACACGGTGGTGACGCTGTTGCTCGACAATTCAGGTTCGATGCGCGGCCGCCCGATCACCGTGGCGGCGACCTGCGCCGATATTCTCGCACGCACGCTGGAGCGCTGCGGCGTGAAGGTTGAAATTCTCGGCTTCACGACGCGCGCCTGGAAGGGCGGGCAAGCGCGCGAGGCGTGGTTGCAGGGCGGCAAGCCCGCCAATCCCGGTCGCCTCAACGACCTGCGTCACATCGTCTACAAGGCGGCTGATGCGCCGTGGCGTCGTGCGCGCCGCAACCTCGGGCTGATGATGCGCGAGGGTCTGCTCAAGGAAAACATCGACGGCGAGGCGCTCGACTGGGCGCACAAGCGGTTGCTGGCGCGCACCGAGCAGCGCCGGATTCTCATGATGATTTCTGACGGCGCGCCGGTCGACGATTCGACGCTGTCGGTGAACCCGGGAAATTATCTCGAGAAGCACCTGCGCTACATCATCGAGGAAATCGAGACGCGCTCGCCGGTGGAGTTGATCGCGATCGGCATCGGCCATGACGTGACGCGCTATTACCGTCGTGCTGTGACGATTGTCGATGCGGAAGAACTCGGCGGCGCGATGACGGAAAAGCTTGCGGAATTGTTTGCAGAAAATGCAGCGCCGCCGCCGCAGAAAGTCATGAAGGCGCCCAAGCCGGCGCCGCGCACGAGTGTGCAAAAGGTGGCTGCGCGGTAGGGGTTTCTGCGCCCCCTCTCCCGTCTCACGGGAGAGGGGGCATGCGAACATGACGGGTGAGGGCGCTTTGATTGGCTGAAGCGCTTCCACTTGCAAGCGCCCTCATCCGTCGCGTTTCACGCGCCACCTTCTCCCGCCGAGCGGGAGAAGGAAGAACAAAAAAGCCCGGCGTTTCCGCCGGGCTTTTTTTATTCTCAGAAGCTGACAGCGATCAGGCGGCAGCGCCTTCCAGCGCCTTCTTCTGGATTTCGCGCTTCAGGGCGCGGGTCTTGACCGAGAGGTCGGCGTCGTCAGCCTTCAGCAGGAAGGCGTCGAGGCCGCCACGATGCTCGACCGAGCGCAGGGCCGCCGCGGCGATGCGCAGGCGGATTGAACGCTTCAGCGTGTCGGAGATCAGCGTGACGTTGCACAGGTTCGGCATGAACCGGGTGCGCGTCTTGTGGTTCGAGTGGCTGACGAGATTACCGGACAGAACGGCTTTTCCGCTCAACTCGCAACGGCGCGCCATGGCAACATTCCTTCTTGTCGCGGCGGGGCCGCTTGATGCTAACGCGGGCAAACCGGGGAAAACCCGCCGGGCATGACCGCTTTTGGGGTGAGTTCAGACCTCGTTCCCGAGAAATCTCCATGTGCAGGGAGGTTTCGAAGGATGCGCGGCAAGCGGCAGATGCGCTTCGCCGGGGTCTAACGCTCGATGTGTCGGACGCGGGTGTATAGTCGAGGGGGGCGAAGGCGTCAAGGCGAGTGGACGCCACACAGGGCCACGAAAGCGTCGGAATCTTAATGAATCAAATGATATCAAGCCACCAGGCATCCACGCATTCCTGACAGACGGTCTCGACCATGTCCCTCCGGGCCTTGCTTTTCCTCACCGGCGCTGTCGCGCTGCCTTTGCTCACCTCGTCCGCGCAGGCCGACCAGGTTCGGGCGCGCTATGCGGTCACGCTGCTTGGCATCCCGCTTGGCACGGCGTCGCTGGACGGCGACGTGAACGGGGCGGCTTACAAGATCGCCGTCAACGCCAAGCTCACCGGCATCGCCGCAATGGTGTCGAGCTCGCGTGGCGCGGCGACGGCGGCCGGCGGCTACACGAAGGGGCTGATCGTGCCGGCGGCCTACGCCAACACCTCCGCCAATGCCAAGGAGACGCGCACCGTCCGCATGGCCATGCAGGGCGGCGCGGTGAAGGGCGTCGATATCTCGCCCCCTATTGATCCCGTGCCGGACCGCGTGCCGCTGACGCCCGCCCACACGCGCGGCATTCTCGATCCGCTCAGCGCGCTGATGATGCCTGTGCCGGGCGCGGAGCCCGTGGTAGGCCCCGCCGCCTGCAACCGGACGCTGCCGGTCTACGACGGGTTTACGCGCTTTGACGTCACGCTGACCTATGCCGGCACGCGGCCCGTCAAGTCCAAGGGCTACACGGGGAAGGTCGTCGTCTGCGACGTGCGCTATACGCCGATCGCCGGGCACCGAATCCGCAAGCCGGTGCAGTTCATGGCCGACAACAAGGATATTCAGGTCTGGCTCGCCCCGGTCGGCGAGGCGCGGGTTGTCGTGCCCTACCGGATTTCGGTCGCCACGCAGATCGGCACGACCGTGATCGAGGCGACCTCGTTCGAATCCGATTCGAGCAAGATCGATACTGGCAAGGTCGACGCGGGCGACGGCAAGACCCCGGCCTTGTAAGAGGCGGCGCCTCGGCTGGAGACCGGGCCTCGCAATCGGCGATTTTCTTTCTATATGCACGTTGACAGGCCAAGCGGATCGAGTCCTTCCGCCCATGGTCTTGAGTCTCTGTAGGCAGACGGTCGAGAGACTTCGTTTTACAACCTCTGGTAGGCGCCGCCGGCGCATCGCCAGATATGGGGGTGAACAAACCCGGACTCATCGCCCGTCAGCGATTCGGGCCCGGTTCGTTCACGTCTCGTTCGTTTGGCCGTTTACCTTGTCCACAAGGGTGAGGGACCTGTTCGGCGCGACGAGGCATTGTGCTATGGGAACAAGCGCCTCAGGGCGTGTGTCCATTCGGGCATCAGAGGCAGGCCGTTTTTGAAATGAACCTTCCCTTCCTCGAGAAGCCCGCCCGGAGCCCGGCGCTCAAACCAGCGGAGCGCGCCGCGCGCGTCACCGCGGTGCTGGGGCCCACCAACACCGGCAAGACGCATCTCGCCATCGAGCGGATGCTCTATCATTCGTCAGGCATTATCGGCCTGCCGCTGCGCCTGCTGGCGCGCGAAGTCTACAATCGCGTGGTCGAGAAAGTCGGCGCCGATGCTGTCGCGCTGATCACCGGCGAAGAAAAGATCAAGCCGCGTCATCCGCGCTATTGGG
>JANXTB010000258.1 GCA_025356415.1 Hyphomicrobiales bacterium
CGTCGCCACCAACGAGATCCGCTACGGCGACAATGACCGTCTCGCCGCCCGCGTCGCCACCATGGCCTCCGCCGACCTGCTGGTGCTGCTGTCCGACATCGACGGCCTGTACACCGCGCCGCCCGGAGCCAATCCCGACGCCAAACTGATTCCGGTCGTGGAATCCGTCACCGCCGAGATCGAGGCGATGGCCGGCGCGGCGGAATCCGAACTGTCCCGCGGCGGCATGTACACCAAGATCGAGGCGGCGAAGATCGCCACCACCGCCGGCACCCACATGCTGATCGCGTCCGGCAAGATCGAGCATCCGCTGCAAGCCATCGCAGATGGCGGGCGCTGCACCTGGTTCCTGACGCCGTCGAACCCGGTAACGGCGCGCAAGAAATGGATTGCCGGCTCGCTCGAGCCGCGCGGCGCCGTGCATATCGACGCTGGCGCGGCGCGTGCGCTGGTTTCGGGCGCGAGCCTTCTGTCGGCGGGCGTGGTGCGCGTCGAGGGATCGTTCGCGCGCGGCGACTGCATTCTCATCCGCGATGCCCGCGGCGCCGAGATCGGCCGGGGGCTGGTCGCCTATGATGCGGTGGACGCAGCCCAGCTAGTCGGGCGCAATTCGCGCGAGATCGAGGCGATTCTGGGCGTTCCGGGCCGCGCCGAGATGATCCATCGCGACGATATGGCTCTCGGCGGCGAATAGACTTGCGGCGAAGGATTGACGGAGCGTAAGCCGTCTCGAGCGTCGCACATGACACGGCCCGTCCACTTCTGTTAGATCAAAGACCATGACCAATCCCGTCCACCTCCACGATGTGCAGGACGTGCCCGCCCTGATGCTGGCGCTGGGCCGCGCTGCGCGTCGCGCCGCGCGTGCGGTGGCGCTTGCGCCGACGCAGGTGAAGGACAAGGCGCTGCTCGCCGGCGCCGCCGCGCTGCGCGCCCGCGCCGGGGAAATCCTCGCCGCCAACGCCAGAGACATGGCGGCCGCGCAAGCGGCTGGCGCGACCAAGGCGCTGCTCGACCGGCTGATGCTCGACGCGTCGCGGGTGGAAGCTATGGCTGCGGGCGTCGAGGCGATCGCGGCGCTGCCCGATCCCGTCGGCCGGGTGCTGGAGACGATGGAACGCCCGAACGGCCTGAAGATCGAGCGCGTCTCGACGCCGCTGGGCGTCATCGGCGTCATCTACGAGAGCCGCCCGAATGTGACGGCGGACGCCGGCGCCCTGTGCCTGAAAGCCGGCAATGCCTGCATCCTGCGTGGCGGATCGGATTCCACGCATTCCTCCAGCCTCATCCACCAATGCCTCGTCGAGGGCCTTCGCGCGGCTGGGCTGCCGGAGGCTGCGATCTCGCGCGTGCCGGTCACGGATCGCGCTGCGGTCGGCGAAATGCTGAAGGGCCTTGGCGGAACGCTCGACGTCATCGTGCCGCGCGGCGGCAAAAGCCTTGTCGCGCGCGTGCAGGACGAGGCGCGCGTGCCGGTCTTCGCGCATCTCGAGGGCATCGTGCATGTCTATATTCATGCCGCCGCCGATGCTGAAAAGGCGCGCGCCATCGTGCGCAACGCGAAGCTGCGTCGGACCGGCGTCTGCGGCGCGGCTGAAACGCTGCTCGTCGACAAGGCGGTGGCGCCAACGTTGCTCGCGCCGCTGGTGAAGATGCTGCTCGACGCCGATTGCGAAGTGCGCGGCGACGCGATGACGCTCAACGTCGACCCGCGCGTCGTGCCCGCGGCTGAGGCCGACTGGAAGCTTGAATATCTCGACAGCATCATCTCGTGCCGCGTGGTCGATGGGCTCGATGAGGCCATCGATCACATCGAGACGCATGGCTCGCATCACACCGATTGCATCATCACGGAAGATATCGCTGCGGCTGAGCGTTTTCTTGGCGAGGTCGATTCCGCCATCGTGATGCATAACGCCTCGACGCAATTCGCCGACGGCGGCGAGTTCGGCTTCGGCGCCGAGATCGGCATCGCCACGGGCCGCATGCATGCGCGAGGTCCCGTCGGGCTTGCGCAATTGTGCTCTTTCAAATACCGCGTGCGCGGCAACGGTCAGACACGTCCGTGAGCTTTTTGAAGCCGGCTGCGGCGCTCCGTTTCGCCGACCCGCCGCGCCTCATCGCAAGCGCCGGGTCCCCGCGTCTGCCGGCCCATCTGCCGCCCCATACCAACGGCATGCGCATCGGCCTGTTCGGCGGTACTTTCAATCCGCCCCATGCCGGCCACCTGCTCGTCAGCCGCATCGCCATGGCGCGGATGAAGCTTGATCGTGTGTGGTGGATCGTCACGCCCGGCAATCCACTGAAGGAAAACGCTGGCCTGCCACCCCTTGAGTCGCGTATGGCTGCGGCGCGCAAGCTCGCCGATCATCCGCGGATCGACATTACGGGCTTCGAGGCCGAGATCGGCACGCGCTATACTTACGACACCATTGAATATCTGACCCGCCGGTGTCCGGGCGTCGATTTTGTCTGGATGATGGGCGCCGATAACCTGGCGCAATTCCATCGCTGGCAGCGCTGGCGCGACATCGCCCACATGACCCCGATCGCCGTGATCGACCGGCCGGGCTCCACATTGAAGGCTGCGCATAGCCGCGCTGGCCAGTACCTGTCCCGCTATCGCTTCCGCGAAGGCGAGGGCCCACTGCTTCCGGGCGCGACGCTGCCCGCTTTTATCTTCCTGCACGGGCCCCGTTCAGGGCTCTCCTCGACCGAGCTTCGGCGCGCGGGCGCGGGTGTTCCACCAATCGTTTCGCCAATCGTTCCGGCAGCGGTCCGCTGATAAGAACGGTTGAATTCCATCGGCATTGCGCCCACATTGAAGATGCGCTGCGCCCTCGCGCGGCTCACAGGAGAAATGGCTCTGATACCCACGGTCCAAGCCCGGGCGGCCCAAGCTTCGCCCGACCCGGTTCGTGTTCAGGCTGAACCCGATACCGGCCAGCTCGTACGTACCATCCTCAACAGCCTCGACGATGCGAAGGCGGAGGACGTACTTTCCATTGACCTTCACGGGAAGACTTCGCTCGCCGACGCGATGGTGATCGCGACGGGGCGCTCCACGACCCATGTTTCCGCGATCGCAGATCGCGTGATCAAGGGTTGCAAGGAGGCCGGCTTCTCGACGCCACGCGTGGAGGGCCTGCCGCATTGCGACTGGGTCCTCGTCGACGCCGGCGATGTGATCGTCCACGTTTTCCGTCCCGAAGTTCGCCAGTTCTACAATCTGGAGAAGATGTGGGGCGGGGATCGTCCGGCCGAGCAGAAGGCCGAGAAGCGCGCCTGACCGGCGCGCTGGTCTCGCCTTCATGCGCATCCACCTGTCTGCCATCGGGCGGCTGAAGGCCGGCCCGGAGAGAGAAATCTGCGCGCGTTATCTTGAGCGCGCGCAAGCTGCGTCGCGTGGCGTCGGCCTGACCGGCGTCGAGATGCGCGAGAGCGAAGAATCCCGCGCCCGCCGGCCTGAAGACCGGAAGGTCGAGGAAGCGCGTGCGCTCACTCAAAACATTCCCGCCGGCGCCCGTCTCGTCGTCCTCGACGAGCGCGGCAAGACCATGGGCAGCGAGGCTTTCGCCGCCGATATCGGCGCCGCGCGCGACAGTGGCGCAGGCGCTTATGCGCTTTTGATTGGCGGACCCGACGGCATCGATCCCGAATTGCGCGCGCGCGCGTCGCTGGTTCTGGCTTTCGGCGCGATGACCTGGCCGCATCAACTCGTGCGCATCATGGCCGCCGAGCAGATCTATCGCGCGATCACCATTCTCTCGGGCCATCCCTACCATCGCGTCTAAGGCGCTTGCCCCGTATGCTCGCGAATCGATTCGATGAGCCGAGTCTGTCCCCTACCTCGCAAGAGTAGGGTGTTTGCACTGCTGGTGACGTTTTGAATTTGTTCGGGCCCTTGCAGAGAAAGGCGAACTCAACTGCGCTCCTTTGCGCGGCGCTGCTTCTTTGCGCGCCCGTTCACGCGCAGGCGCCTTCGCCCGATCAGTTGAAAAGCGTCGAGACCGATCTGCGCGCCGCCGAAGAACGCCGGCGCGCGCTCGAAGTCGAGATGGAGGCGATCCGCACCGATCGCGCGCGTCTCAATGCGGCGTTGATCGAGACCAGCGCGAAAATGCGCCAGACTGAAACGCGTATGGCGGATATCGAAAACAAGCTTGATATCGCCAACGGCAGCGAAGAGGCGATCCGCCGATCACTCGCCAGCCGGCGCGATGTGCTCGCCACTGTGCTCGCCGCCTTGCAGCGCATGGGACGGCGCCCGCCGCCCGCAGTGCTCGCCTCGCCCGAAGACGCTCTGCAAGCCGTGCGCGCCTCCATGCTGCTGGGCGCCGTGCTGCCGGAAATTCGTGGCGAGGCGCAGGCGCTCGCCGCGGATCTGAACGATCTTGTGACGTTGCGGCGGTCTATCGCGCTCGAGAAAGACAAGCTCGCGAGCGAGGCGCTGGCCTTCAGCCGCGATGGCGAACGCCTCGCCGGACTGGTCGATGCGAGGCAAGGCGCCTTGAAGGAAGCGGAGCAAAAGGTCGCAGAGGAGCGCCGGCGGTCGGCCGAACTGGCCCGGCAGGCGACTGATCTCAAGGAATTGATCGCCCGCTCCGAAGCCGAATTGGCGGCCGCGAAGGGCGCAGCCGACGCGGCGCGGGCATCAGATGAGGCGCAGCGCAAGGCGGCGGAAGCTGCGCAATTGCGTGGCCAGCCCCGCGTGGCCGCTTTGCCCTTCAACGACCCCGCGCGGCTCGCCCCCAAGATCGCCTTCGCGGATGCGCGCGGATTGTTGCCGCTGCCGGTTGCAGGCAGGATTATCAAGAGCTTCGGCGCGTCGGACGGGATTGGGGGCGTTGAAAAAGGCCTCTCGCTGGGCACGCGTCCCGGCGCCCCCGTGGCCGCTCCGTCAGATGGCTGGGTTGCTTTTTCGGGCCCGTACCGAACCTATGGACAGCTCTTGATCATCAATGCGGGCGGCGGGTATTATGTAGTTCTGGCGGGCATGGAGCGCATCAGCGTCGAGGTCGGGCAGTTCGTCCTGGCCGGAGAGCCGGTTGCGACAATGGGCGACGGTTCGATCAAAACTGCATCAGCACTTGCTCTTGGCGCTGCCCAGCCCATTCTCTATGTTGAATTCCGGAAAGACGGGGCGGCCATTGACCCGGGCCCATGGTGGGCGAAGGCCGAGCTGGAAAAGGTTCGCGGATAATGCGCAAGATCTCCCTCGTCGTGCTCGGCGCCGTGCTCGGCGCGTCGACCGTCATGGTCGGGACCCAAACGCGAATTTTCGCGGCCGGGCCCGCCAATGCGGCGGCGTCCGACACATACAAGAATCTCAATCTCTTCGGCGACGTGTTCGAGAAGATCCGATCCGATTATGTCGAGAAGCCCAATGAGCAGAAGCTCATCGAGGCTGCGGTCTCGGGCATGCTGACCTCGCTCGATCCGCATTCGAGCTACATGGACTCGAAGAGCTTCCGTGACATGCAGGTGCAGACGCGCGGCGAGTTCGGCGGTCTCGGCATCGAGGTCACGCAGGAAGACGGCATGGTGAAAGTCGTCACCCCGATCGACGATACGCCAGCCGCGCGCGCAGGCGTGCTCTCGGGCGACATCATCTCCGCCATCGATGGCGAGAGCGTGCAGGGCATGACGCTCAACCAGGCTGTCGACAAGATGCGCGGCCAGGTCAACACCGCCGTGAAGCTCACTATCCTGCGTGGCACGGCGCGCGACTCGCGCGAGATCGCAATCACGCGCGCGGTCATCCAGATCAAGTCGGTCCGCTTCCGTCAGGAAGGCGACGATGTCGGCTACATCCGCATCACGCAGTTCAACGAGCAGACTTATGACGGCGTGAAGAGCGCCATCGCGAAGTTCACCGCCGACGTGCCGGCCGACAAGTTCAAGGGTTACATTCTCGACCTGCGCAACAATCCGGGTGGTCTGCTCGATCAGTCCATCGCGGTGTCGAACGCCTTCCTGACGCATGGCGAGATCGTCTCGACACGCGGCCGCAATGCGGATGAAACGCAGCGCTACAACGCGCGTCCCGGCGATCTGTCGAAAGGCAAGCCGGTGATCGTGCTGGTCAACGGCGGTTCGGCCTCAGCGTCCGAAATCGTCGCCGGCGCCTTGCAGGACCACAAGCGCGCGACGATTGTCGGCACGCGCTCGTTCGGCAAGGGTTCGGTGCAGACCATCATCCCGCTCGGCCAGAACAATGGCGCGCTGCGTCTCACCACCGCGCGTTACTACACGCCGTCAGGCCGTTCGAT
>JANXTB010000273.1 GCA_025356415.1 Hyphomicrobiales bacterium
CGAACGCCGCGAGCTTCTCGACTTCCACGAGATCGGCGTCGCTGGTGACGCCATAGATCATGTGGATCGGAAACGCCGGAGGCGTCCTTTCGAGCACTTGCAGCATGGCGAGAAACGGCGCGAGGCCCGTGCCGCCGGCAAGTAGCAGCAAGGGGCGCGTGACATCGCGCAAGTAGAAGCTGCCGATCGGACCCGTGAGCGTCACATCGTCACCCGCCTTGGCGGCGCCTGAAAGATAGGACGACATCAGGCCGTTCGGGATGTTGCGCACGAGGAATTCGACGACGCCATCCTTCGGCATCGAGGAGAACGAATAGGAGCGCGTCTGCATCGTGCCCGGCACCGAGACATTGACGTATTGTCCGGCCAGATAAGAGAGCTTGCCGGGCTCATCGACCTGCACGGAGAACCCGATGCTGGAAAGTGAAAGCTGACGAACCTGCGTGATCTTGGCCGGCATCGAGCCCGCCTTGACCTTGCAGACTGCGGACGAGGCCGGAACGCGGATCACGCAATCCGATGTCGCTTTCATCTGGCAGGTCAGCACATAGCCCTGCCCCGCCTCATCTTCCGTCATGGCGTCTTCGATATAGTCGCCAAGCGTATAGTCGCCACTCTCGCAATGACATTTGCATGTGCCGCAAGCGCCGTCGCGGCAGTCCATCGGAATGTTGAGGCCGAGCCGGTAGGCGGCGTCGGCGATCAGCTCATCGGGACGGGCCTCGATGAAACGGGTCACGCCGTCTTCGAAATTAAGCGCAATCCTGTTGGTCATAATGTCCTCCCGGCGTGCTCGCACGCTCAGATGTGGTAGATGTCGACCACGTGATGGATGTAGTCGTTCTTGAGGACGACTTTCTTGGCGGTGATGAGCGGACGCTTGCCGGTCGTGTCCAACGTGTAGAAGGACGTGCCGAAATAGGAATCCGTCGTCTTGTAGCGGAAGCTCAACGTGAACCAGTTGAACCGCACTTTCAGAACGCCTGCGCCTTGCTCGACGATCTCGACATTCGTGATGTTGTGCGACGTGCGCGGCGCCGGCAGCGATGTCGCCGACGAGCGTTCCGTCTGGATGCGAAACACGCGATCCTCGAGCCCTTGCTTGGAGCCGTAATAGATCAGCGAGATTTCGCGCTGCGGATCTTCGGTCAGCAGGTCGTCGTCGTCCCAGGCCGGCATGTGGAAAGTAGCATGCGCCGCGTAATGGGCGAGCCAGCCTTCCCAATCCTTGTCGTCGAGGCGCCGGGCCTCGTCGTAAAGGAAAGCTTCGACGTCGGTGATCGATAATTCGTGGGCGGCGGCTTGGTCGCGTGGGATCTCTGCGATGATGGCAGACATGTGATCCTCCTTCGTCCGGAGACGTGTTGATTGGCTGAACGATTATTCGGCTGCGGTCTTCATGGCGGTTGCGGCGGCGGCGTCTTTCTTCAGACCCGCGACGAGCGCGTCTTTCCAGTAGCCGTGCTGAACCACGAAAAGTCCCTCATCCTCAGTCTTCAATCCGGAGAGCAAGGGCTTCATGCCGATCGATTGCGCATCGGCATCAGGACCCTTGATCCAGTGCGTCGCGCCGCGCGAGAGATCGTTCCACACGGCATGGCGTGCGCCATAACCGATCTGGCACGAGCGGAATTCTTCGAGATCGTCAGGCGTCGCCATGCCGGAAGCATTGAAGAAATCCTCGTACTGGCGAATGCGGCGCGTACGCGCTTCATCGCTCTCGCCCTTGGGCGCGATGCAGTAGATCGTCACTTCCGTCTTGTCGACGGAGAGCGGGCGATAGACGCGGATCTGCGACGAGAACTGATCCATGATGAAGACATTGGGATAGAGGCAGAGGTTGCGGCTCTTGCCGATCATCCAGTCCGCGCGGGCCTTGCCGAATTTCTCGGCGAGTTCGTCGCGCACGGGATAAAGCGGGCGGTCTTCCGGATTGGCCCAATTGGTCCAGAGCAGGATGTGCCCGTATTCATAGGCGTAGAAGCCGCCGCCTTGCTTGGCCCAGCCGCCGGCGCTCATCGCGCGCACTTCGTCTGTGCTGGCAGCCGCGGCAGCCGCCGCCTTGCGGGCGTTGGTGGTCGCCGCGTAGTTCCAATGCACCGAGGCGACATGATAGCCGTCGGCGCCGTTCTCGGCCTGGAGCTTCCAGTTGCCGTCATAGATGTACGACGAGTTGCCGCGCAGGACTTCGAGACCTTCGGGCGACTGGTCGACGATGAGGTCGATGATCTTGCGCGATTCACCGAGATGTTCCTCGATCGAAACGACATCCGGATTCAGCGAGCCGAACAAGAAGCCACGATAGTTTTCGAAGCGCGCGAGTTTCGTCAGGTCGTGGCTGCCCTGCTTGTTGAAGCTCTCGGGATAGCCTGCGCCTTCCGGGTCTTTCGCCTTGAGAAGCTTGCCGGTGTTGTTGAACGTCCAGCCGTGGAATGGGCAGGTGTAGGTCGACTTGTTGCCGCGCTTGTGGCGGCAGATCATGGCCCCGCGATGCGAGCAGGCATTCAGGAATGCGTGCAGGTTGCCGGTGCGGTCGCGCGAGATGACGATCGGCTGGCGGCCGATATAGGTCGTCATGAAATCGTTGTTGTTGGGAACCTGGCTCTCATGGGCGAGATAGACCCAATTGCCTTCCCAGATATATTTCATCTCGAGTTCGAAAAACTCAGGGTCCGTAAAGATGTCGCGCTTGCAGCGGTAAGCGCCTGTTTCCGGGTTTTCCTCAACTGAAGCTTCGAGGCGTGCGATGATGGCTTCGGACATGGTCTCGGACATGGCGTTTCCCCTGTTTGGTTTGCGTGGGGGGCGGTCGCGCCGCCCCCGTTTCGCTGATGTCGGCTCAGGCCGCGATGACGTGCTGCCGGTTGACGAGCGTCGTCGGCGCCTCGACCTTTTCCTTCACGAGCACGACATCGAATGTCGCGCGGGCGAAGGGGCGGTTGAGGCCGGCCTTGCGGATTTCTTCGGGGCTCGTCACATGCTCGAGCGTGATGACCAGCTCTTCACGGGTGCCGAAAGCGAAGTCGGTGTAGAGATACTTGTCGCCCGTGAAGTTGAACTGCGTCGTCAGCTGGCGATAACCCGGCGCCGAGATGAAGTAATGCACATGCGCAGGGCGTTCCGCGTGGCGTCCGAGCAGCGTCATCAGTTCGCGCGTGGCGCTTTCCGGCGGGCAGCCGTAACCATTCGGCACGATGGTGCGCGCCAGATAGCGGCCCTTCGAATCCGTCTCGATGCGGCGACGCAGATTGTAGGCGGCCTGCTCGCCATCGATGAAGGAATAGCCGCCCTTCGAATTGGCGTGCCAGATATCGACGATCGCGCCCGGGATCGCATTGCCATCCTCGCCACGCACCGTGCCGGAGATGAAGAAGATCTCGCCGGGATCGGTGCCGTCATCCATGCGGGCCTCGCCCTTGCTGAGCGGCGCGCCAGCGACATACAGCGGACCTTCGATGGTGCGCATCGTGCCGCCGTTGATGCCGGCGCGCTTTTCAGCCTCGTCGAGACGCAGGTCGAGGAAATGCTCCAGCGCGATGCCGGGAACGACAAGGCCGAACTCGTCATTCTTGGCGGCCTTTGCGATGTAGGCGGCGGCGGCCCAGAACTCGTCCATCGACACGTCGCATTCATCGATGACCTGCATCACGCGATACAGCAGGCGCTCGGTGACTTCCTTCGCGCGGGCGTTGCCCTTGGTGCTCGCCTTTCCGGCGGCTTCGGCGGC
>JANXTB010000279.1 GCA_025356415.1 Hyphomicrobiales bacterium
CGCCAGCCGATCCTCACCAACGGAGATCTCGAAAAGATCCGCTGCATCGGGCACTTCGAGGATTCCTTCGACACCAAGACGCTCGACATCACCTATCCGTCCGAGAAGGGCGTCGAGGGGATGGAAGCGGCAGTGGAACGCCTGTGCGATCGTTCGGAAGCGGCGGTCAAGGGCGGCTACAACATCATCGTCCTGTCGGACCGCATGGTCGGCGCCGATCGCATTCCGATTCCCGCGCTGCTCGCGACCGCGGCCGTGCATCATCACCTGATCCGCAAGGGCCTGCGCACCTCGGTCGGCCTCGTTGTCGAGACGGGCGAAGCGCGCGAGACGCATCACTTTGCGTGCCTTGCCGGCTATGGCGCGGAAGCGATCAACCCGTGGCTCGCGTTCGAAACGCTTGGCGCGATGGCGAAGGACTTCCCCGAGGAAGTCGATGCCTATGAAGTCGTGAAGCGCTACATCAAATCGATCGACAAGGGCTTGTTGAAGGTCATGTCGAAGATGGGCATCTCGACCTATCAATCCTACTGCGGCGCGCAGATCTTCGACGCCATCGGCCTGTCGCGTGAATTCGTGCAGCGCTTCTTCGCAGGCACGGCGACGACAATCGAGGGCGTCGGCCTTGCGGAAGTCGCGCAGGAAACTGTGTCGCGTCACAGCGACGCCTTCGGCGAGTCACCCGTCTATCGCACGTCGCTCGATGTCGGCGGCGAATACGCCTATCGCGTGCGCGGTGAAGCGCATGCTTGGTCGGCGCAATCGGTGTCGCTGCTGCAGCATGCGGTGCGCGGCAACAGCCAGGACAAGTATCGCGCCTTTGCGAAACTGCTCAACGAGCAGAGCGAGCAATTGCTGACGATCCGCGGCCTGTTCCGCATCAAGACCGCGGAAGAAGATGGCCGCAAGCCCGTGCCGCTCGCAGAAGTCGAGCCCGCGGCTGACATCGTCCGTCGCTTCGTCACCGGCGCCATGTCGTTCGGTTCGATCTCGCGTGAGGCCCACACCACGCTGGCGATTGCGATGAACCGCATCGGCGGCCGTTCGAACACGGGCGAGGGCGGCGAGGAAGCCGATCGCTTCAAGCGGATGGCGAATGGCGATTCCATGCGTTCGTCGATCAAGCAGGTCGCGTCCGGCCGCTTCGGCGTGACGACGGAATATCTCGTCAATTCCGACATGATGCAGATTAAGATGGCGCAGGGCGCAAAGCCCGGCGAAGGCGGGCAATTGCCCGGCCACAAGGTCGACGCCGTCATCGCCAAGGTGCGCCATTCCACGCAGGGCGTCGGCCTGATTTCGCCGCCGCCCCATCACGACATCTATTCGATCGAAGATCTCGCGCAGCTGATCTACGACCTGAAGAACGTCAATCCGGACGCGCTCGTCTCGGTGAAGCTCGTCTCCGAAGTCGGCGTCGGCACGGTCGCGGCGGGCGTCGCCAAGGGCCGCTCCGATCACGTGACGATTTCGGGCTATGAAGGCGGCACCGGCGCTTCGCCGCTGTCGTCGATCAAGCACGCGGGTTCTCCGTGGGAAATCGGCCTTGCCGAAACCAACCAGACTCTGGTGCTGAACCGCTTGCGTTCGCGCATCACCGTGCAGGTCGATGGCGGCTTGCGCACGGGTCGCGACGTCATCATCGGCGCGCTGCTCGGCGCGGATGAATTCGGCTTCGCCACCGCGCCGCTGATCGCGGCGGGCTGCATCATGATGCGCAAGTGTCATCTCAACACATGCCCCGTCGGCGTCGCCACGCAGGACCCTGTGCTGCGCAAGCGTTTCGTCGGCCAGCCCGAGCATGTCATCAACTATTTCTTCTTCGTCGCCGAGGAAGTGCGCGAGTTGATGGCAGCGCTCGGCTATCGCACGATGAACGAAATGATCGGCCAGATGCAGATGCTCGACCGCGATCGCGCGATCGAACATTGGAAGGCCAAGGGTCTCGACTTCTCGCGCCTGTTCCACAAGCCGGACGCGGGCAATCTGCCGATCTACAAGACCGAGAACCAGAACCACAATCTCGAGAAGGTTCTCGATCGCACGCTCATCGAGAAGGCGAAGTCCGCCATCGAGACGCGCGAACCCGTGTCGATCGAGAGCCCGATCAACAGCGTCAACCGCGCCACCGGCGCGATGCTGTCTGGCGTGATCGCCAAGAAGTACGGCCATGCCGGGCTTCCCGACGACACGATTCACGTGAAGCTGAAGGGCACGGCGGGCCAGAGTTTTGGAGCCTGGGTCGCGCATGGCGTGACGCTGGAGCTCGAAGGCGAAGCCAACGACTATGTCGGCAAGGGCCTGTCGGGCGGCAAGCTCATGGTTTATCCGCCGAAGGAAGCGACCAAGATCGTGCCAGAAAATTCGATCATCGTCGGCAACACGGTGTTGTACGGCGCGATCAGCGGCGAGTGCTACTTCCGTGGCGTCGCGGGCGAGCGTTTCGCCGTGCGTAACTCGGGCGCCATCGCGGTGGTCGAAGGCACGGGCGACCATGGTTGCGAATACATGACTGGCGGCATCGTCGTCGTCATCGGCCAGACGGGCCGAAACTTCGCGGCGGGCATGTCGGGCGGCATCGCCTATGTGCTCGACGAGGACGGCACTTTTGAGAGCCGCTGCAACATGGCGATGGTCGATCTCGAGCCGGTTGAAGAGGAAGAGGAGCTGAACCAGCGCCTCAACCATCAGGGCGGCGACCTGCTCGGCCACGGCCGCGTCGATGTCATGAGCGACATGACGCGCTATGACGCCGAGCGCCTGCACCAGTTGATCGGCAATCACCTGCGCTACACGGGCTCGACCCGCGCGAAGGACATTCTCGACAATTGGGACAGCTACAAGCCGAAATTCAGGAAGGTGATGCCGGTCGAATACCGCCGCGCGCTCGCCGAACTCATGTCACAAAACGAGCAGCCCATGGCTGCGGCGGGGGAGTAATCCGATGGGCAAGGTAACCGGATTTCTCGAGATCGATCGTCGCGACCGGCGCTATGCGCCGGCCTCCGATCGCATTCGTCACTACAAGGAGTTCGTGCTTCCGCTGTCGGAAGAGACCACGAAGGACCAGGCGGCGCGCTGCATGAATTGCGGCATTCCGTACTGCCACAACGGCTGTCCGGTGAATAACCAGATCCCCGACTGGAACGACCTCGTCTATCACGGCAATTGGGAAGAGGCGTCGCGCAACCTGCATTCGACGAACAACTTCCCCGAGTTCACGGGCCGCGTCTGCCCGGCGCCGTGCGAAGCCTCGTGCACGCTGAACCTCACGGACTCACCCGTGACGATCAAGACCATCGAATGCTCGATCGTCGATCGCGCATGGACTGAAGGTTGGGTGCAGCCGGAATTGCCGTCGAAGAAGACCGGCAAGAAGATCGCCGTCATCGGCTCGGGACCCGCGGGCCTTGCCGCGTCGCAGCAGCTCGCGCGCGCCGGTCACGATGTGCATCTTTTTGAAAAGAACGCACGTGCGGGCGGACTTCTGCGCTACGGCATCCCTGACTTCAAGATGGAGAAGCACCTCATCGACCGTCGCGTGAAGCAGATGGAAGCCGAGGGCGTGACCTTCCATTATAACGTCAATGTCGGCATCGACCTGCCACATGACGAGCTGCTCGACAGCTATGACGCGGTCATCCTTTCGGGCGGCGCTGAAAAGCCGCGCGACCTGCCGATCCCCGGCCGCGAATTGGCGGGCGTGCATTTCGCGATGGATTTTCTACCGCAGCAGAACCGTCGCGTCGGCAAGGAGCCGCTGCAGACCAATGCGCCGATCCTGGCGTCCGGCAAGCATGTCGTCGTCATCGGCGGCGGCGACACGGGTTCGGATTGCATCGGCACCTCGGTGCGCCAGGGCGCGCTGTCGGTGACGCAGCTTGAAATCATGCCGAAGCCCCCCGAGAAGGAAAACAAGCTTCTCACCTGGCCGGACTGGCCGCTGAAGCTGCGCACCTCGTCGTCGCACGAGGAAGGCGCCGAGCGCGACTTCGCCGTCAACACGGTCGAGTTCACCGGCGAAAATGTCGCCGTGAAGGCGCTGACCTGCGTGAAGGTGGACGGCAAGTTCCAGGCGATCCCTGGCACCGAGTTCGAGATCAAGGCCGATCTCGTGCTCCTCGCCATGGGCTTCGTTGCGCCGCTGCACGAGGGCCTGCTGCACGGTCTCGGCGTCAAGCTCGACAATCGCGGCAACGTCGCGGCGGACACTATCACCTACAAGTCGTCCTCCGAGAAGGTCTTCGCCTGTGGCGACATGCGTCGCGGCCAGTCGCTGGTCGTCTGGGCGATCCGGGAAGGCCGCCAGACCGCGCATTCGGTCGACAAGTACCTGATGGGCGAAACCGTCCTGCCGCGCTGAGACAGCGGTTCGAAACACAAAAGCCCGGCTCGAAAGAGTCGGGCTTTTTTTTGCGCCGTCATTGCGAGCGGAGCGAAGCAATCCAGTCGCGAATGCTCGGGGGAGGACTGCGGTGGAGCCAACGCAATCGAGCCG
>JANXTB010000307.1 GCA_025356415.1 Hyphomicrobiales bacterium
CACTTTGCGGGAGTAGGAGACGACGTCGCCGTGCGCGGCATCGCGCAACCGCCGGGCAAGGGCCGTTAGGCGGGCCAAGTCTTCGCACGATGCGAGCAGGCCCGTATGCCCCGGCGACAAGGTTTCGTTGGCGGCGGCGAGGGCGAGGACATCGTTTATGGCGAGGGCATTCATCGGCGCACACTGCCGGAGAGCGCGCCGGATTGGTGGAGGAAACGCTGCGTGCCGGTCGGCCAGTCGTGTCGGGCGAAGGCAAGGAGGTCCTCTGGCGTATCGATGTCCATGCTGATCCCGGTTAAGTTGACGATGCGCGGGTACAGGCCGGCGGCCCGAGCCAGGGCAATATGCGGAAGGCAACTGTCATCGCCGAACGTCAATTGCAAGAGATCGGGCGGCGAACAGACGACGGCGTTTGAGCCCCGGCCGTCATGCGCGGGGACGATGCTGAACGCCGGCGCCTCTGCGTGTCCGCCGAGCAGGTTGTCAATCTCCTCAGAGGTCGCCCCGGGCATGTCGCCGGGAACCGTGACCATGCCAGCCGCGCCTTCGGCGGCCAGCATGCGCGCGGCCGACATCACCGCCACGGTGTGGCCACCGGTCGCGTCCTGGCTCACGACGCGGGCGCCGAACTCGCACGCGACATGAGCGGCCAGCGGGTCCGCAGTCACCACGATGATGCCGCCGAGCAGGCGCGAGCCGGCCAGCGCCGCCAGCACGTCGCGCAGCATGGTGAGCGCCAGACGCTCGCGAAACTCCGGCGGGAACCCGAGGGACAGCCGCTGCTTCGCGGCGCTGAACTGCTTCACCGGCACGACCGCCCAGATATCCCTCCGAGGCATCGCCATCACGCGACCTTTCCCGCCAAGCTGTCAGCCACGTCCAGCACCTTCGCCGCGACTACGCGCCGATCCTCCAGGGTGCGCATCAGCGTGTGGGCGGGGAACACCGCCGCGCCGTGCTCCGCGGCCGTTGTGCCGGCATCCTTGTGGTCCACGATGACCGCGTCCAGCAGGCCTTCATAGCAGCGGGACGCCGCGACGGCGCTGGGCGTCTGGCCCAGTTCCCGCATCATCTTCGCCGTCGGGCCCTTGACGGACTTGCCGCCGATGATGGGCGACACCAAGATTACCGGGGCGGGACAGGCCGCGATCGCCGCCCGCACATTGGGCAAGGACAGGATTGGCTCGATGCTGATGAATGGGTTGGACGGACAGATTACCACGGCACGAAGCCTGGGATGGGCCAGCGCTCGCATCAGCATCGGCTGCGGCGTGGCGGTTTCGCTGCCCGCAAACACCACGGAACGCACCATCGGCGCACACGCGCGGCGAACAAAATAGTCCTGGAAATCCAGCCAACCTTCGTCGGTCTCCAGCCGGGTGCGAACCCGGTCGTCGGTCATCGGCAGCAGCGTCAGGCCAATCCCCAGGCGACGAGCGATGTCGGCAGTGATGTCGGACAAGGTTTCGCCGGCACGGAGGCGGTGGCTGCGCTCGACATGCATGGCAAGATCGCCGTCGCCGAGCCGAAACCAGCGCGGGCCGCCGATCGCCTCCAACGCCGTCATGAAATTCCACGTCTCGCCCCGGCGGCCCCATCCAAGCTCATCGTTGCTCAACCCCGCCAAGGTATAAACCAGCGTATCGATGTCCGGCGACACCGAAAGGTCGAGATGCTCGAAGTCGTCTGCCGTGTTGGCGACGATGATGAGCTTCTCCGGCACCACGAGATGCGACAGGCCCAATGCCAGCTTGGCCCCGCCAATCCCGCCGGACAGGGCAAGCACCGAGCCATCGAGGTCCCGCATCGCCGTCACCGAAAGGCGTCCTCGGCTTCCGGGCGCACAAGCGAGAGCCCGGGGCTAGCTGGGCCGGACAGGTCCAGGCCACGCATCACGACCACGGGCAGGCCTTCGGCCGCCTGCCCCATGACCAGCGAAGCCGCCGCTGCTATCTCGTCGCCATAACCGATCTCGGTGGCCCGCAGCATGCGCCCGAACAGGTCCGGCCGGCCGCGCATGTCTTTCAGGGCGGGTAATCCGGCGGCGCCGAGAGCCACGCCGACGGTGCCGCGACGCCACGGCCGGCCGAAGCTGTCATTGACGAGCACCGCGACTGCCACTCCACCGAAGGCCTGTAGCGCGGCCCGAAGCGCCGCCGCGGACGCATCGGAGTCGACAGGCAAGAGCAGCACCCGCTCGCTTCCCTCCACTCCGCCGATGTTGGACTGGTCGATGCCCGCGTTGGCCATGATGTAACCCTGGCGGTGCTCGACGATCAGCAGGTTGGGCCGTGCGCG
>JANXTB010000311.1 GCA_025356415.1 Hyphomicrobiales bacterium
GAAAGCCGTTCTGCCCCGCGCTTGAGAAGCAGAGCAGTGTGGCCGCTATCAGCAGGGCGGCGATTGCGATCGGCGGGAATCTGAACATGGGTCTCGTGCGGAAGTGGGCGTGACTTCCTCGTACCACGCTACGCGTCGCCCGGCGCGCTTGTGCAGCGCGTGTCCACAGGCGTGAAGCCTATTGCAAACCGCCGCCCGCTTCAGCTTCCACAGCCTCTACAGGCGCGCTGCGCGCCGTGCGAAGCTCCTTGAGCACGCCCTTGCGCTTGGCGTCGTAATAATAGCCACGCGAATAGAGCGACACCGCGCGGGCCTCGCTGCCGCCCGAGACGAGCCAGGCGTTGGCGAGGTAGGGCATGCCGTAGGAAAGGTTGGTGCGCGCATCGAGCAGGCCCTGCGGCGCGCCGGCGTAGCCCATTTGCTTGGCGGTCGGCAGGCTGATCTGCATCAGCCCGAAATGCGCGCCCCCCTTGAGCGCCGGATTGTAGCGGCTCTCTCTAATGACGATGCGATGGGCCAGCGTCTCAGGCACGCCGTGGCGCTGGGCATAAAGGCTCACGAGCGCCTTCACGCCTTCATCGCCGACGATGCCAGGCGATGTCTTCGCAGCGCGCGTCACATGCGCTTTGGACACACGCACGCGCGCATGTTCCGCAGTTTGCGCGGAGGTCTGAGCTGAACTCTGCACGGCCTTCTTCGGCGTGGCCGCTGGTTCGTGGCTTGGTGAAGAGTCCGGGTGGCGCGGCGCAGGCGCGGTCTTCGCAACGCGCTTCACTTGATTTTTGGACGCATGTTCCGAAGTCGGCGCGGAAGTTTGCGCCGGGCTCTGCGAAGGCTTTTTCGGCGCGACGGTCTGGGCGGAGGCCGAGAGGGCAGGGGCTGCACATGCGGCAGTGAGAGCGGCGGCGCGGACGAGCGCGAACAGGGCTGGCATCGTCTCTCCTGACCGGTGAGCTTTTCGCTTTGCGAAACCTCGCCGCGGGGCAGGCGCGGAGCCCGATGGACCCGACGCCACATATGCTTCTGGACCCTTTCGGACCCGGCAGACTTGCCCTAATGAATGAACGTCACGGCTTTTTCGCTCGCAAATGCGGCGAGATGCGGGCAGGCTCATTTATCGGTTGAGCGGAAGATCATGCGCATGCTGAAGAAGAAAATACCGCTGAAGCGTCGCAAGGACACGGCGCTGGACGCTGTGAAGCCATTCCGCTGGCGGATTGCGCTGACCTATATCCTGACATTCGTCGAAGACCTGTTCGAGCTGTCGTATCCGTGGGCGACAGGCCTCGCGATCGACGGCCTCATCGCTCATGAATTTCATCAGGCCTTGCCCATCGTGCTGGCCTGGAGCGCGCGCGCCTGCATCGGCTGCTTCCGCCAGATGTACGACACGCGAGTCTATACGGAAGTCTATAATAACATTGTCGAGGACACGATCATCCGGCAGCGCAAGGCCGGTATCGAGGCGACGTCGGTGGCTGCGCGCTCGGCCATGTCGCGTGAATTCGTGACCTTCTTCGAGATCGACGTGCCGGTCGTCATCACGTCCCTCATCCATATCTTCGGGTCTGCGATCATCCTGTTCTGGTATGATTATTACATTGGCGCGCTGGCGACGCTGTTGTTCATCCCGGTCTATCTCGTCAACCGCGTCTATATACGCGTGACCTCGCGGCTCAATCGCGAGCTGAACGATCAGCTGGAAAAGGAAGTCGTCTACATCGAGCGCTCGGAACGCGAGGAAGTGCGCGCGCATTTCACGCTGGTTCGCAAGTGGCGCGTGAAACTCTCCGATGCAGCGGCCTATAACTGGACGATCATCGAGGTTCTTTCGATCGGCGTTTTCATCGCCATCCTGTTGCGCGCCACGGTTCTTCCGGAAAGCGAAACCGGCGATATTTTTGCGATCCTGGTCTATGTCTGGCGCCTGATGGAAGGGCTCGACCATGTGCCGACCATCGTGCAGCAGCTCACGCGGCTGCGCGATATTTCGGTGCGCATCAGCCAGGGCGCGACCGTCGAGGATGTCAGCGAGACGCTTGAAGAAACCGAGCCTGATGAAAAGCCAATGTAAATAGTGCAGCCAAGCTGAAGCTAGCGTTGGCTGCATTAAGGCATCTTTCAAAAAAGCCTTTCGCTTTGTTCGCTTGCGCGCCATTTTATTCGGGGGTTTGCAGGAAGATTTACGATGGCTCAGAAATTCATGGCGACGGTCAACGACCAGTCGCTCCGGCCTTTGACACAGGCGCTCGTCGGCGCTCTCGAAATCGCCTTGGACGAGATCGCGGCTTTGCGGAACCATGAGATGGGACCGTGGGTCGATGCGCTTGAGGAGATGATCCTGCAGAATGCCGCGGGCCTCGCCGGCCGTGGAGCGGATGCGGATTCGCTGCAGGTCGCGCAATCCGCCTTGCGAGCTTGCTTGCGCAATATGCGCGCTCAATTGCATTAGGGCCGATCAACGAAAGTTCATCCTCCATTTCGCGCGTTTGCGCTAAAGTCTCGTGCGAATAGTGCTTGTTCGCGGCGAAGAACGGAGCGCTCACATGTTCAAGCTCACACACATGGCCGTGCTCACGCTCGTAGCGATCAGCGCACAAAACGCAATTGCGCAGGAGCTTGATACGACGCGCATGACCTGCGCGGCAGCCGCCGACACCGTCCGACGTTACGGGGCCATCGTGCTGCACTCCGGTCCCAACATCTACGATCGCTATGTGAACGCGCAGAATTTCTGTTTGCGTGACGAGATCATGAAGCCGAGCTGGGTTCCTTCGGCTGACAGGGCGCAATGCTTTGTCGGCTATCGCTGCCAACGCGAGGCATGGGGCGCCGGCCCCGGCTGAGACGCGCCTGTCACTTCATGTCGTCGGCGCCAGGCGGCGGCTCCTTGTCGAGCGCATCGCCAGCAGGCGGTGGCTGCTTGTCGAGCGCATCGACGATCCACGGTGCGATCTCGGTGAGGATCTTGGCGAAAGCCATGTTCATGGCTTCCGCCGCAGGCGGTCCATCGTCGGACGCTGCTGGCGCTTGCGCGTCGAAGACTTTCGCATCCACGATCTTGCCATCGCGTCCCGCGAAGCGCAGCGCCAGCGTGATCTGCGCATGCGGCTCCGGTTTTTTCGAAATCTGGAACGCGCGGATCTCGGTCTGCACGCTGACGTCTGCTGTTCCAGCATCCGCGCCCGCGCTCGCATAGCGAAGGCCAGCCTGGTCGAGCGCCTGCGCCAGCTTGCGCTGCACGAGCTTCGGGATCGTGTCGCTCCATTGCAGGCTGGTCGGCGATATTTCGCCTGCGCCATCGGCCACCAGCAGCTTCTGCGTGTCATACATGACCAGCGCCGAGGGATCGGCTATCGACAATTGCAACGGCTCGCGCGCGGGCAGGGCGGGCAGGCTAGGCACGGTGAGATCGAAGATGCGCGGCGTCTCCTGCTTGCCGCCCGTCATCTTTTCGAGCCCGGCCAGAATGTTGTCGACGCGGCCTGAATTGCGGGCGAGAGCGGTGGAGAATGCGTCCACATTGGCGATGACATCGCGCAACGGCTCCGCATTATCGGTGACCACGGACCGCAATTCGGAGAGCGCGGCACGCGCTTCCTGCGCTAGCGAGCGCGACGCCCGCGCGTTGATCACCGGCGGGTTCGGACCCCGCCATTGCAGCCGTTGGGCCGGCGTGCCGCCGTAAAGCGCGACCTGCACATCGCCGACAATGCCTTGCGTATCAAGGTCCGCCTGCGTGTCCTGGCTGATTGGCGCGTTCGACTGGATCGAGAGCCGGGCGGTGACGGCGCTGGGTTTGGTCTCGTCGAAGGAAATGCGGGTCACTTCGCCGATGCGGATGCCGTTGAAAGTCACCGTGGCGCCGGCGCGCAGGCCGGTCGCGGGCCCGTCGAACTGCAGGACGAGTTCGCGTCGCGCGCGCAGCGAACCGGCGTTCTGCAGCCAGAGCAGGAAGAAGATGCCCGCCAGCAAAGTGACGAGCGCGAAGAGGCCGGTGATGACATAGCGGACGCGTGTTTCCATCTCTCACCTTGCCCATTGAATCGCGCGGCCGCGTTCGCCGCGGAAGTAGGCCTTCAGCCAGGGATGATCGGATTGCAGCAGCGTGGACATTGGCCCGTCGGCGATGATGTGGCCTTCGTGCAGAGCGGCGATGCGGTCGCAGACGGCGTTGAGCGTCTCCAGATCATGCGTGATCATGAACAGGGTCAGGCCCAGCATCTCGTGCAAGCTGCGGATCAGCGCGTCGAAGTCGCCAGCCGCGATCGGGTCCAGCCCGGATGTCGGCTCGTCGAGAAAGACGATCTCGGGATCGAGCGCCAGCGCGCGGGCGAGCGCTGCGCGCTTGGTCATGCCGCCGGATAATTGCGCAGGCATTTTCTCGGCGTCCGTTTCGGTCAATCCAACCATGCGGAGCTTGGCGAGCGCGACCGAGCGGAACAGGCGGTCCGAGCCGTCGAGATATTCGCGCATGGGAAATTCCACGTTCTCGCGCACGCTGAGCGAGGAGAACAACGCACCCTGCTGGAACATTGCGCCGCAGCGCCGGCCGATGGCGCGCACTTCGCTTGGGCTTGCGTTTTCTAGCGGCAGGCCGAGGATTTCAACTTGTCCCGAAGTCTTTGGCAGCAGGCCCAGCATAGTGCGCAGGAGCACGGTCTTGCCGCCGCCCGACGCGCCGACGAGGCCGATCATTTCACCGCGCGCGACCTCTAACGAGAGATTGTCGAGAATGCGCCGTCCGCCGAGTTCGACGGACAATCCCGAGATGGAAATGGCTGGCGCTCCGGCCATGGTTCACATCCCCAGCCAGGCGAAGAGAATGGCGAACAACCCGTCGAGCACGATCACCAGGAAGATCGATTTCACGACGGAGGCGGTGGTTCCGAGGCCAAGCGATTCTGCGCTGCCGGCGACCCGCAGGCCCTCGATGGCGCCCACGATGGCGACGATGAGCGCCATCACCGGCGCCTTGATCATCCCCACTTCGAGATGCGTCATCGTCGCGGCTTCGCGCAATCTCAGTAGAAAGATGATCGGGCTCATGTCCTCGTAAAACATCGCAACGACGCCCGCGCCCAGCAAGGCGCTGAGCACGCCGAGTATGGTGAGCAGGGGCGCGGCGATGACGAGCGCCAGCACGCGCGGAAGGATCAGCACATCGACGGGATCGAGCCCCATCGTCCGCAAGGCGTCGATCTCCTCGCGCATTTTCATCGAGCCGATTTCGGCCGCATAGGATGAGCCAGAGCGGCCCGCGATCATGATGATGACGAGCAGCACGCCGATTTCGCGCAGCGTCAGAACGGTCACGAGGTCGACGACGTAATCGGTCGCGCCGAATTTGCGGAAGTGAAAGAACCCCTGCTGCGCAATGATGCAGCCGATCAGGAAGGTCATCAGCAGAATGATTGGCGCAGCGCGCGCGCCGGTGCGGTCGAGATGGTGGACGATGGAGGGGAAGCGCAGGCGCGCCGGTTCGCGCAAGCCGCGCCCGAGGCTGGAGACGAGCCGTCCGAGCATCGAAAACAGCGCAAGCGCATCGGCGCCGGCGAAGGTCAGATTGCGCCCGATGGTTTCGGGCGCGTCCAGCATCGTCGCGCGCCGCATGGGCGGGGCGGCCGCGTATGTCGGACCCAGCGCATCAAAGATCGGCGCATTGCGTTCCGCCATGCCCATCAGCACGGGCTTCATGCCGGCATTGCCTGCGGCCTCGCGCAGCATGGCGATGCCGCAGGCGCCGAATGTGTCGAGATGGCTGACGCCGGTGAGATCGATGACGATCCGGCGCGCCTGCGGCAGCGCGCGGGCGGCGAGATCTTCGATCAGCCGCGCATGGCGCGCCGTCCAGTCGCCCGACAGCAGGAGCACGGCCCCTTCACCGAGCGACGTCTGGCTGATGCGCGGTTCGTCCGACATGTCAGCGCCCTGCGCGCGTCAGCACCATGTTGAGGGTCGTAATTTCAGTGCCGGCGGATTTGATGGCGACATTCTGCTGGGCGCCCGCGAAGCGGATGCTGACGTTCGCCGAAAAGCCCGTTCCTTCGACCTGTCCCTGGATGACGCCCGGCGAGAAGCGCCCGCGCAGCGACCCCCGCGCATTGCGCGTCGCCTCGGACCAGTCGCCGATAATCTCGCCGCCGCTGAGGGTGAGGTTGGTGACGAGCGAGAATTGCGATTGGTCGCTGCGGCAGCGCAGGCTTTGACGTAGCCGTTCGGGAGAAGATACGCGGTAGGAGGCGTCACAGCGTATGCGCTCGGTGACGCCGTTATCATGCTGCATTGTGCCGCCGCCGCGCCAATCGCCGTTGAGGCCGGAGAAGCCTGAACTCTGCGCTAATGCTCCGCTTGCGACCAGCGGAGCCATCATGAGGGGTAAGGAAAAGAAGACGCGGTTCAATCTTGCCAGCATTGGGCTCTCGCCTTCAAAATGGTGACACGCGACGGTTCTAGTCTCCGGTCAAGTCTTGGCGGAGCTATTGGTTCGACCGATTTCGCACAGGTGCGGTCAGGCTGATTTCAATCAATGGCGAAGTCGCAGCCGGCGGCTAGGGTGACGCATGGACAAAGCAGCCCGTCGCGTGCGCAACATCAACCGCGTTCTCATTTCCGGCGCCCTCGCGGCCCTTGCCGGCGGCCTGGCGTTGAGCCTGCTTGAGGAAACGTCCGCCTCGCACTGGGTCTGGACATTCGGCGCCGCGCCGGTGGCGATCGCGCTTGCGGTCTCGATCTTGCGCGATCTTTGGGCCGGGAGGATGGGCGTCGATGCGATTGCGCTCGTCTCGATCATCGGCGCGCTGCTGCTGGACCAGTCGCTCGCGGCCATCGTGGTCGCCATCATGTATGCGGGCGGGACGGCGCTCGAGGATTTCGCGGTCACGCGCGCCCAGCGGGATTTGACCGCTCTCATCAACCGCGCGCCGCGCATCGCCCATCGCCTGCAGGGTGAAACGCTGGCCGACATTGGCGTCGAGGCGATTGCGCAGGGCGACGTGCTTGTCGTGCGCGCGGGCGAGATCGTGCCCGCCGACGGCATCGTGGAAAGCGGCTCGGCGCTGATCGACGAGGCGGCGCTGACGGGAGAGCCGCTTCCCGTGTTGCGCCCGCATGGCGACAGGCTGCGCAGCGGCTGCACCAATGCCGGCGAGACGTTCCGCATGTGCGCGACGGCCACCGCGGGCGGCAGCACCTACGCGGCTATCCTGCGGCTGGTGACGGCGGCGCAAAGCGCACGCGCGCCGTTCATCCGCATGGCGGATCGCTTCGCAATTCTGCTGCTGCCTGTCACTTTCCTGCTCGCGGGCGCGGCGTGGTTCATCTCCGGCGATCCGTTGCGCGCGCTCGCCGTCTTCGTCACCGCGACGCCCTGTCCGTTGATCCTCGCGGCGCCGGTTGCTTTCATCGCGGGCGTCTCGCAAGCGGCGCGGCTTGGCGTGCTGATCAAGGGTGGCGGGCCGCTGGAAGCGCTGGCGCGCGTGCGCACCGTGGTCTTCGACAAGACCGGTACGCTGACGGTTGGCGGCGCGCGGCTCATCGCCATCGAGGCGGCGCCGGGCGCCAACGCCGATGATGTGCTGCGGCTCGCGGCGTCGCTCGAGCAGGCCTCGCACCATGTCGTCGCGTCGACGGTGGTCGCGGCGGCGCAAGCGCGCGAGCTTGCTTTGACGATGCCCAAACAAGTGCACGAAACCATGGGCTCAGGGCTTGAGGGCACGGTCGGCGACAAGCGCGTTCGCATTGGTTCGCACGCGCTGGTTTTCGCCTCGCGCAAGCCTGACGCATGGGCGGCGCGCGTGTTGCGCCGTGCGTCGTGGCGCTCCGCACTTGCGATCTTTGTCTCGGTGGACGGGCAGGGCGTCGGCGCCTTGCTGATGGGCGATGAATTGCGCCGCGAGACGCCACGCGCCGTGCAGATGATGCGCCATGCCGGCGTTTCCCGCCTGCTGATGGTGACGGGCGACCGCGCAGACGCCGCAGAGACGATCGGCGCCGCGCTCGATCTCGACGCCGTGCTTGCCGATCGCGCGCCCGCCGACAAGGTCGATGCGGTCGCGGCCGAGCAGCGGCTCGCACCCGTGCTGATGGTCGGCGATGGCATCAACGATGCGCCCGCGCTTGCCGCCGCGCATGTGGGTGTCGCGATGGCCTCGCGCGGGGCCAGCGCCTCGTCGCAAGCCGCCGATGTCGTCGTGCTCGTCGACAGGATTGACCGCGTGGCCGAGGCGCTGGTGATCGCGCGGCGCACGCGCGCCATCGCCCTGCAAAGCATTATCGCCGGCATGGTGCTGTCCGGCGTCGCCATGGTGGCGGCGGCCTTCGGCGCCATCACGCCTGTCGAGGGCGCCTTATTTCAGGAGGGCGTCGATGTCGCCGTCATCCTCAACGCCCTTCGCGCGCTGAGGACGGCGCCGGGCATGGGCCACAAGTCGCGCATCGCGCCGGAACGCGCGGCGCAATTGCGCATGGAGCATGAAAAGCAGGAGCTGGCGCTGAACCGCTTGCGCATCCTCGCGGACGCGCTGGACGATGCCACGCCGGAAGAGGCGGTGCGGGTGATTGGCGAGGCGCAGGCGCTGGTGCAGAACGAAATCGTGCGGCACGAGGAGAATGACGAGAGCGTGATCTATCCGCACCTCGCCATCGCCAACAGCTCCGCGCTCAGCGCCATGAGCCGCGCGCATCGCGAAATCCTGCATCTCGCGCGGTTGCTGCAGCGGCTGGCGAGCGACCTGCCGTCGGTCGAGGCGGACCGCTATCTCGTCCGCGACGCGCAACGCGTCATCGAGGCGATTGAATCGCTGGTGCGCATGCACAATGCGCAAGAGGAAGACATCTACGAGCACGACGGCGCGCGGTGATTGCTACAACGCACAAGCTGGCGCGTTGAAGTATTTGTGATCCTGTCACAGCTTCCGCAGCGTCTCCGGCTCTGCTTATCCTCACGCTTATGGTCGATCCTTCGTCGCCGGCGCGCAATCTCCTGGTCATGAGCTTCGCGCGTTTCGCCGGAGGCTTCTGGCGCGGCGCGTCGACGCGTATCGCATTCTGGCTGACTTTCTCTCTCGCTGCGGGCCTGATCTGCAAGCTGCTCGTCGATGTCGGCATGAACAAGTGGAACCGCTGGTTCTTCGATGCGCTGGAGCGGCGCGATACGGGCGGTGCGGCGCTGGCGGCTTTCGCGTTTCCCGTGCTCATTTTCGGCGTTGCCGCCGTCGGCGTGTGGATCATCCGCGCCCGCGAGACGCTGCAGGTTCGCTGGCGCGAATGGTGCGCCGCGCGACTGCTGGAGCGCTGGCTCGGAAACCAGCGTTTCTATCGCATGCGCGTTGCGCGGGGCGGCATGGCCAATCCCGAATACCGCATTTCAGATGACGTGCGCATGGCGACCGAGCCGTTGGCTGATTTCGCCATCGGCCTGTTCACGGCCTTGCTTACCGCCTCGACCTTCGTCGTCATCCTGTGGACGGTGGGCGGCGGCCTCGATTTGAAATGGGGAGAGACGCAGCTGCACGTGCCAGCCTTCATGGTGATCGGCGCGGTTGTCTATGGCGTCGTCGTGTCGGCGTTCATGCCGGTGATCGGCAGCCAATTGTCTGCTGCCGCCGCTGCAAAAAACGAGGCCGAGGCGCGCTTTCGCTTTGAAATGATCCGCATGCGCGAGAATGCGGAAGCCATTGTCCTCACGCAAGGCGAAAGCTACGCGCTGCACCGTCTCGCGGCCGCCAACGCCGGGCTGGCCAGCGCATGGATGCGCGTCGTCGCGCAGCACGCAAAGATCACCTGGCTCACCAACGGCAACAGCGCCATGGCGCCGGTGTTTCCACTTGTGCTTGCGGCGCCAAAGTATCTAGCCGGCGAGCTGACGCTCGGCGAAGTCATGCAGCTTGCCTCGGCATTCGTGCAGGTGCAGATAGCGGTCGGCTGGCTTGTCGATAATTACAGCCGTCTCGCGGAATGGTTCGCCTCTGCGGGACGCATCGTCGAATTGCTCGACGCGCTCGACGCGAGCGAGGGCGACCGGCAGGACGGCTGCCTGCTGATCGCGCGCGGCCTCAGCACGGATGGCTGCGTGCTGCTGGATAAACTCAGGCTCACGCGTCCTTCGGGCGAGGTTGTCGTCGCGCGCGCCGACATGTGTTTCAACCCTGGCGACCGCATTTGCGTGAGCGGCGCGGCGGGCGTCGGCAAGTCAGGCTTGCTGCGCGCCATTGCGGGTCTGTGGCTGTGGGGCGAGGGCGCCATTCACGTGCCCGGCGGGCGCGCCATCGCCTTTGTGGCCGCGAGTCCGTTCCTGCAGGCGGGGCGGCTTTCGGATGTGCTGTCGTTTCCAGATGGCGTCGATGCACATCCAAGCGCGCAATGCATGCGCGCGTTGACTGCCTGCGGCGCCGGCCATCTTGCCGATCGTCTCGACGTCACGGATGCGTGGGAGCACGTGCTCTCGGCCAGTGAAAAGCAGCGCGTGGCTCTGGCCCGCCTTATTATTACGCAGCCGTATCTCGTGCTGCTCGAAGATGCTTTCTCCTGCTTCGGCGCGGCCGAGCAAGTCGCGCTTTTCGATCTCCTTGCGAGCCGTTTGCCGCAGGCGATCCTCATCACAACAGGCGGGGCCGCCGGACTCGCCGATCTGCATTCGCGACGCCTCGTTCTGGAACGGAACGCGGCGGGCGAAGTCCATCTCACCGAGCGTGGCGCCGATTTTCAGCACGCGACGGCGAGAGTTTAAGGGGGGCTTTGAATGAATGAGAACGTGAGCCGCAAGCTGCATTTTTGGGACGCTGTCTGGGATCTCCAGCTCGCGCAATGTCCGTGCGACGCGCACTTCTGCGACTGGCTGGAGACAGAGCAGATCGCCGACGCCTCGATCTTTCACTTTGGGACCGGCAGTCACCACATCGTCGGCATTCGGACGGCCGAAAACGGCAGCAACAATTGCGTGCTCGGGATCACGGCGAG
>JANXTB010000346.1 GCA_025356415.1 Hyphomicrobiales bacterium
TTTTCGCCGCGGGCTTCTTCATGCGGCCGGTCGGCAGCTGGGTGTTCGGCGTCGTCGCCGATCGCTATGGACGGCGCCGTTCGATGGTGATTTCCGTGCTCATCATGTGCTTCGGCTCGCTCGCCATCGCGGTGCTGCCGACCTACGCGTCGATCGGCATCGCGGCGCCTATCCTGCTGCTCGCGGTGCGCCTGCTGCAGGGGCTTTCGGTCGGCGGCGAATATGGCACCAGCGCCACCTACATGAGCGAAGTCGCGATCGGCGGGCGTCGCGGCTTCTATTCGTCATTCCAATATGTAACGCTGATCGGCGGCCAGCTTCTGGCGACGCTGGTTCTCGTCATCTTGCAGATCTGGCTCACCGAAGCCGAAATGCGCGCCTTTGGCTGGCGCATTCCCTTCGTGGTCGGCGCGGTCGCGGCCGTTGTGGCGCTCTATCTGCGGACCAACCTGCATGAAACGCTGTCGGAAGAGACGCGCAAGCGCGCCGACGCCGGGCGCATGAGCACGATCTTCAAGAATGCTCGCAACCTGCGCGCCTTCCTGATCGTCATCGGCTTCACATCCGGCGGCTCGCTGATCTTCTACACATTCACGACCTACATGCAGAAATATCTCGTCAACACCGCGGGCTTCTCGACCGCGACGGCGACGAACATGATGACCGTCTGCCTGTTCCTCTACATGATCATGCAGCCGCTCTTCGGCATGCTGTCCGACAAGATCGGCCGCCGCACGTCGATGCGCCTTTTCACGGCGCTGTCAGTGCTGATGACAGTGCCGATCCTCTCGGCCATCGGCGCCACCAAGGACGCGACCACGGCTGGCGCGCTGATCGTCACGGCGCTGGCGGTCATCAGCCTCTACACATCAATCAGCGGCCTCGTGAAGGCGGAACTCTTCCCGCCGGAAATCCGTGCGCTCGGCGTCGGCCTCGCGTATGCGCTGGGCAATGCGCTGTTTGGGGGCACGGCCGAATATGTCGCGCTATGGTTCAAGCAGGCCGGCATCGAAAGCGCGTTTTATTATTACGTCAGTTTCATGATGGCGATCGGTTTCGTCGTCTCGCTGATCATGCCGGATTCCCGCAAGGGCGGCTGGTTGCAGGGCCACGGCATGGAGCACTGACGCTATTTCAGCACGTCCCGCGCGGCGTCGACGATGGACTTCGGCGCCGCGTAGAGTTTGCCCACCAGCGCCTGCGCCTCTTCGCCGGAAATAGGCGAGAGAATAAGCGCCGATTTTTCAGCATCCGCCTTGAATTTCTCGTCGGTGTAGAGCTTGGCGAAAGCGGCGCGCAGGATACTCACAGCTTCCGGCGGATTGTCGGGCCCCATGATGTAGGGACGCGCGAAATCCTGCTGGCTTGTGACCAGCTCCACGACGGCGTGCGCCTCCGGGCTGATGGTCGAATCCCAGACCAGCGGAACCTTGCGCGCGGCGAGTTCCGGATTGGGCTTCACGCCGACCTCGAACAGCAGGTTGATCTTGCCGTCGCGAATCCAGTCTGGCCGTTGAGATGTCAGGCTTGCCCAATCGACACCGCAGAATCCATCCACCTCGCGACGCTCCATCGCGAGCAGGATGTCGCCGGTGCCCTTGTAGCCAGACACGATTTCGAAGTTCAGACCCGACGTCGCGCGATGCAGTTTCGCGTAATCGCTGGATGAACTCCCCGCGCCCGCCGCGCCGATGACGGCCTTGATGCGCTTCGCGTCGCTCAGGTTTTTCACGGCCGATTGATGCCACGTGACGCATAGGCGCGAGCCGCTGTCGGCGCTCGTCAGATAGATCAGCTTGTCGGGATCGTATTGGCGCCGCGTCCTGTCGTCGAACAGCGGCGCGACAATGGCGCCCGGCGTGATCGCGCCGATGAATGTGCCGTCTTTCGCGGCCACGCGATAAATGTAGGCCGTGGCGGTCGCGCTGCCGGCGCCAGGCATGTTCTGCACGATGATGCCCGGCTGCCCCGGAATGACGCGCGAGAGATGGCGCGAAAACAACCGGGCGTAGGCGTCGAAACCGCCGCCTACGTCATTGCCGACGATGATGGTGAGATTGCGCCCTGCGTAAAAGTCGGCGGCGTGGGAGATTGTCGGCGCCAGCGCGATGGCCGCGAGCGTGCAAGCTGCGTAAATCTGCTTCTTGTCCAGCAATCGCGCCTCCCGAGACTAGTCGATGCCAAGGCTGGATGATTTCATATGGTGGCGCGCCCCGCCACAGCTTTGTTGCAGCGCCCGCGTCCGTTGACTTGCCCCCGCCTCAAGCTATCGTGCGGGGACAAGCCCCGTGCGGGGACAGGCCCAGACTGGCGACAGACCGGCGGGCGCGGGAGGATTTTATGGGTTTCGCAGCAGCAGCGAATGCAGCGCAGACAATTGAAGTTGTTCCACTCAGCCCGGCACTGGGCGCGGAAATAAGGGGCGTTGATCTTCGCGCGCCGCTCGATGACGAGACCATCCGCATCATCCGCAAGGCCTGGAACGACCACATAGTCATTCGGCTGCGCGGGCAGGAAATGTCGGAAGAGGATCAGGTTCGCTTCGGCGAAACCTTCGGGCCCTTGAACCGCAGCGCCAAGAAGCGCGCGCATCACAATGCGGCCAATCCGGCCATCATGCTGATCTCCAACATTCGCGAGAACGGCCAGCTGATCGGCGCGCTGCCCGACGGCGAGATGCATTTCCACACCGACCAGTCGCATCAGGAAACGCCGTGCTCGGGCACCATGCTGTATGCGCTCGAAGTGCCAAGCACGGGCGGCGATACTTTATTCGCCAATTGCTACACGGCCTATGAGACGCTCTCCGACGAGATGAAGCAGCGTCTCGCGGGCAAGCGCGCGCTGCACGCCTATGATTACGACAACGCCTCCACGCGCCGCGGCACGGTGCTGAAAGAAGGCGTGCCGCATGCGGTGCATCCGGTGGTGCGCACACATCCGGAGACTGGCCGCAAGGCGCTTTACGTGAATCGTCTGATGACGTTGCGCATCGAGGACGTGGACAGCCAAGAGAGCGAAGAGATCTTGCAAACGCTGTTCGATCATATCGAGCAGCCTGCCTTCGTCTGGGGCCAGCAATGGAAGGCCGGCGATGTGGTGCTCTGGGACAATCGCTGCAGCGTGCACGCGCGCACCGACTTTTCCGCCACCGAGCGCCGCCTGATGCGCCGGGTCACCATTCTCGGCGAAAAGCCGTTCTAAAAAACAAGCTGGCAAAAGCTGGCGCAAGGGAGGATCGCATGCGGGTTAAATTCACGAAAAGCGCTGCGGCGCTGGCGCTTTGCGCGCTTGGCGCAACCGCGCCCGCGCTTGCGCAGGATGTCGCGGATTTCTATCGCAGCAAGAATGTCGAGCTCTACATCGGCTACAGCGTCGGCGGCGGTTACGACATCTATGGTCGGCTGGTTGCGCGCCATCTCGGGCGCTTCTTGCCCGGCAATCCCACGATCGTGCCGCGCAACATGGAAGGCGCCGGCAGCGTGCGTCTCACCAATTGGCTCTACACGGCGGCGGCGCGCGATGGCTCAGTGATTGGCACCATCAGCCGCGGCGTGCCGTTCGATCCGATTCTCGGCCGTCCGGGTTCGCAATTCGAGGCCGTGAAATTCTCGTGGATCGGCAGCGCGAATGATGAAGTCAGCCTGTGCATGGCGATGGCGTCTAGCGGCGTCACGGATTTCGAGGGCTTGAAGAAAAAGGAGATCGTCGTCGGCGCCGCTGGCGCTGGTTCGGACGACGATCAGTTTCCGCGCGTCATCAACGCGGTTCTCGGCACGAAAATGCGCGTCATCAGCGGCTATCCCGGCGGCAATGATATATCGCTGGCGTTGGAGCGCGGCGAAGTGCAGGGCCGTTGCGGCTGGTCGTGGTCGAGTTTGAAATCGACGCACATGCATTGGGTGAAGGACAAGAAGATCAATCTGCTTGCGCAACTCGGCCTCTCCAAACACGCCGATCTGCCGAACGTGCCCTCCATCATGGACTTCGCCAAGACGCCTGAAGATACCGCGATGCTGCGCCTGATCTTCGCGCGTCAGGGCCTCGGGCGTCCCTTCGTGGGGCCGCCGGGCATTCCAGCCGATCGTCTGGCGGCGCTGCGCAAGGCTTTCGACACTGCGATGAAGGATCCAGATTTCCTGGCCGATGCTGAAAAGGGCAAGATGGAGATCAACCCGCTCACCGGGCCGCAGGTCGATGCGCTCGTCGCTCAGGTTTATGCGGAAGTCTCGCCCGACATCGCCAAAAAAGTCGCCGCCATGCTGCCATGAGGTCTCCCTTGCGTTCCATTCTTCGTCTGATCGCCGTCGCTCTCGTTCTGGTTTCCGCGCCTGCCTTCGCCCAAAGCGGACCCCTCTCAGGCATTGGCGTCGTGCTGATGCACGGCAAGGGCGGGCGGCCCGGCGGCAATATCGGCGCGCTCGCCTCGACGCTCGAGTCGCAGGGCGCGCTCGTCGTCATGCCGACGATGGCGTGGGCGGGGTCGCGCGGCGTGCCGGCCTCTTACGACCTCACCTACGATCAGGCGCTGGGCGATATCGACGCCGCGGTCGGAACGCTGCGGTCGCGCGGCGCGCGCAAGATCGTCGTTGCCGGGCAGAGTCTGGGCGCCAATGCGGCCATCGCCTATGCGGCGCGCAAGGGCGGGCAGGTGGCGGGCGTCATGGCGCTGGCGCCCGGCCACACGCCGGATCGCGTGCGCCGGCCCGAGATGCTCAAGGCGGTCGCTGACGCGCGCGCCATGGTCGCGGCGGGGCAGGGCGGCGCACGCCGGGAATTTCCCGACAGCAATCAGGGGCAGCTCTTCCAGGTCTCCGGCACGGCGGCGGGCTGGTATTCCTATTATGACGCGAACGGCTCCGCGAACATGGCCAAGAATGCTTCGCGTGTGACGCAACCGTTTCTCTATGTCATCGGCACATCGGACCCGCTCTACGCAGCGGGACGCGGCTATATTTTCAGCCGCGCCAAGGCGAACGCAAAGAGCCGCTACGTGGAAGTCAACGCCGGGCATTTCGACACGCCTGACAAGGCGCGTGATGAAGTCGTCGCGTGGTTGAAGACTCTGTAGGCCTCAGGCGCCGAGCAATCCCCAGTCCGCAGGCACAACCTGCTGCTGGACGCCTTGGCGCACGTAGTAATTCCAGAGCTTTCCAACATGGAATTCGCGCATCTCGTGCTTGTTGATCTGCACGAGTTCATCCTCAGTCAGCGGCTCCGGTTCAGCGCCAGATTGCAGAACTTGCATCATCGCTTGCGCATTTTCCTGAAAATGGACTGCGTCGACGAGCAGCGCGGGCACGGATTCCGCCACCAGCGTCAGGCCGTGACCACGCATCAACAACGCGTGATGGGGCCCGAGCGAGCGCGCCAGCGCGGCGCCTTGCTCGGGCAGTTTGATGTGGCTCGGATCGGGATGAGTCGGAATGCCGCTTTCCCAGCGCACGGCGCGCGCGCGCATGAGTTGCAATTTGACGCCCTTCATCATCGTGAACGCGATGGCGAGCTCCATGTGGCAATGCAGCACGCTTTCGACATCTGGCCGCGCCTTCAGCACTTCAAGATGCAGCGCGAGTTCGGCTGGCGCATTGCCTTCGCCTTCCACGACCTTGCCTTCGTAATCGACGACAAGCAGCCGCTCGGGACGCAACTCCGCGCGCGAGTCGAGCCCGGTCTGGATCAGGAAAGTTTCGCCGCCGGGAAGCCGCGTCGAGACATGGCCGGAATAATCGAGAATGCCTTCCGCCACGAGAATGCGGGTCGCGGCGGCGACTTCCGCGCGCAGACGTTGATGCACGGCGTCGAGATTGGAGGACATGCGCGCGGCTCTCACTTCGTGTTCTGTTCAATGCCGCCGATGATCTCGGTCAGGCGATCGGCGATCGGTTTCGGAGTGGCGACGATCTCGGCGACGATGCGCTGTAATTCTTCGCCCGCGACGGGCTCGATATCCAGGTTCTCTTTCTTCGCCTGTTCGAGGAAGGCGGGGTCGCGCACCATGCGGTCGAAGGCTGCGCGCAAGGCTTTCACGCGATCCTCCGGCACGCCGGGCGTGGTGAAGATCGGGCGGCCGATGGTGGTCGAGGCGGAGAGCAATTTCAGAACCGCGCGGTCGGCGTCGTTTTTCGCCAGGTCCATAAGCAGCGGGACGTCGGGCAGATCGGGCGCCTTTGTCAGACCGATCTGGACAAGCACGTTGAGCTTCTTCTCGCGCACCCATTCGGGCCGCGTCGATTTCCACGCGCCCCACGAATTCGAGCCGCGACCGGCGACTTCGCCGCGCTCCATCGCGAGGTTGATATCATTGCCGCCCGGATAGCCGAGGATGATGCGGAATTTCGTGCCGAGCAGCGCGTTCATCGCCTTCGGATATTGCGACGAGGTCGAGCCGCCCGTGGCGCCGAGCGGGACTTCGATGCGCTTGGCGTCGTCGATGGTTTTTACCGGGCTCGTCGACCAGACCGCGGTGGTGTTGTTGTCGGCCATCGGATTGCCGATGTAGATCAGCTCGCGCGTG
Organism: Hyphomicrobiales bacterium; assembly: GCA_025356415.1. GTDB lineage: Bacteria > Pseudomonadota > Alphaproteobacteria > Rhizobiales > Beijerinckiaceae > Terripilifer. The sequence goes on from JANXTB010000346.1 coordinate 6,518, forward strand.
TCGATCTTGAGTTGCTTGTCGCCCATCGCCTGCTCGACCGAGAGCGACTGGTCGGCGGTGGCGAGCACGGTTCCGTCGCGCGGCGCGGCGGTCACCAGCCATGTCACCGCAGTACGGCTGCCGCCGCCGGGCATGTTGCGCGGCACGATAGTTGGATTGCCGGGCAGGTAATTGGAAAGCTGACGCGCCACGAGCCGCGCATAAAGATCGTATGTGCCGCCGGCGGAATAGCCGATGATCATGTCGAGCTTCTTGCCGCGATAGAAATCTTCGGCGCTTTGCTGCGCCATCGCCGGCGCGCTGAGGATCGCCAGGGTCATTCCAGCGCCAAGCAGGCGTCTCGCGCTCATTCAATCTCTCCCTGACCGCGCCCGATCTGTCGTGGGCGTCGTGCGGTGCAAACTAAGGCAATATCTTTGAAAATGGAAATCGCGCGCGGGTGATCGGTTTTTTGCTCGTTCGGCTTTGCGCCCTTTACATGCGTTTCACGGCTGGTAGCCTCACGCACCCGGTTTCAAAGCCGGAAGGAAGGGCGAGAGCCCTGCGCCATACATCAGGGAGAGAGCCCATGTCCGAGCCCAGCAAAGGGTCGGGTCCCGACCGTCGTCGTTTCCTCAAGGGAGCCGCCGTCGCCGGCGCAGCCCCCGTCCTCGCAGCGAGCGTTCCCTCGCAGGCGCAGGTCGCAGCCCCCCGCCACACGCCCTCAGCCCTGCCGCCGAGCATCAGGACGATCGCGGCCGAAACCGGTGACGTGCACATGCCCGACAACCGCATCGGCGGCAAACCCGGTTCGGATTTCATGGTCGACGTCATCAAGACGCTCGACATCAGATACACGCCCTCGAATTGCGCATCCTCATTCCGCGCGTTGCATGAATCTCTGATCAACTACGGCGAGAACAAAGCGCCGGAATTTCTGAGCTGCATGCACGAGGAATCCGGCGTCGGCATGGCGCACGGCTATTTCAAGATCACCGGCAAGCCGCTGATGACGATGGTGCACGGCACCGTTGGCCTGCAGCACGCCACCATGGGCATCTACAACGCCTTTTGCGACCGCGTGCCGGTCATCATCATCGGCGGCAACGACATGGACGCGGCCTCGCGCCCGCCGGGCGTGCCGACCTTCCACGCCGCGCAGGACATCAACGCAATCGTCCGCGACTACACCAAGTGGGACGACACGCCGACCTCGCTGCAGGCTTTCGCGCAGAGCATGGTGCGCGGCTACAAGATCGCCATGACGCCGCCCTACGGCCCGGTGGCAATCTCGCTCGACGCCGGCCTCCAGCAGGAGCCGATCGGCGGCCATGGTTCGGGCCTCTACATTCCGAAGTTCAACATGCCGTCCGCGCCGTCTGGCGAAATGGGCGCGGTGAAGGAAGCCGCGCGCCTGCTGGTGAACGCCGAAAATCCCGTCATCGTCGCCGACCGTTCGGCGCGCACGGCGGAAGGCGTGGGCCTGCTGGTGCAGCTGGCGGAACTTCTGCAGGCCTCGGTCATCGACCAGGGCAACCGCATGAACTTCCCCAACACGCATTACCTGTCGCGTCCCGCCGGCGCGGTCGCGAGCGCCGACGTGATCCTCGGTCTTGAGCTGTCGGATTTCTGGGGCACGGTGAACGCCTATACGGACAATGGCGAGCACGGCATCGGCGTGAATTCGGCGAAGATCAAGCCGACGACGAAGCTGATCAGCATCTCGGCGGTCGAGCTGATCACCAAGTCCAATTACCAGGACTTCCAGCGCTTCCAGACGGTGGACGTCTCCATGCCGGCCGACGCGCAGGCGACGCTGCCCGCGCTGATCGAGGCCGTGAAATCGGCCATGACGTCGGAGCGCCGCGCGCAGAACGATCAGCGCGCGGAGAAAGCCAAGAAGGCGTTCGGCGACATTCGTGGTCGCGAGGCCGCCGCGGCTGCTGTCGCGTGGGATGCGAGCCCGATCTCCACCGCGCGCCTGTGCATGGAGCTCTACGGCCAGATCAAGAACGAAGACTGGTCGCTCGTCGCCTCCGAAGGCAATGTGTCGAACTGGCCGAACCGCCTTTGGAAGATGGAGAAGCATCATCACTGGCTCGGCCGCTCGGGCGGCTATGGCGTCGGCTACGGCGCCCCGGCTTCCGTCGGCGCGGCGCTCGCCAATCGCGATCTCGGTCGCTTTTCGGTGTCGATCCAGTCGGACGGCGATCTGATGTTCGCGCCCGGCGTATTGTGGACTGCGGCGAAACACAAGATCCCGCTGCTCGCCGTCATGCACAACAACCGCGCGTGGCATCAGGAAACCATGCACGTGCAGCGCATGGCGAGCTTCCGCAATCGCGACTCGAATTACGGCACGGACGCGGGCCCGGTCGGCACGATGATCCAGAACCCGGACATCGAATATCACAAGCTCGCGGAATCGATGGGCTGGTGGGCGAAGGGCCCGATCAAGGATCCGGCGCTGCTCGGCCCGGCCATCAAGGAAGCCATGGCGGTCGTGAAGTCGGGCCAGCCCGCGCTTCTGAACGTCTGGACGCAGCCGCGCTGATCGGAGAAAAAATCATGAAAAAAATCACATCGATCGCCGCGTCCGTCGCGTTCCTGTTGCTCGGCGCGAGCGCCGCATCCGCCGGCGACGCTCAGAAGGGCTCCCAGACGTTTCGTGAAAAAGGCTGCTGGCAATGCCACGGCTTTGAAGGACAGGGCGGCTCCGCGGGCCCGCGTCTGGCCAATACGCAATTGCCCGAAGACGGCTTGATCGCCTTCGTGCACGGCACGAATGGACCCATGCCGCCCTTCTCCGAAAAGTTGGTGTCGGACGCGCAGCTCTCCGACATCTACGCCTATCTGCAATCGCGGCCGAAACCGGCGGACGCCAAGACGATCCCGCTGCTGCAGCCATGATCTGACGAGCCCCCGGTTTTCAGACCGGGGGCTTTTTCCTGTTCGGGAGGGTTTGGGATGAAGACGTTCGTTAGCGCCGCCGTCGGCTGCGCGTTGCTGTCATTCTCCGCGCCATCCGCGCGCGCCGCCGAGCCAGCCTTCCGGCTGACCTCGCCGCTGTTTCAGGACAATGGCGTGCTGTCGAAAAAATACGGCGGGATCAGTCCGGCCAACAAGAATTGCGTTGGCGAAAACATCTCGCCGCCTCTCGCCTGGGCGCCGGGGCCGGAGGGCACGAAAAGCTACGTGATAATGATGGTCGATCTCTCGGGGCGCCTCGGCACGGGCGTGGATCATTGGCTTGCCTACGGCATTCCCGCCAGCGTCACCTCGCTGGCCGAAGGGCAGGCGAGCAAGCCGCAGGACTTCATTGTTGGCGGCAAGAGCGGCGCCGACACGGAGCTCTATTTCGGCCCATGCCCCTCGCCGGGAACCGGCCTGCACCATTACATTTTCACGCTGGTGGCGACGGATCTTGCGCCCGGCGAGTTGAAGCCTGGATTGACCCGCGCCGAGCTGATCAAGGCGATCGCCGGGCGAGGCAAGGCCGTGACCGATCTGGTCGCGCGTATGGAGTTCATGCCTTAGCGACGCGCGAGTCATTGCGAGCGCAGCGAAGCAATCCATCTTTGGCCGCCGAAGATAGATTGCCGCGTCGCTTCGCTCCTCGCAATGACGAGGCAGCTGTGGTTGAGGCGCTTAAACCTCATCCAGCCGATACCTCGCCACCGTGATCGCCAGATAGCCGCAGATCATCAGCAGCAGCACGCCAATAATATAAAAGCCCGCTTCCAGCCCGAAGAACTGCACGACATAGCCCATCGCCAGCGGCGTCACGATCGACGCCAGCCGATTGTTGGTGACGCGCAGGCCGACAATAGAGCCTTGCACCTCGCGCGGCACGGCGCGCGCCTGCAGCGCGAACATCAGCGGCTGCACGATGCCCTCCGACAGGCGGCGTATGGAATGCGCAGCGGCGAGCAGCAGGAACATTCCCCCCAGCAACGGCGTCAGCGCGAGCAGCACGATCGAGCTCGCCGTAAAGCCGATCATCAGCCAAGCGATCATGTGGCGCGTCGGCAGGAAGCGGACCGCGAGCGAGCCTAGCCCGTTGAAAATCTCCGCGAAGGAAAACAGGCTGCCGATCAGCGTGCCGGTGTAGCCCAGCCCCTTCAGATAGACGATGAGGAACGACGTCTCCGCCGCATTGGTGGCGTGGCGCGTGAATGAAATCGCCAGCGTGAAGGCCACCGCCGGCAGCACGAGAAGTTTGAAAGATCCCGTATAATCGCTGAGTTTCGGCAACACGTCGCGCCACGACATCTTGCCGACAAGCGCCGAGGCCTTTTGCGGGTTCTCGATGCGCGACACCGCAAAGAACATGCAGGCCGACCATGCGGTGATCCCTAAGAAAGCAATGTCGGGGCCGGCCAGATCCCACAAAAGCCCCATCAACAGGGGCGCAAAAATCGTGCCGATGCGCGAGTAGAAGCTGAACGTGCCGATACGTCCGGGATCGCCGCCGGTGACCAGCGCGATCATCGTCTGCGCGCCGATCCACGTCATGTTGGACGCGAAACCGATCAGCATCTGCAGCACCAGCATGACCGGCAGCCACGGCAGCAGCGGATAGACGGCGGCGAGCGCGCCGGTCATCACCGTGAAGAACAGCATGACGCGCCGCGTGCCCAGCCGGTCCATCAGCGCGCCGCCATGAATGGCGAGGAAGAAGGTGAGCACCGAGCGCGCGCCGACGAGCCCGCCGATTTCGGCCGGCGACGCCCCTTGCAGCAACGCCCAGAGCGGCACGACGAAACTCAGGAGCTCCGCCTGTCCCATGCTGAACAGGCCGGCGGCGTAGGTTGCAGGAAGGCTTGACGCGCCCGGCCGTTCCTTGGTCCTGTCCTGCGTCAATCTCGGCCTGCCCTTGTTCTTGTTGGTCCGCGATTAGCACCGCCGTCACACGGCATCAATCCTGCTCTGCTATCATGCGAGCCGGAAACGGAGACTGGAATGAGCAACGCCGACCCCGATCTCGCCCAAATCGTCCGCGAGATCGCTGAAGAGATGTGCGCCCGCACGGATCGCGGGCAGGTGGCGACCTACATCCCCGAGCTGGCGAATGTCGATCCGGCCCGCTTTGGCATGGCGCTGATCGATCTCGAGGGAAATACGCATCTGGGCGGCGACGCCGAGGCGCCGTTCTCGATCCAGAGCATTTCGAAGGTCTTCACCCTGACGCTCGCCTTGGGGCGCGTCGGCGACCTTTTGTGGCGCAAGGTCGGGCGTGAGCCATCGGGCAATCCGTTCAACTCCATCGTGCAGCTGGAGCGCGAAATGGGCGTGCCGCGCAATCCATTCATCAATGCGGGGGCGATCGCGGTGACGGACGTGATCCTGTCAGGCCGCCAGCCGCGCGAGACTCTGGGTGAAATCCTGCGCTTCCTGCAATTCGTCGCTGAGGACGAGACGATCTTCATCGACCAGGAAGTGGCGGCGTCGGAAAAGCGCACCGGCTTCCGCAATTCGGCGCTGGCCAATTACATGAAGAGCTTCGGCGTCATCGAGAACCCGGTCGATTACACGCTGGGCGTTTACTTCCACCATTGCGCCATCGCCATGTCGTGCCGGCAGCTGGCGCGCGCGGGGCTGTTTCTCGCCAACAACGGGCGCAATCCGGTGAGTGGGCATTCGGTGATTTCGTCGGAGCGGGCGCGTCGCATCAATGCGCTCATGCTGACCTGCGGCCATTACGACGGCTCGGGCGAATTCGCCTATCGCGTCGGCCTGCCGGGCAAAAGCGGGGTGGGCGGCGGCATTCTCGCCGTCGCGCCGGGCCGCGCCTCGGTCGCCGTCTGGGCGCCGGGGCTCGACGAGGCGGGGAATTCCCACCTCGGCCGGATTGCGCTCGAAGAACTGGCCCGCCGCACCGGCTGGTCGATCTTCGGCCATTGAGGAGGGCTGGTTACGACTTGCGGTCGCGGTTCGCCTCATCCACCGCGCTCTGGTGATACCAGGAGCCGCCCCACTGGATGGGTGGTTTTTTGGTGGATAAGCCGCCCGCCGTCGTTTGCGAGTTTTGCGCGGAATTTCTGTTTTTGAGCGGAAACGGGATGATTTTTGCCGATTCCGGGCTGAGATTGGTGCTCATGCGTGGATTCCTTCGTCGAAATTCTCGATTTTGGGGCTTCCAATGACGAATTTAGCAGATCTGCCCGGTGTTTGCGCGCACTGCTTTTAGGCAGTGCGTTTTGATTGTTTTTTGTGCAGCTGCCTTTTATATGGCTGCGCCCAAGCGGATTTTTGCCGTGACGGAACAGGGGCTGCGCTTATTGGCACGCGCAATGCTTTCAAGGATTCGGACTAGGCCGCGCGCCCGGGGGACCAACCCCGGTCGATAGCAACAAACGAGGGGTCTCGATGACCAAGTACAAGCTCGAGTACATCTGGCTCGACGGCTATACGCCGGTGCCGAATCTGCGTGGCAAGACGCAGATCAAGGAATATGACCACTTCCCGAGCGTCGAAGAGCTCCCGCTCTGGGGCTTCGACGGTTCGTCCACGATGCAGGCTGAAGGCCACAGCTCCGATTGCGTGCTGAAGCCCGTCGCCGTGTATCCGGATGCGGGCCGCGTCAACGGCGCGCTCGTCATGTGCGAAGTGATGATGCCCGATGGCGTCACCCCTCACGCCTCCAACAAGCGCGCGACCATCCTGGATGACGCGGGCGCCTGGTTCGGCTTCGAGCAGGAATATTTCTTCTACGAAGACGGGCGTCCGCTCGGCTTCCCGGAGAATGGCTATCCCGCTCCGCAGGGTCCGTATTACACGGGCGTCGGTTTCAAGAATGTCGGCAGCATCGCGCGCGAGATCGTCGAAGAGCATCTTGAATTGTGCCTCGCCGCCGGCATCAACCACGAAGGCATCAACGCCGAAGTGGCCAAGGGCCAGTGGGAATTCCAGATTTTCGGCAAAGGCTCCAAGCGCGCCGCCGACGAAGTCTGGATCGCACGCTACCTGCTTCTCCGCCTGACGGAAAAGTACGGCGTCGACATCGAGTTCCACTGCAAGCCGCTCGGCGACACCGACTGGAACGGCTCGGGCATGCACGCCAATTTCTCGACCGACTATCTGCGCGATGTCGGCGGCAAGGAATATTTCGAGTCCCTGATGGCGGCTTTCGCGGCCAACCTTCAGGAACACATCGAAGTCTATGGCCCCGACAATCATCTTCGCCTCACCGGCAAGCATGAGACGGCGTCGATCCACCAGTTCAGCTGGGGCATCGCCGACCGTGGCGCGTCCATCCGCGTTCCCCATAGCTTCGTGAACAACGGCTACAAGGGCTACCTGGAAGATCGCCGTCCCAATTCTCAAGGGGACCCCTACCAGATCGCCTCGCGCATCCTGAAGACGATCGCGAGCGTTCCCACGAAGAAGGCCTCCGCGGCCTGATCCATCCGGCGCTGGTCTTCGCGCCGTAAAATTGACGGGTCGCCAGTCCTTCGGGACGGCGGCCCGTTGCCTTTTCAAGGCTGCGCGCGCGCCTTAGGCTGGCGGCCATGAAACGCGTGCTTCTCATCCTCTGCCTCGCATGGATCGCCGCCACACCGACGCGCGCGCAGCCGTTGTTCCTGACGCACGGCAAGATCCTCACGCTGGATGCCGACTCGCGGATCGCCGAGGCGCTGCTGATCGAGGATGGATTGATCGCCCGCGTCGGCAGCGACGCCGAGTTGCGCGCGACGCTGCCCACCGGCGCCCGCGAGATCGATCTTGGCGGACGCACGCTCATCCCCGGACTGATCGATTCTCACATCCACGCCATCCGCGCCGGGCTGACCTTCTCGAAAGAGGTCAACTGGATCGGCGCCACATCCCTGCGCGAGGCGTTGGCGCGCATGCGCGATGTCGCCGCCCGCACGCCGGAGGACGCGTGGGTCGTCGTGCCCGGCGGCTGGAACGCGCAGCAGTTCGAAGAGAAACGCCTGCCCACGCAGGCCGAGATCGAGGCGGCTGCGCCGCGCCATCCCGTCTACGTGCAAATGTCATATGTCGGCGCGCTGCTCTCGACGCGCGGCTTTGCGGCGCTGGGCGTTTCGCGCGACGAGGATCTTCCCGCCAACGGGCGCATCGAGCGCGATCGCGACGGCCGCATGACCGGCTGGGTGCAGGGCGACCTGCAAACCATCGTCGCGCTCTATGATCGCTTGCCGAAACCCACGCTCGAAGACGCGATGGACGGCACGCGCGCTTTCTTTCGCGAGTTGAACCGCCTCGGCGTGACGGGCGTCTCCGATCCGCAGGGGCATAATCTGACGCTCGATCAATATGCTGCTGTGAAGAAACTTGCGCGCGATGGCGCGCTCACCTTGCGCGTGCGCCTCTCGCATTGCGCGCCTCGCCTTGGCTTCGAACTGGAGGATTATGAGCGCATGACGCGCGACCTGCCGATGGGCGCCGGCGATGATTGGCTGCGCACCAACGGGATCGGCGAATGCGTGACGTGGGGCATGTACAACAACGACACGCCGTCCGACGCGCAACTCGCGCAATTCGAAGCCGTGGCGTTGTTTGCGGCGCGTCACGAACTCGGACTGACGATTCACTGGAACAATAATGCGAGCGTGCATTATCTGCTCGACGCTTTTGAGCGCGTGGGCAAACAGGTCGACTACGCGCCGCTGCGCTGGTCAATCGCGCATGTGCATGACGCGAGCCCTGAAGCCTTGACGCGCATGCGCGCGCTGAACCTCGGCTGGCTGATGCAGGATCGTCTCTACTTTGCAGCGCCCGCCTTTCTGGCTGCCTATGCGCAAAGCCGCATCGAGCGCATGCCGCCGCTGGTCACGGCGTTGCGGCTCGGCCTGCCGGTGGGCGGCGGCACGGATGCGGACCGTGTGATGTCCTACAGCCCCTTCGTCGCGCTGCGCTGGATGCTCGACGGCCGCACGATCTCTGGGCTTGAAACTCGCACGGCTGAAGAAATCCCGACGCGCGAGCAGGCCCTGCGAATCTGGACGCAGGGCAGCGCATGGTTCACGCACGAGGACGATCGCCGTGGCGTGCTGAAGCCCGGCGCGCTGGCCGATATGGCCGTGCTGTCGGGAGACGTGCTGACGATGCCGCTGGAGAAGTTTGGCGAAGTAACCTCGCTGCTGACGATTGTCGGCGGCAAGATCGTATTTGCGGACGGACCGTTCCTGGAGCTTTTGCCCCGGTAGCTCGTCATTGCGAGCCGAAGGCGAAGCAATCCAGAAGCCCGACGTGAGGCCTCTGGATTGCTTCGCT
>JANXTB010000354.1 GCA_025356415.1 Hyphomicrobiales bacterium
CCACGCGCCGGCCTGGTAATCCCAGAACGTGTAGAGGTTCGGTTCATCGGAGACGGCGCGCAGCGCGTCAGTGAAGCCGAGATTCAAAAGCGTTCTGAAGCGCTCACGCGTTTGCGGCAGGAAAAGCGCGTCACTAGCCCATGCTGCAGGATCGTAGCAATCGCGAGGTCCGGGGATGACATTATAATCTCCGGCGAGCACGAGTGGTTCTTCGAGCTTGAGCAAATCCCGGGCATGAGCGATGAGGCGATCCATCCACGCCAGTTTGTAAGTGTATTTGTCCGTCCCGACCGGGTTCCCGTTTGGCAAGTAGATCGATGCTACACGGACGACGCCATTTCCGTGCGGGACAGTGGCTTCGATATAGCGTGCGTGCGTATCTTCATTGTCACCCGGGAGGCCAGTGCGCACTTCAACAGGCCGCTTCGAGAGAATCGCCACGCCATTGAAGCCCTTTTGTCCATGCACAACGCAATTATATCCGGCGGCCTCGATTTCGAGACGCGGGAAAGCTTCGTCGGTGCACTTCAGTTCTTGAAGGCATAGGACGTCAGGCTCCACCTCTTTCAGGTACGCGAGGAGGTGTTCGAGGCGTTGGCGAACCGAGTTGACGTTCCAAGTGGAAATAATCACGGCAAGCTTTCTGGTTCTGCGAGGCGCGCTGACTCCGCGCGCGAGAAACGGATCACGTCCACCGGCGGTGTCCCCACATCCATTGTCCAGGACGGGCGCGGACGTGGTCTTCAATCAGACGTTGCAGGTTGGCCGTCGTTGCGATGATGTCGGCATCGCGATCGCCTGTGCGAGCGACTTCAACTTCTTCCACGCGCACCCGGAAGCGAACGCCGGGCTCGCGTATGACCTCGCCCAACACGAGCTTCTTTTCAAGCACGACAGCCAGCATGGCGGGAAACGGCGTGGAGGGTGCATCGTGTCCAAAGAAGGGAACGCGAACGCCGCGATTGTCGCGCAGATCGGCCATAATGCAAATGACTCCGCCAGCCTTGACGTGTCGCATGGCGGCGCGCGCCGTTCGGTCGCCTTTGGGATAAAGCCCGCCGGGATAGAGGGGCTCGCGCAAGCGGCGCAATACTGCATCGACGTAGGGATTCTTCAATCGCTGGTAAATGCCGGCCGTGTTGAAGCCCAGTTTTGGGAGCACCGCCGCGGCGATTTCCCAATTGCCTTGATGGGCTGCGCACAAGACCAAGCCATCTGCATTTTTCAGGACGGCTTGGGCTCTGGCGGGGTTGTCGAACACGATGCGACCGGAGGCTGCGATTTCGGAAAGCCTGAAGGACTCGGCGAATATGCGGCCCATCGTGTCCCACATTTCAAGGGCGATCTTCCGACGTTCATCCTCGGTCGAGGCCGGATAGGCGTGGCGAATATGGGCGAGCGCACGTTTGTGCCGTTTGGAATAGGGGGCGAAGAAACGCCACGCCGCTCCCATCCATCCTGAAGCTATCTCAAGCGGGAGAGCGCGAACGATAGCCCCGAGAATGACGAAAAGCGCATATTCGAGACGGTAACGCAACGGAAGCCCCGGACAGGTGCGGCCAGCGGTGCTGCCCATTCCGGGACTCTTTTTCGCCGGGGCAGGCGGAAAGTCAAGCCCGCGCCTTGGGGCGTCCGCGCGCTTCACGCGATGTAGCAGTGAACCTCAGACGTCGCCAGCGGGTCTCAGGATTGGCTTGGTGGCGCAGACGTGGCGGAGAGGACACGACGCGTCGTGAATGCCTCGCTGGCGGTTATGCGCCTCGCGCGCAGCTTCAGCCTAGCGCGCGCGTGTAGCACAGGATTGCCGACGTCTACGCCCATATGCAGAACGAGGGCGCCAAGAAGCGCGCCGATTTTTGCGCCAACCGCGCTGAACCGGTGGATGGGGCGATAAGGCGTCATGTTGCCGACAAGCGCCTCTCCGTAGAGCTTGCTGTAATCCTCGAAGTTCGAAAAGCGGCGCCGGTCTTCAGTGGCGAACAGAGACTCCGCAGGCGCTCCATTCGCGAAGACGGCTTCGTGATTTTCACATTCGATCTGGAAATATTCGAGCGAGTGCTCACGCGGACTGACAATCTCGATGCTGGATCCGTTCACCAAATATTTCGCGGGAATGAAAACATCGTCCAGCAACATGGCGTGTTGCTGAGACACATACAGATCGCGGTTGGGGACATTGTCGCCAAGCGAACCGCGACGAAAAACGACAGGTTTTGAGCGATGCTTCCAGCCAGACGAGCCTTGAGAGATCTGCATAGTGCCGATCCACTTCACCCTGGCCCAGCCACCACGATGAACGGCGACTTCGTCCCCGATTTGGATCTTCTCGATTCCGACTGGTCCGTCCCTCGTCTCGATTTGCGTCCCCGAAAGGTAACAGACAGGTTCGCAAAAGTCCGGGTCGGAATGGCGCCCTGCAGCGTGAGCCTTCGAACCAAGTTGAGAGGCGACTGCAAGGACAGCGCTCGTCTTTGCAACCAGGCGAACAGACTCTCTCCGGGATAGCTTGTTGCTGCTGGCCATGACTGTACTCCGGAACAAAACGCTACTGACTTGATAAAATAGCAGAAAAAACAATGGTTCCAGTTTGGGTTTTAAATAAAGCAAATTGTTATGCTTAACAGCATTGGTTAATAGTGCAGTTCAAGTCAATGTATTGCAAAGTTTAAGAGGAGGAACTTAGTTGAGCCGCGAGCAGATGGAGACGTGAATTTGTACACATGCAAAGCCCGAGCTATCGATATTTTTCGATGTGCAGCTTGGCTACGTCATAGTTTCTAGCCAAAAAGCTTGATAAGTTTTAAGTGTTCGGGCGGCGCGGATGCAGCCTTCTGATCGGGGTGAGTGTTCTGGCGATTGTGTGGGTAGAGTTCGGAGTTCCATGTTCACGACGCGTGCGCTTCAGTTCCCGGCAGGAGAGACATCGAGGTGTTTCAAATTAGCCGTTGGGGTCACCGTCTGGGCGCTTGCGTGGCCGCTTCCTGCGTCAGCTCAATTCTTTCCGCTCGACTCTGGGGCCCCTCTGCAATTCGATCTTCCTGACGCGCCCACCCCGGCGCCTGCGCCAAAGCCGAAGCCAAAGCCGAAGCCCCGCGCTCACCCCCTGAACGCCCCACTTCCACCGCCCAGACCCTGGGGCGATCGCGACGCATTTACGCAGCCTCAGGAAGTGGTGACGTCGGCTAGCACGGCCGATGTGACGGACGATAAGCCGACGTCCACTGTCGATGAGACTCGTCGTTTGCAGGCCAGTCAGGCGCCTCCGCAAAGCTCGGGCGGGGAAGGGGGCCACACCGAGGCTGAGCCGATGCAGGCCACCACAACGCAGGCCCCGTCGCCAGAGCCCTCGTCAGCAGAGCCAACGCCCGACAGCCGCCAAACTGCGAAGGTTGGCGAGCAAGAACCAGCGGCCAACGACCAGTCCCAGCCCGAGCAACCGACAGCCGCGGTTGCGCCCATGGAAAAACGCACGGATCCGGAAACGGCTGAAAAGATCGACGCTTCTCCCGTTCGCTCAGCCTCACAGCCGGAAGCAGCGGCCACCACCGGGCGCCGCGCGCTTCTTTTGCTGGTGCGTCCTGGAGTTCAATCCGCTACGGACCTGGACGGGCGGCGCATCGCTGCAGGAGCCGAAGAGGACGAGGTCTGGCGCGCGCTCCGCAGCGCTGTCTCGCGCCCGTTGATCGATGTGCAAGAGGGCGAGAGAACGAGGATCGAGCGGCTCGTGCGCGGAGAGGTCGACGCTATCGTCGTAGGCATCGGTCCTGCGCTGTCCGATCCCGACGTGGAAGCTGCCGCCGTTGGACGCTTCAAGGCCCTGCAAATACCTGTCACCAATCTGAGCTCAACGGCGGGCGCCCGAGCGCAATAAAGCCAGCCCGCCGTTGTAACCCGCCTTCAAAATCGTTCTTGTGCAGACTTGTTCAGCACTGTCCCGAAGACCGATCCCTTGCCGTGCTCAATCGCCTGAATGACCTGAGCGACTTCCTCAACGCGCGTTCTGCCGGTCTCGATGACCACGATGATGGCGTCGAGATGCGCAGCAACGGCGACCGCGTCATTCGATTCAGAAAGCGCCGGCAAGTCGACGACCACGATCCGATCTTTCGTGAGGTCCTCGAGAATGTCTCTCATTGCCGGTGAGCCGATGAAAAGGAACGGGTGCACCGAAACGCCGACGGCCGAGGACGGCACGAATTCCAGCGAGTCGCGAACATGGATCAATTCCAGTTCTGACTGTCCGTTCAGAACGCCTGCGAGCCCGACCTTTGCGTTTGGAGCGAGAATCCGGGTCAGCGCTGACGTGTGCAGATCGCCATCGAGCAGGACTGTGGGCGCGCCCGACGCCGCCAGCGTGAAGGCAAAGTTCGCGGCGACCATTGATGCACCCTCGCCCTTGCGGGACGACACGACGCCGATGCTGCGCGGCGCCGACTCTCCACGGCTAAGAAGTTCGTTGCGTATCGTTCGGAAGCTTTCTGCAAATCTGGTCGACGGGTGAGTGGTCGCCAACTCAAGCATCCGCGTCTTCTTGTCCGTCCTGAGGTTGGCGCCACGAACCCGCGGAACAGAGGCGATGAAGCGGGTTGTGATGGTCTCGGACAAGTCTTCTTCGGTCCATGCCCGGCGGTCGAGCAGCCGGCCGATGATGATGGCGCCAACACCCGTGATAAGCGCAAACGACGTCGCAAAAAGGAAGATGAGCGTCGTATTCGGGAATGCCTTGCGGGCTTGTGGCGTCGCCGAATTCAGCACGCGTATATCAGCAGCCGGAAACGATACGTCCGGAGCGAAGCCGTTTCGCAACGAATTGAGCGCCGCCTCTTGCTGGTTGCGCATGTCATCCAGACGGCTCTGCAGCCAGTCACCCGTGCGGCGCATGTCGAGAAGCTTAGTGCTCACCTGATCATAGATATAGGCCGCAAGAACCGCATTGGTCAGGCGCGCAGATTTTTCAGGTGTGGCCGCACGAACGCTGATTTCGAGCACGAGTGATTGCCCAAGACGACGGACGCTCACCTTATCGGCCAGCGCTTCGGCTGGCACCGCCGGAGGCCGCTTCAGATCGTCGGTCAGCAGATCGCGAGCGACGCCGAAAAGCCCTCGGCCGGGAGACCGCAACTCGGGGTCTGAAGCCAGGTCCAGCTCTCGTATCACCCGGTTCAGGAGGCGCGCCGACTTGATGACCTGCGTCTGGCTCTCAATTTGCGGCGAATCGAGATTCTGCTGGATTTGATTGACGTCGCTTTGCGTGAGAACGGCAGGGCGACGGGGCTCAAGGAGGATCGTTGAAGTCGCCGCAAACTCAGCCGGGGTGATTGCGACATAGATCAACGCCACGGCAAGGCAGCCGGCCACCCAGAGGAGCAACCCCTTGTAGTGCTGGCGGAGAGCCTGCAGCGCGAGGTCAAGCGGGCTCCTGTTCGGCCGAGTTTGTTCCCCGGCCTGCTCGGGTAAGCCTTCGAAGTTTTGATTCCGATACAGCATAGTTTAGCTCCGAGGGGCGGAAGTTACATTTTCAGGACGCGTTCGGGCGTGATTCGGCCTCTGAGCACGTCCTTCAAACCGATGATGTTGCCAACCAGCCGCCCGTAACGATCTACGAACGCCTCCGGAAACGGCGATTTTACAAGGTTGCTTGCGATATTACGCCCAATGTGTGTGAGCGCGGTTATCTTTTTCATATTGCCTTTTCGGACAAGGTAGACCGGGTTGCTTATCTGCGAGTAGCCAAACTTACGACCTGACACGCGACCAGACTTTACGCCCATGTGAACGCCGATAGCGGAGTCAATACGGCCGACTTTTCCAAATCGAGCGACTTGGGCGCCGAAATCACGATCTTCCTGCCAGCCATAAAGCACGAGGCGTTCGTCGAAGAACAGACCGTCGATCGCGCTCATTCGGAAAGCCATGTTACAGCCATAAGGGCTGAATGGCGCCTCGAACCGCGATTGTCGCGGCGTAGCCGCAGACTCAACCAGCTTTACAGCATCCTCAAAGCTAATGCCTTCGCCCGTAATGCCGTCCGCTATGACGTGACCTGTCAGTCCGGCGACGTCGTTTCGTTCGAGGAAAGTTTCCAAGGACTTTTCGATCCACTGGTCGTGCGGCACGAAATCGTCGTCGAAGAAGACGACGAAATCAGTTCCGGCCGGCAGCGCCTGGAGCGCGGCGTTTCTTTGTCGCGTAAGCCCCATTTCAGCTTGCAGCACGCGCACGCGAGGGAGTGTAGCCGCGCTTCCCGCATCTTCCATCGTGCAACACGAAATCAGTATCTCGGACGGCGCGTGCGACTGAGACTGCAGTCGCTTCACAACTTTCGAGAGGACTTCGGGCCGGCCTTTGGTGGCGAAAACGACCACTACCGAGCAGTTTTGCGTCGAGAAAGTCAAGTATAAGCTCCGCGCGGTCCGGGATGTAGCGTCATGTTTGAAGTCCGGCTGGGGAGGGGGCTTCAATCGGGCCTGTCTTCGCCGTCAGCAAGGCCGCCTTTCGTGGGCTGGCCGCCTTGGTCGCCGCGACTGCGACGCCGGCCAGAATATAAAACTGCAAACCCAGATCAACCATTGTGCCCGACAGAAGGGCGCTCCCGAGAATTCCGACGCAACCCATCTGCGCCGCGGCTTGGACGGAGCCCGCAAAGCTCTCCGGCTCCCGCACGCGATTGGTGAGGACCTGATAGATGAAGACAAAGTAAGCCAGGCCGCCGATCACGCCCATGTTCGCCAAGACCGCGATCGCGAAGCTAGATGCCCGCACCCCGCCGATGCCGACGCCAAATCCATAGGTCTCGATGAAATTTTGCAGGGCGATCATGTTCCACTGCGTGCGCTCGATGCCCGAGTCCGACTGAGCCTTGCTGAGGATCGACACGTCGATGAAGTTGTAAACCGTGTCGTACAAGTCCGGGCTTATCAGGATGATCATCACGCCGAAGAACACGACCAAAGGGAGCATGAACACGAAGACGACCGTGCCGGCGTTGGTGCGCCGCTTCGCCGCCCGTAGCGCGCTCGTAATCAACACAACCGTGAGAAGCACTGGCAGCGCAACATAAGCGGTGGAGGATGTCGACAGGATCAGCAGCGCCAATGTCACCAGAGATGCAGG
>JANXTB010000356.1 GCA_025356415.1 Hyphomicrobiales bacterium
GTCGCCGGGCTCGTCGAATGGCCGGTCGTGCTGATGGGCGAGTTCGACGAAGCGTTTCTCGACATCCCCGCCGAAGTCATCCGCGCGACCATCCGCGCCAACCAGAAATGCTTCGTGCTGAAAAAGCGCGACGCGGCGGACGGCGCGCTCGCCAACAAGTTCATCCTCGTATCGAACATCGAAGCCACCGACGGCGGCAAGGCGATCGCAGCCGGCAACGGGCGTGTTGTCCGCGCGCGGCTGTCGGACGCGCTGTATTTCTGGGAGACGGATCGCAAGCCGCTGCCGGATTACGCCGACAAGGCGGACAAGCCGCTCGACCAGCGGCTTGAAAAGCTGAAGGCGATGAACATCGTCTTCCACGAAAAGCTCGGCACGCAAGGCGAGCGTGTGGAGCGCATCACCGCGCTCGCGCGCGAACTCGCGCCGCTGGTGGGCGCGGACGTCGAGAAAGCCGCACGCGCCGCGCAGCTTTGCAAAGCCGACCTGATGAGCGAAGTCGTCGGCGAGTTTCCCGAAACGCAAGGGCTGATGGGCCGCCGCTATGCGCTGATCCAGGGCGAAGACGCAGATGTGGCTGCGGCGCTGGAGGAACATTACAAGCCGCAGGGCCCGAGCGACCGCGTGCCGACCAATCCTGTGTCGCTGGCGGTGGCGCTGGCCGACAAGCTCGACACGCTGGTGGGTTTCTGGGCGATTGATGAAAAGCCGACGGGCTCGAAGGATCCTTATGCTTTGCGCCGTGCGGCGCTGGGCGTGATCCGGATTGTGCTTGAGAACAATCTGCGCATTCGTCTCGACAGCGCGATCAAGCTTGCGCAAGGCAAGCTGCCGGGCGGCGACAATGCCGCGTCGCGCGCCGATCTCCTCGCCTTCTTCGCCGACCGCCTGAAGGTCTATCTGCGCGACAAGGGCGCCCGTCACGATCTCATCGATGCGGTGTTTGCGCTTGAGGGACAGGACGATCTTCTGATGATCGTGCGTCGCGTCGAGGCCTTGGGCGGCTTCCTTGAATCGGAAGACGGCAAGAACCTTCTCGCCGGCTACAAGCGGGCGGCGAATATTCTGAAAGCCGAAGAGAAGAAGGACAAGGACGCCGACTTCTCCGCGCCTTACGCCACGCCCGCCGATGCGCCCGACGCCGAGAAGACGCTCGCCGCCGCCGTGCAATCCGCAGCGTCAGCGGCAGCCGCGCATGTGTCGAACGAGGATTTCGAAGGCGCCATGAAGGCGCTGGCGGCTCTGCGCGCGCCGGTCGACAAATTCTTCGAAGACGTGACGGTGAATGACGCCGACGCTGACAAACGGCTCAACCGCCTGCGCCTCCTCAGCGCGCTGCGCGGCGCGGTTCATACGGTCGCGGATTTTTCCAAGATCGGGGGGTAATCGTGTGCGTCCTTCTCCCGCGCTGGCGGGAGAAGGTGTCATGCGCAGCATGACGGATGAGGGCGTTTCATCCGGCAACATGGGCTTTTGTTGAAAAGCCCTCACCCGTCTGGCTTCGCCAGCCACCCTCTCCCGCTTCACGGGAGAGGGGAGGGCACGACCGCTTCGCTCGCAAAAATCACTCCGGCAGAGGGATAAACTCGTCATCGCCGGGCACGCGCGCGAACCTGTTCGCCTTCCAGTCCGCTTTCGCCTGGTCGATGCGCTCCTTGCTCGACGACACGAAATTCCACCAGATGTGGCGCGGGCCGTCCATCGGGTCGCCGCCGATCAGCATGAGGCGCGCGTTCGACAAAGCAAGAATTGAAATGCGGTCGCCCGGCCGCAGCACAAGCAATCGCCCGGGGCCGAACACATCGCCCGCAATGTCGATCTCGCCGGACGCGACGTAAATCGCGCGTTCATCCACATCCGGATCGAACGGCAGCACGGCGCCGGGCGCCAGCACGGCTTCCGCGTAAAGCGTTTCGTGCGGCATGGCGATGTTGGATGTCTTGCCGAAAGCCGAGCCCAGGATCAGCCGCACGCGTTTTCCCTCGCCGTCGATCACGGGCAGTTTCTCGCGCTCGATGTGGCTGAAGGATGGCTCGATTTCTTCATGCGATTTCGGCAGGGCGAGCCATGTCTGGATGCCAAACAGGCGCGTGCCCTTGGCGCGCAATTCCGGCGCGGTGCGCTCCGAATGCGCAATGCCGCGACCGGCGGTCATCAGGTTCACGGCGCCGGGGCGGATCGCCTGCACGACGCCCAGCGAATCGCGATGCATGATCTCGCCATCGAACAGATAGGTGACGGTCGCAAGCCCGATATGGGGATGCGGGCGCACGTCGAGCCCGGCGCCGAGCAGGAATTCGTTCGGTCCCATCTGGTCGAAGAAGATGAACGGCCCGACCATCTGCTTGGCTGCGGAGGGCAGCGCGCGGCGCACTTCAAAGCCGCCGATGTCGCGCGCACGCGGCACGATCACTTGCTCGATGGCGTCGCAGGAAAAGGCGTCGCCGGGGACGGGATCTGCATCGGGCAGGGCTGACATGTTGCGGCTCCCTCAATGTATTCGTCATTGCGAGGAGCAAAGCGACGCGGCAATCCATCTGACGGCTGCCATGGATTGCTTCGCTTCGCTCGCAATGACGAGGCTAAGGCTTTTACTCCACGTCCAGCGGCTCGACGCCTTTCGGCGCGCCGCTGGCGCTCAGCGTGATCTTTTCGATGCGCGCTTCGGCGCTCTTCAGCAGCGCCTCGCAATGCGCGCGCAGGCGGTTGCCTGTCTCGTACATTTCGATGGAGGATTCCAGCGGCGCCTGGCCGCTCTCCAACTGGCTGACGATCTCCTCGAGGCGCTTCAACGCTTCCTCGAAGGGCAGGGCGGAAATATCGGGCGGAATGTCGTTCACGGGAACGCCTCTTTTGAAATGATGGGCTGACTATAACATGCTCACGCGCGCGCGCCGACCCTCAGGCCCGGCGCCGGGCGCTCCTGCAAAACGTCGCGGCGGAAGCGGAACAGCGCAGCCGGGCGCCCGCCGGTGGCGTGCGACATGTCCCCCGTCGCCTCCACCACGGCGGCGCTCTCGATCAGCCTGCGGAAGTTCTGCTTGTGCAGGCGCCGGCCCGAAATCGCCTCGACGGTGCGCTGAAGCGCGGTGAGCGTGAAGGTCTCGGGCATAAGCTCGAAAATCACCGGCCGGTATTTCATCTTGGCGCGCAGCCGGCCCATGGCGGTCGCCAGAATGCGGCGATGATCGTGCAGCATGCTTTGCCCCAGCGGGGTCGGCGCAGGGCCGGCGCCGCGCCCGTCGCGATGGGCTTCCTCCACGAGGCCAGCCTCGTAGATCAGCTCGTAGCGCTCCAGCACATTGTCTTCATCGAATCGTCCATTGTCGGCGCCAAACATCAGGCGCAGCCGCTCGGTGCGTGAAGGACGGCCCTGCGGCGCAGCGGTTTCCTGCGACGCCCACGCCTGCAGGCCGGGCAGCATCAGGCGGTCGAGCATGTCGGGACGGCCAGCGCGCCAGTCCTCCCACGGGAAGAAGGCGTACCACGGACGAAACACCGCGTCGGGCGCCTCCTGCGCAATCTCGCCGGTCCGCGTCAGCGCGAGATAGCCGACCGACACGACATGCGGATCGCGATCATCCGCCATGGCGTGGCGGCCGCGATCGCCAAACGTGTAGAGCTGTTCGACATAGCCGAGCGGCACGCCGGTTTGCTCGGAAACCCACGCGCGCAGGCCGATTTCTAAAGTGCGATGCGCGACGGGATCGAACGGGCCAGACGGCAAGGCCGCAGCGCTTGTGGCCGATGCGGGACGCGCGACGAGGATCATCGGCTCGGGCAAATCGGACGCCACTCCGCTCACGGCGACGATGGCTGCGGTCAATCCGATTTCGATCGCGAGCGGATGAGACGTTTGCGTCACGCGCGCTCCCGCGTCTCGATGTCGAAAGCGAAAGGCACGCCTTCGAAACAATCCTGTCCGCGGCCGATCTCCGCAATCGCCGCGATCATGCGGCCCTCACGACGCAGATGCGCATCGGCCAATGCGACGAGCCGGGCATTGGGCGTGGCGGAGGGCGACATGGCGCGCAGGAGCCGCGCGGTTTCGAATTCGCAAGCCTGCGGATGCAGCGCGCAATAGGCGATGTAAGCAGCCGCAGTGGAGCGGCTGACGCCCGCATAGCAATGGATGACGAGCGGTTCGGCCTGGTCCCAGCGGCGGATGAAAGTCAGCAACTGCGCGACATGCGCGCTCTCGGGCAGGATCTGGCCGTCCATATGCTCGGTGATGTCCGACATGCCGACGAACAAATGCCGGTCGGGCGCGATTTCGGGCGGACGCGGCACGACGGTCGATGCATTGATCAAGGTGACGAGGCTCTTCGCGCCGACAGCGCGCACCGTGTCGGGAACCTTGGACAATGCACAGACGTGTATGCGCGGCATCTGTAATCCTGTTCTAGCGCGGCCCGTCGCTCATCTCGGCCTCGATGGCGCGGAAGCGCGAGATGAAGAGATCTTCCGCCCTGTCGGACGGCATCGGCGCGATGAGCTGTTCGAGTTCCCGCAGGCGAATTTCGGGCCGCCCGAAGAATCGGGCGGCCTCCTCATCAGCAAAGCCAGCCAAATGTGTCGCCTCGAAGAATGCCGCTGCGCGATCGGCGGCTTTTGTCATTTTCAGCACCGTTGGGGATGGTCTGGCGGGCAGCGAAAACCGCAGGTGAATTGCCGAGATGAGCCGCGCCTCGACATCCTTGTAGGCGTCGCCGATCACCGCCTTGAATGGCGAGATGATGTCGCCGATGACATATTCGGGCGCATCATGCAGCAGCGCCATCAGCCGTTGCGCGGGCGTGACGTTGGCGTCCATCGCAATGGTGATGTGCTCGACCAAGATGGAATGTTGCGCGACGGAAAAGATATGCGGCCCGCGCGTCTGCCCGTTCCAGCGCGCGACACGCGCCAGCCCGTGCGCAATGTCCTCGATTTCGACATCGAGCGGCGAGGGATCGAGCAGATCGAGACGGCGGCCCGACAACATGCGCTGCCAGGCGCGGGGCGTTTCCTTACGCGCGGCCATGTTTGTCTTTCTTATAAGGAGGTTGCTTGTAAGAGAGCGCCGCACATTCCGCGTGGCGGCAGCAATCGACGAGATGATCGTTGACCATGCCCACGGCTTGCACGAACGCATAAACAATCGTCGGGCCGCAAAAGTTGAAGCCGCGCGCTTTCAGGTCTTTCGAGATTTTTGCCGACAGCGGCGTTTGCGCGGGCATCTCGCCCATGTGGCGGATGTTGCTCTGCAGCGGCGCGCCGTCGAAGAAATTCCAGAGGTAATTAGAAAAGCCGTCGCCTTCCTGAATTTTCAACCAGGCTTGGGCGGAGATGATCGCGCTCTCGATCTTGGCGCGATTGCGGACGATGCCGGCGTCCTGCATCAGGGCCTCGACCTTGCGCGCATTGTAGCGCGCGATTTTTTGCGGATCGAAACCATCGAAGGCTGCGCGGAAAGCCTCGCGCTTGCGCAGGATGGTGATCCACGACAGCCCAGCCTGAAACCCGTCAAGGATCAGCTTCTCGAACAGGGCGCGGTCGTCCCATTCGGGCACGGCCCATTCCGTGTCGTGATAGGCGACGTAAAGCGGAATGTCCTCGCGCGGCCACGGGCAGCGGAGCTTGCCATCGGCGTGCGGAACAGCGGTGCGTAGCGCGGGAGCATCGGTCATTTCGCCTACAGGATTAGCCGCTCGCCTGCATGAGTGGAAGAGGGCTCTAGAGCGCCGTGCTCGCGGTGCCCTTCATCAGCACGGGGCCAGTGGGGCGCCCGGTCGGCGAACCGCCGGCGGGTTCGAGCGTGATCTCGAACAATTGGTCGGGCGCGGTGCGCGGCAGGTCGTCGAGCGACAGGGGAATGTTGCGCGCGCTGGCGAGCGTGCCCAGCGACACGGGGCCGCGCGCGCGGTCCCACAGGGTCCAGATCTGCAGCACGCGCCCGTCCGGCGCCTTGATGTCGCGTAGCGCAACAAGTTCGGCGCGGCCGTCGGCGCGCACGTTGACAAGGCCTGCCGGCTGACCCGTCTCGTCCAGCATCACCGCCACCATCACGGGCTTGCGCTGCGCCTCGCGCACGGCAAAGCCGAGCCCGGCGGCGAGCACGAGGCAGGCGAAGGCGGCGGCGAGCCCGACAGGGCGCCAGAAGCCGAGATTGCTCCAGAAGCTTGGGCCGCGCTTTGGCGCCGGGGCTGGCGCTTGCGCGGGCGGGCGGCGCAGGTTCGATTCGATGCGCATCCAGAGCGCGGCGCCCGGCTCCATGCGCGGCGCAGTGTCGTCGAATTCTGCAAGCCGCGCCTGCCAGGCGGCGACGCGCGCCGCAAAGGATGGGTCGGTTTGCACAAGGCGTTCGGCTTGCGCCTGTTCTGGCGCGTCGAGCAGGCCGATCACGTGTTCGGCGGCGAGGCGGTCGAGATCGTCGTCGCTCATGCCATGCACTCCTTGAGCGCGGCCAATGAGCGGCGGATCGTCGATTTCACCGTGCCGAGCGGCAGCCCGAGTTTGCCGGCGAGTTCGCCATGCGTCAGGCCCTGCGCATAAGCGAGCACGATCATGTTGCGGCGGATGGGCTCGAGCCGTTCGAGGCAGTGGCGCAGGGCTTTTTCTTCAGACAGGCGCGTCACGCAGGCTTCCGGCGTTTCATCGTCGCTTGCCATCGCGAGCAGATCGTCGTCGCCCGTGTTCGCATTGTGTCGCTCGCCGCGCAGGATGTTGAGCGCGCGGTTGCGCAGCACCGTGTAGAGCCAGGCGCGCGCCTGTCCGCGCGCGGCGTCGAAACTTGCGGCCTTGCGCCACACCTGCACGATGCAATCATGCACGGCTTCTTCCGCGAGATCGCGACGGCGCAGAATCCGCATGGCGACGCCGATCATCGCGGGCGCTTCAAGATCGTAAATCGCGCGCAAGCCCGCCTGCTCGCCGCGCGCGCAGAGGCGCATCGCGTCGTCGAGTGTCATGCTGGCTGGCCGAAGATCGCTGAAGACATGGCTCATCCTGTCTCTCCCTGAGTCACATACACGCGGGGAGCGCGCCCGGATGCAAGCTTGAGAAAAAAGATTTCCGCGCTGCATCCGCAAGCCGGCGCCGGCGTGTATCCGCGCCGCCAGCCCAAACGGGCGTGGTTTGAACCAAGGGGAGACGATCATGCATCGCACATTCGCAGTCGCCACACTCGCCAGTCTGCTGCTCGGCGGCGTCGCTCAGGCTCAAACAGTCGCCGCGCTCGTTGGCGACGACACGCTCGCCATGGTCGATGTCGGGGCCGGCAAGATCACGAAAACCCTGAAGATTGCAGGCGTGACGAAGATTCTCGGCATCGACGTGCGTCCCGCCGACGGCATGCTCTACGCGCTCACAGCCGATGGCTCTGTTTACACGATCGACGCCATGGGCAAACCGATGCTGAAGTCCAAGCTCGAGAAAATGCCGCCGAAGGATTCCATGACCACCGTCGACTTCAATCCGGTCGCCGATCGCATGCGCGTCATCGGCAGCGACGGCACCAATCTTCGCGCCAATGTTGATGACGGCAAGGTGACGGTGGATGGCATGTTGTCGTTCGCGGAAGGCGACATGCACAAGGGCGAGATGCCGAAGATCGTCGCCGGCGCCTACACGAACTCGATGAAGGGCGCGAAGGAAACCGTGCTCTATGACGTCGACGCCACCATCGGCGCGCTGATCAAGCAGTCGCCGCCGAATGACGGCAAGCTGAGCGCAGTCGGAAAATTCGGCGTGCAGGCCAAGTCCTACGCTTTCGACATCGTCGCGATGGGCGAAAAGAACGAGGGCTTCCTGATGGCCGACGACACGCTCTATTCCGTGTCGCTCGAAACCGGCAAGGCGACGATGCTGAAGAAGATCGCGGGCGTTACCGGCCCGGTGCGCGACATTGCGGTGCTGCCCGCCATGTAAGGCGGCGCTGCGACCACAGGCGGTCAGGGCATGTTGGCGGGGAGAAGCTCGATGATGCTCGCCCCGGCAACGAGCTTTTCGCCAGCCGCTATGGCCTCCTCGGCGCGGTCTGTGCGAATCATCGCCAGACCGCGTTCGCGCGCCGCCGAACCCATCACGCCGATGGCGATGTCGCCGGCGCGAATCTCGGTTCCCGGCGCGGGCGCGGGACCACGCAGGCGCACCGGCACGATGCGTTTGCGCGCGGCGCCGCGATGCTCCATACGCGAGACGACTTCCTGGCCGACGTAGCAGCCCTTCTTGAAGTCGACGCCGTGAATGAGGTCCATGTCGGCGTCGTGCGGGAACACGTCGCCATAGGCGAAATCGACGCCGCCGCGCGGCACGCCGCAGATGATGCGGTGCGCCTCGTAATCATCTTGCATCGAAGTCGCGGCCTTGTGCGCATCGTCGCGGACGAGAAGCGCACGTCGGCCTAGGCCCGCGTGGCGCGGATCGTCATATTCGACGCCGTCTGACACCGCGCCATCCCACAGCGCCAGCACGCCGAGATGCAGATCTTCCGCGATGGTCACGCGCGCGCGCAATTTATACATGGAAAGCCGCTTGATCAGCGCGCCCGCCAGCGACGCATCGACGTCGAGCAGGAAGCCATCCTCATCTTCGATGATGAGGAAATCGAACAGGATCTTGCCCTGCGGCGTGAGCAGCGCGCCGAAACCCGCGGCCTGCCGCGAGATCTTGTCCATGTCGCAGGTGACGAGACCCTGCAGGAAGCTTCGCGCGTCTTCGCCGGCGATGCGCAAGAGGCCGCGATCGTCGAGAAAGGCTGAAGGCATGCGCGTTGAAGCTCCTGTTGAGGACACCATAGGTAGGCGCTTTGGCGCGCCGCGCAAGGCCGCGCTGGCTCGTGTCAGGTTTCGGGCAGAAAGGTGTGCCACGTTCCATCGGCGCCGATGCGCACGCGATGGTAAGGCGGCGGCAGTGCGCCGAGATCGGCGAAGCGCAGGCATTTGAGCATCAGGAGACGCGTCGCCTCGTTGGGCGCAGTTGGCGGGGCGAAGGCGAAAGCCGGCCAGCCAAAGCTCTGGAACGGGCCGCGCTTGATGCGCACGTAAGGCGCTTCCATCACGGCTTTCAGGATCGCCAGCATTTCGGCGCCCTTGCCGTCGAAGGAGCGCGCCTTCAGCGCGTCGAGCGGATCGAAGCCCGGCCCTTTCTTCAGGCCGCGCTCGAACAGGGGCGGGACCTCGTTCCATTCGACCGGCGTGCGCAGCCGCTCGATATCGCCGGTCTCGGCCGCCTCGAGAATCTTCAGCCGCAAGGCCGCGACCCGCGCGGGCAGGGCCGAGAGATCGGAGATCGGCGCGGAAACCTGTTCTGCTGTTTGGGTCGCCATGACTTGCTTTTAGCCGCGCAGCGCGGCGAAGCGAAGGCGCCTAGTGGCGGATGGCGATCGAAAATTCGCCGGAGGCGATGCGGTCAGGCAGGGTCTTGGCGAAAGCCACGACATGATCTTCGCCGTAGGAGACGACCAGTTCCTGGAACGCAGCGAAGATCGCCGCATGCGCGAAGGAATCGCTCTCGATCCCGGCCAGAATCGCCTCGGCGAAAGCTTCGGTCACATAGCCAAGAGCCTCGCGCCGCGTTTCGGCAGCGTCGGGGTCTTCGATGGCGGTCAGGATCGGATCGTTTATCACGGGCGGGACACTAACCTTTGCCGTTAAGCTGCGCGACCGCCGTCTTTAGAAAGGGTTAACGGGAGAGAAGATTGAAAGCCGAGATGCGCGATATGGGTGAAATTGCCGCCATTCGGGCCATTCCAGACGTTAGCCCCCGCCAAACTTCCCAGTAATGTCGTGCGCCAGGCGCCCGCCTTCGGTGATGAAGCGGTCGAGCGCGGTCTGCGCGTTGGGCGTGCAGGTCCGGTATGTCACCTGATAGCCGCGGAAGCCGCGGTTGAAGGCGCCGGCCAGGCGTTCGCGCCGCGCTTCGCTGGGCGCTTCCGCGTCGATCAGCGCATTCATGCGGGCCGTCCATGCGCCGCCGTCCTGCGCGCCGCAGAGATCGCGCAGATAGGCGAGCGCGCCCATGATTTCCGAGAGCCGCATCAATTGCGGTTCGTAGGGCGGCAGGTTTTCGAGTTGCGGCGGCGGTGGGGCAGGCGGCGCCGGCGGCGGAGCGGGCTTGGGCGCTGACGGCGGAGCGGTGCGCGTCACGGCGCGCGGGCCCTCGCGCTGCTGGCCGAGCGCAGGCGCGGCCAGAACCAGAGATATCGCAATCAGGGCGAGACGATTCATCGAGCCTTTTCTAGCACGGCGCAGGCGGCGTCGAGAATACGTTTCAGGTTGGGCGTGGTGGGAAGATCGCCAAGATCGCGCGGATCGGCCCAGACCAGTTGTGGCGCCTCCTCGCTCGGCACGCCGTCTCCCGCAAGCCAATGCGCCACGAAGGTGGCGACGACGAAGTGACGCCGCACGCGCTTGTCGTCGTCGAGATCGAGCACCTCGGTGTGTCCGGCAAAGCCGATGATGCGGGCGTTCACGCTGGTCTCTTCGAGCAATTCGCGCAACGCCGCCTGTTCCAGAGTCTCGCCGATTTCAACGACGCCGCCGGGCAGCGAGAACACGCCCGGCGATGGCGCGGCCGTCCGCGCGCCCAGCAGCACTTTGCCGTCGCGAAACACCGCGACGCTGGCTGCGAGAAACGGCCGCTCGGGATAGAGGCGGCTCACGGATAAAGCCGGTCCTTGAGCCAGGCGCCCTCCGGCGAATCGCGGCGGAACGTCACGCGATCATGCAGGCGGAAGGGACGGTCCTGCCAGAATTCGATCTGCACGGGCATGACGCGATAGCCGTTCCAGTGGGGCGGGCGCGGCACTTCGCCCAAGCCGAAGCGCGCGGCTTCGCGGGCGACCGCCTTCTCCAGCGCGAAGCGGCTTTCGAGCGGGCGCGATTGTTTGCTGGCCCAGGCGCCGATGCGGCTGTCGCGCGGACGGCTGGCGAAATAGGCGTCTGCCTCCGCCGCGGTGACCATTTCCACCGGCCCACGCACCCTCACCTGACGTCTCAGCGACTTCCAGTGAAACACGAGGGCGGCCTTCATGCTGGAGCCGAGCTCCAGCCCCTTCGCGCTCTCGCTGTTCGTGTAAAACGTGAAGCCGCGCGGTTCGAGCGCCTTGAGGAGAACCATGCGCGCATCGGGCAGGCCGTCGGCGTCGACGGTGGCCAGCATCATTGCGTCAGGGTCGTTGACCTCTTTTTCGCGCGCTTCCGCAAACCACTGCTCGAAAAGAACAAATGGCTCGCTAACTTCGGTAAAGTCACCTGTCGTTAACGTGTTCACGCTTCACTGTCCCTTCATTCCGCCGCCCCAAACGGACAGGCTAGAACGTGTCATTGCCGCAACATATTAGCATGATGGGCCGCACCATTGCGACCGCGACGCTTCTCATCCTCAGCCTCGGTCTCGCCGGATGTTCGACGGCGATCCCGCTGCCGGCCTTCGTCTCCAAGGACGATGTGACCGGCTCGATCAAACATTTTACGTCGCCGCTGTCGCCGCAGATCGGCCTTGAGGACTGGCGCCGCGCGGTGGCCGCGCTGTCGCAGGCTCTGGACCCGAAGGGCGCGGGCGAGACGGTGGCGTGGGACAATCCGAAGTCCGGGCTGGCCGGGTCGTTCACGCCGGTCGGCGAGGCGTATCGCCGGGAAGAACGCGTCTGCCGCGCGTTTCTCGGCGAAGTCGGCGCAAAGGAAGCGGTGCGCGGCACCGGCTGCATTGACAAGCGCGGCGAATGGGCGGTGCTCGACGTGAAGCCGCTCAAGCGCGGGTAATCTGGCCGCGTCGCTCCCAAGCTCATTCTCAAGCACTTGCTCAAGCACTTGCGCCTCGTGCGGGAAAACCCACATAAAGGGCGAGACTTTGACGTCCGCGCCTGAGGGGCGGCCGGGAGATTGGGCTCATAAAAATGCGTGATCCATATACGGTGCTTGGGGTCGCCAAGACGGCGTCGGCTGACGACGTCAAGAAGGCGTTCCGAAAGCTCGCCAAGAAATATCATCCGGATCAACACAAGGGCGATCCGAAGACGCAGGAGAAATTCTCCGAGGCATCCGCTGCCTATGAAATTCTCGGCGACGCGAAGAAACGCGCCCAGTTCGATCGCGG
>JANXTB010000414.1 GCA_025356415.1 Hyphomicrobiales bacterium
AGCGCATCGACGAGCACGATCTGTCGGTTGATGCGCGCGAAATGATCGCGAAAGAACGGGCGCACCACGTGGCGCTTGTAGGCCTCGTAGCGGCGCTCCATCATCGCGGCGAGCGAGCCGGATTTGATTTCGCCTGTGACAGGCAGCGGCGCGAAGGTCAGCGCGGGCGAGCCTTCAAGATCGCCGGGCATCAGGAAACGCCCGGGCGGCAGCGTCGAGAGTGCAACGCGATCTTCGCGGCAGGCGCGCAGATATGCCGTGTAAATGTCGGCGGCGCGGCGCGCGATATCTTCCTGCGCGGGCGCCTGCGGATCGACGCTGGTGAGAAAGCCCCGCCAGTCAGCAGCCAATGACGCGCGCGCCGCGCCGCTTGCCGCCTCCAGCATGTCGCCCGACCATTGCGCATAGCTCTTCGACAGCAGCGGCAGATCGAGCAGCCACTCGCCGGGGTAATCGACAATGTCGAGCGTCAGCTCGCGCGCGCCCTTGCGCCAACCGGCCTTGCTTTCGAATTCAAGCGTCAGCCGCAATTCGGAAATGCGCCGCGTCGATTGCGGCCAATGGCGCGCATCAGGTCCGGCGGCGCCGCCGGTCAACGCTGCAAGATGATCCTCGTAGGCGAAGCGCGGCACGTCGTCATCGGGCTGCGGACGCAAAAAGCCTCGCGTCAGGCGGCCTTCCGCATGCACACGAAACACCGGCAAGGCGCGGCGCCCCGCATGTTTGGGCGCACGCGTCAGCGCGTCGATGAGCGCGGTGATGAAAACGGTTTTGCCCGCGCGCGACAGGCCGGTAACGCCCAGCCGCAAGCCGCCGCCTGTGGCGTAATCAGCCAGTGACCGCGCCGCGATGCGCGCTTCTAGCGCGATGTCCGAGAGAAACGGCAATGCGGCTCCAGCCTGTGGTTGTGAGGCTTCAGGTAAGAAGGGACGATCGCATTACAAGCTGCGCCATGCGTGCGAGGCCCTAACCGAGATCGTCGGGCGTAACGAACCGGTCGAGCACGCCGGAGCCCGGCCGCACATCGGCCCATGTCTGCGCATCGAAATCGATCACCGCGAAGGCCGCCGTCGGAAAGCCGGCCTCAAGCCTCGCGCGCGTCACGCGGTCGCCGTGGCCGATCATCATCAGCGCAAATTCATGGAAGCCGGGGTTGTGGCCGACCGCGAGCAGCAGCTGCACGAACGGCGGCGTGGCGAGCATGAGTTCGAGCAGCGTCGGCGCCTCAGCGAGGTAGAGCCTCGGCTCGGCGTAGACAGGGCAGGGTTCCCCAAAAGTTTCCAACGCTAGGTCGAGCGTCTCGCGCGTGCGCTTGGCTGTCGAGACAACGGCGAGGTCGGGAAACAGGCTGTGGCCGGCCAGATAATCGCCGACTCGCGCGGCGTCGCGCCGTCCGCGGTGGGTGAGGGGGCGCTCGGGATCGCCGCCGCCCGCATGCGGGGCGGCCTTGGCGTGGCGCAGGAGGATCAAGCGAAGCATGGCTGCAAACTAGCACGCACGCCGGCGCGCTGCCTATTCGCGCACAATCAGCACCGAGCACTTGGCGTGACGGGCGACCGTCTTGGCGTTCGAGCCCAGCAGATAGGTTGACATGCCCGGGCGATGTGAGCCGATGACGATGAGATCCGAGCCGCAGGCGTCGGCCTCGGCCAGGATCTCGGGGTAGACGCCGCCGACCCGGACGGTCCAGGACACGCGCCCGTGCGGCAGCGGCACTTTCTCGGCCACGTGCTTCAGGGCCGTCTCGGCGTTCTCGCGCATCTGCTCGTCGAAATCGGCCGGCACGTAATCCATGAAGGTGGCGGGCAGCAGCGCCTGCACGTTCACGAGGCGGAGCGCGCCGCCCGATTGCTCGGCCAGCGCAGACGCCTGCTCAATCGCGGGCTTGGCGATGTTCATCTCTGCGAGATCGACGGCGACGAGAATGGTTTTGAACATGGGGCTCTCCTGACGCTCGCAGCATCAACACAGAGCAGACGCCGCGCGTTGCGCTACGTCAATCTTGAAGGTGAGTCGCGTCGAACCCTCGCCCGTCGTGAGAGGGTGCACGCGGCCCGAGCCCGCGCTGGTCTTAGCCAGCCTTCACAGCCAGCAGATTGGCGATCGCCTTCAGCGCTTCTTCCGCCTTGGCGCCGTGGGGTCCGCCCGCTTGCGCCATGTCGGGACGCCCGCCGCCGCCCTTGCCGCCGAGTGCTTCCGACGCGGCGCGGACGAAGTCCACGGCATTGAAGCGGCCGGTCAGGTCCGCGGTAACGCCGACGACGACGCCGGCCTTGCCGTCCTCGCCCACGCCGACAATCGCCACGATCCCTGAGCCGACCGATTGCTTGGCCTCGTCGGCGAGCGACTTCAGGTCCTTCATCTCGACGCCGCTGATCGCGCGGGCGAAGAGTTTGACGCCGGCGATCTCGCGCACGGCATTGTCGGCCGCCACGCCGCCGCCGCCCATGGCGAGCTTCTTGCGAGCGTCGGTGAGTTCGCGCTCGAGCTTCCGGCGATCCTCGATCAGCGCGGCGAGACGCTCAGCGGCGTCGTCCGCAGGTGTCTTCAGCAGCGCCGCGAGTTCGCGCAGACGCCGTGATTCGTCGTTGAGGTGATGACGGGCGACGTCGCCAGTCTTGGCTTCGACGCGGCGAATGCCCGACGCCACCGCGCTTTCGCCAACGATGGTCACTAGGCCGATGTCGCCGGTCCGGGCGACATGCGTGCCGCCGCAGAGTTCGACCGAGAAGGGACGCGGGCCATTGGGGCCGTCCATCGTGCCCATCGACACGACGCGCACTTCGTCGCCGTATTTTTCACCAAACAGCGCGCGGGCGCCGGATTCGATCGCCTCGTCGATCGCCATCAGGCGCGTGACGACGGGTTCGTTGCGGAGCACGACCCGGTTGGCGATGTCTTCGACCTGCGCGAGTTCTTCGTCGCTGATCGGCTTCTGATGCGTGAAGTCGAAGCGCAGGCGATCGCCCGAAACCATCGAGCCCTTCTGCGCGACATGGTCGCCGAGCACCTGGCGAAGCGCCTCGTGCAGCAGATGGGTCGCTGAATGGTTGGCGCGGATGGCGGTGCGGCGCGTGTGATCGACCACGAGTTCGAGCGCGGCGCCGAGCGTGACGCGGCCCTCGATCACGCGGGCTTCATGTACGAAGAGATCGCCGAGTTTCTTCTGCGTGTTGCGGATCTCGACCTTGAGACCGGCCGCGAACATTTCGCCGGTGTCGCCGACCTGGCCGCCGGATTCACCGTAGAAGGGCGTCTGGTTGAGGATGATGAGACCGGTTTCGCCGGCGTTCAGCTCCTGCACTTCCTCGCCGTCGCGCACCAGCGCGGAGACGATGCCTTCGGCGCGCTCGGCGCTGTAGCCCAGAAATTCACTCGCGCCCGCGCGCTCGCGAATGCCGAACCAGACCGTTTCCGTCGCCGCCTCGCCGGAGCCCGACCAAGCCTTGCGCGCTTCGGCGCGCTGGCGGTCCATCGAGGCGTTGAAGCCGTCGGTGTCGACCTCGATCTTGCGGGCGCGCAGGGCGTCCTGCGTCAGGTCGAGCGGGAAGCCGTAAGTGTCGTAGAGCTTGAAGGCGACTTCGCCCGGCAGCTTGCCGCCCGCGTCGAGGTCGCGCGTCTCTTCGTCGAGGATCGCGAGGCCGCGCACGAGCGTGGTGCGGAAGCGCGTCTCTTCGGTGCGCAGCGTTTCGCTGATCAGCGATTCGGCGCGGATGAGTTCGGGATAGGCGGCGCCCATTTCGCGCACCAGCGCGGGGACGAGCCGGTACATGATCGGCTCCTTGGCGCCGAGAATCTGCGCATGGCGCATGGCGCGGCGCATGATGCGGCGGAGCACATAGCCGCGGCCCTCGTTCGAGGGGTTCACGCCATCGGCAATGAGGAACGAGACGGCGCGCAAATGGTCGGCGATGACGCGATGGCTGATGGTCGCCGCGCCCGTGGCGGCGACGCCGATGGTCTCGACCGAGGCGCGGATCAGCGCCTGGAACAGGTCGACCTCGTAATTCGAGGTGACGCCCTGCATGATGCCGGCGATGCGCTCGAGCCCCATGCCGGTGTCGATCGAGGGCTTTGGCAGGTTGACGCGGTCGCCCGGCGCCACCTGCTCATATTGCATGAAGACGAGGTTCCAGAATTCGAGGAACCGGTCGACATCTTCATCAGGTGATCCGGGCGGGCCGCCCGCGACGCTCTCACCCTGGTCGTAGAAGATTTCCGAGCACGGGCCGCACGGGCCCGTGTCGCCCATCGCCCAGAAATTGTCCGAGGTCGGGATGCGGATGATCCGGTCGTCGGAGAAGCCGGCAATCTTCTTCCATAGGTCCGCGGCTTGGTCGTCCGTGTGATAGACGGTGACGAGCAGCCGGTCCTTGTTGAGCTTGAATTCCTTCGTGATCAGGTTCCAGGCGAGATAGATCGCCTCGTCCTTGAAGTAATCGCCGAAGGAGAAATTGCCGAGCATTTCGAAGAATGTGTGGTGGCGCGCGGTGTAGCCGACATTCTCGAGATCATTGTGCTTGCCGCCGGCGCGCACGCATTTTTGGGCGCTGGTCGCGCGCGAATAGGGCCGTTTCTCGACGCCGGTGAAGACGTTCTTGAATTGCACCATGCCCGCATTGGTGAACATGAGCGTCGGATCGTTGCGCGGAACGAGCGGAGACGAGGACACGACTTCATGGCCATTGGCCTTGAAGAAATCGAGATAGGCCGACCGGATTTCGCTGACGCCGCTCATGTTCGAAAACTCGTTTCCCGTCTCGCTGGCCCCGGCTGGCGGAGCGCGCGGGCCGGGCTTTCAATTCAGAAAACCGCGACCCTCGATCCATGATGGACGACGACCTTTCCGCGTGTTCAGCGAAAAGCATGCCATCCAGCCTTTTCAGGCCGCGCCCGTTCTATCTGTACGGCCGTGCACTGTCGAGAGCTTGAGGGGGAGATCGCGTGAAACGCGGCGCCTGTTGCAGCTTGTGCGAAAGCGCGTCGGGCGAGGGGAGAGGAAGCTGGACGAACCCGGCCGAAGCAGGGGGGACTTCCGCTAAGGCTACGGGGCGGACAGGCGGCAACCAGCCCAATACCCCTCGGGTTCGTCCAGTCTAGGGATTGCCCGGCGATCATGCCGGGATCACGGCCTCAACGAGGCGATTGAGAGGCCGGTCGAAGCGGGGCAGCGCGCACGGGGCCGTGCGCGCGCACTGGTCAGGCCTCGTCTTCGCTCACGCCCGGCTCGTCGCCGCCGTTTTCAAGAATCTTTTCGGCGATTAATCCGGAATTCGCCCGGATCTGCGCTTCGATCTTGTCGGCGAGGTCAGGGTTGGTCTTCAGGAAGAGCTTGGCGTTTTCACGCCCCTGGCCGAGACGCTGGCTGTCGTAGGAGAACCACGAGCCGGATTTCTCGACCACGCCGGCCTTGACGCCAAGATCGATCAGCTCGCCGACCTTGGAGATCCCTTCGCCATACATGATGTCGAATTCGACCTGCTTGAAGGGCGGGGCGACCTTGTTCTTGACCACTTTCACGCGGGTCTGGTTGCCGGTGACTTCCTCGCGGTCCTTGATCGCACCGATGCGGCGGATGTCGAGGCGCACGGAGGCGTAGAACTTCAGCGCGTTGCCGCCCGTCGTCGTCTCGGGCGAGCCGTACATGACGCCGATCTTCATGCGGATCTGGTTGATGAAGATGACCATCGTGTTCGAGCGCGAGATCGAGGCGGTCAGCTTGCGCAGGGCCTGGCTCATCAGGCGGGCCTGCAGGCCGGGCTGCACATCGCCCATCTCGCCTTCGATTTCAGCGCGCGGGGTGAGCGCGGCGACCGAATCGATGATCAGGACGTCGACCGCGCCGGAGCGCACGAGCGTATCGGTGATTTCGAGCGCCTGTTCGCCGGTGTCGGGCTGCGAGATCAGCAGATCCTCGAGGTTCACGCCGAGCTTGCGGGCATATACGGGATCGAGCGCATGTTCCGCGTCCACGAAGGCGCAGACGCCGCCGCGCTTCTGCGCCTCGGCGATGACGTGCAGGGTGAGCGTGGTCTTGCCGGACGATTCAGGACCGTAGATCTCGACCACGCGCCCGCGCGGCAGACCGCCGACGCCCAGCGCAATGTCGAGGCCGAGCGAACCGGTCGGCACCGTCTCGATTTCCACGGCCTTCTGATTCTTGCCGAGCCGCATGATCGAGCCTTTTCCGAAGGCTCGCTCAATCTGCGACAGGGCGGCGTCTAGCGCCTTGGTCTTGTCCACGGACGTTCCTTCCACGAGGCGGAGATTCGATTGGCTCATAGGGCTCAAATCCTTCTGACACGAGGCGCCCGGCTTGGGCAACAGACCGGCTGAAAATCACTGTGTGAGGAATGTACCCTGTTTGTTCCATCCCGCAAGTTCTTTTTTTGTTCTCCCGTGGGATAATGCTGAAAGCTGATCGAGCCTCATCTTTGGCACCCGTCGAAGCCAACGCGGCATCGCGCACATTCCGGCACAGTGGATAAGGCTCAGCTTGGGTCAGTTTGAATCCTAACCATCAGCCAACGTCACACTAGCTGGGCAGCAGTTTTCTCGGCAGACTACAGCTCCGGGTTGATAGGAGACTCACCATGCGGAAATTTCCGTTGTTTTTGTGCGCTGCCGCTCTGAGCTCTTTCAGCCTTGATAGCGGAAACTCTGCAGAACAATCTGCGATC
The DNA here is from genome assembly GCA_025356415.1 of Hyphomicrobiales bacterium. Lineage (GTDB taxonomy): Bacteria > Pseudomonadota > Alphaproteobacteria > Rhizobiales > Beijerinckiaceae > Terripilifer. The sequence continues at coordinate 6,681 of JANXTB010000414.1, forward strand.
AACATTTCACTCCCGCCGACTGGCATTGCGAGTGATCCATCGGAAGAAAGCCCTTTGGATCGGCTCGATATGCCTAACACCGTCGACCTCACATCCCTTCGGCAAATAATACAGGTCAATCTGATTGATGCCGCCAGCCTTACTCGCGGGGCACGAGAGATAGCGATTTATCGTCGTGGAGCTCCTGCGGTCGTTTTGATCCGAACGAGCGATTCGTCGGGTTCGGGAGTCATCCTCTCCAACGGCCTCATTCTTACCAACCGGCACGTTGTTGAAGCAGTCGGTAACGTTCAACTCTTCTTTAAGTCGAAGGATGAAAATCGATCTGAGCGGGGGCTCGAGGTCCGGACGGCCCAGGTAATTGCGGTCGACCCGACACGAGACTTAGCGCTGCTGAAACCGGCCTCTCTCCCTGCGGACCAGCCATATCTAAAGATCAGTAATAGAGATCAGCTCGAGATCGGGGCAGATGTCTTTGCGATAGGGCACCCGCTTGGGTATGAGTGGACGTTTACCCAGGGAATCGTAAGTGGAATACGAAAGATTGCAGAAAATGGGCAAGCATATACGGCAGTCCAAACCCAGACGCCGATAAACCCCGGTAACTCGGGCGGCCCATTACTTTCCTCCGAAAATGAAGTCATAGGGATTAATACGTGGGTTCGCAACATCTCAAGCTTCGAGAAGAAGGAGGTGTCGGGCGGCGCTGTTACGATTGCGAGACCTGCACAGGGATTAAATTTCGCGGTTTCTGCTCAGGATATCAGAGCTTTCCTTGCAGATGTTGGTTCGGGTCGCGTTAAAACCCTGCCGCTGCAGATGTCAGACACGGCCAAAGCCTGCTTCCAGAAGCCTCTCTTTGCTGGCCGAACGAAAGCAAACGACGGAAATATCCGAACCTTTTCGCTGAGATGCGATGGCATTGCGGATGCTTGGAGGCTTGAGCCGGATAATAAAGCCAGTGGTTCACAATTTCACTTTGACCCCGATCGACGTGGTAGCAGCTCTATAATCGTCGTGACGGATGGTTCGCGGACCAAATGGTCCGAGTCGTACTGGGACTTCTTCATGGACAAGACCTTTGCGGTCAAGGGTATCCATGAGGACGGAACGATCAAGCCAACCCGTTTTGAATTTAAGAAAACGTAAGCGTCAAAATGAGGCTTTACGCTTTTGTCCTCATTGTCTTTGGGTTTCTGCCCACCGCAGCGTGGGCAGACCCGGCGCAGAATTTCAATATGGAAGAACTCAATCGCCGAGTAAGTGAGCCCTTCAAACGAGTAGTAAATGGCGAGGCGCATGAAAACCTGGCTCAGATTCAGGCCTATCTTTTGGAACTGGACCCGAAAGAAAAAAAATTCGAGTACTTTGCGACGTCTGCAACCCTCATAGATTATTATCTAAGCGTTCAGAAATTTACAGACGCAAGCAAGGTATTGAATGCGTTAGTAGAGACTAAAATACCATTGGCTGATCAAGACCAGTTTGAATGGGTGCAGGCGAGACTAGGTTATATAGCTGTAGAAGCCGGCGATGTTGCAGGGCGCAAGTTCCTGGAGTCGCTTACCCGGGGAGATAACCGCTTTACGTACTCTGGGCCGCAACGGCTTGCCGGCCTCGTGCTCTCACGGCTGAACATGAATGCTGGGGATGTCGATCAAGCAGCAATCTGGATGCGCCGTTCCATTATTGGGCTTATGAACGACCCCAACGTTCGAAGCGAAGAGGTTACCGATGTTCTCTCAGAGTACGCCATCTTTTTAGGTCGAACGAGACGTGTCAACAAAGCCGCGAAGATCTTCGGAGAACTTTCTAAAATCTACGAGCAGTTCTACGCTGCTTCATCACCAAAACGTATTAACTTCTATGAATCGCTGCTCATTTTTTGTAACGAGGCCGGCCTTTTCAAGTGCAGCGAGATCGCGTTAGCCCAGGTTGAGCAGGGCCTAAAAAGTTCCGACACTCCACCGTTGGTCGCGGTGACAGATATAGAGTTTCAGAGGTTGTTCAAAGCAACTCAGTATCCCGATCCTACTGAGGTGATGGATGGAAAACGCTTGCTCACATCCCGCCTAAACGCTGAACAAGCAATCCAGCAGCTTAGCGGATGGGGTTTAATTGCGCATTCTTATTTAGCTTTGATCGCGGGCGACCCGCAATTGGCGTCGAAGATGTTATCCGCG
>JANXTB010000010.1 GCA_025356415.1 Hyphomicrobiales bacterium
ACCAAGCTCGGCATCACCGACCCCAAGCAGCTCGAAGGCAAGAAAGTCGGCGTCAATCGCGGCTATACGGTCACGGCCGGCGTCTGGGCGCGCTCGATTCTGCAGCATGATTACGGCGTCGATCTCTCAAAAATCACCTGGGTGCTGTCAGGCGATGAGCATGTCGCCGAATACAAGGCGCCCGCCAATGTTGTGCCGATCGAAGCCGGCAAGAAGATCGAGGACATGCTGCTGTCGGGCGAGCTCGCCGCCGCGTCCGGCGTCGTCATGGATCATCCCGATATCAAGCCGCTGATCCCCAATCCCGCGCAAGCAGGCTTCGAGGCGCTGCGCACGCGCGGTCATTATCCGATCAACCACACGCTGGTGGTGAAGGATGAATTGCTCGAAGCCCATCCCGGACTCGCGAAGGATATTTTCGACACCTTCTCGAAGGCCAAGAAGGCCTATGTCGAGACGCTGCGCACCGGCGTCGCCGAGCCGACCAAGAACGACCAGACCGCGCTGAAGATCATGGAAATCACCGCTAAGGATCCGATGCCGTTCGGCGTCGAGCCGAACCGCGCCATGATCGAGGCGATCAACCAATACGCGACCGAGCAAAAGATCATCCCGCGTCCGTTCAAGATGGACGAGATCTGGGCCAAGGGCACGCTCGATCTGGTGGGTTGATTTCAGATTTGGATTGCTTCGCTGGTTTAGCCGTCATTGCGAGCGAAGCGAAGCAATCCAGAAGGCCGGTGTGACCGTCAATGCATCGCGCGTTCCGCTTCGATCAGCAGGTCAAGCGGACGCCACGGCTTGTGCATTTGCGACGCGCCCGACGGCAGGTCTCTCTCGTCGAGCGCGGCCCCTTCCATCGACACGAGAAGCCTGATCCACGGCCATTTACTGGAAATCATCGTTGCGAGCGAGCGCGCCTCGGCCCGGTTGCCGGCTTCCGCAAAAACGAATGTGACCTTGCGTCCGTGGCGCATGAGGAGATCTTCCGCTTCCATCAGGCCATCGGCTTCTATGACATGAAAGCCGCTCTCCTCGATCAAGGTCGAGGCGATCTGGCGCGCCTCTTCCCGTTCGCCGATGACCATCGCTTGAGCAATCCTGCGTGCCTGTCCCATAGACCTCTCCTGACGGTCGTCCCGTTATGACTGATCCTGTGCGTGAAAAAGGCGAAGCCGTTTTCAATCGGCGAGCTTGTCCGGCGGTTCTGCGTCGGCGCCGGGTTCGGACGCCGTCTCGCTGGATTCGCCCAGCAGGGCCTCAAGCAGATGCGGCAGCGGTTCGTCTGGCGGGTCTGCGTAGAGTTCGCGCAGGTTCTGGCCCACCAGTTGCGAATTGGCCGTCGCGGCCATGCGCTTCTGAATTTCTTCCCATCGGCTTTCGGGCGATGAAGGCGGCGGCAATTGCTCTCCCTCGGCTACCGCGAGAATGGCCTTGAGAATGGCGTCCATGCGGCCTTTCGGGATCACGGGAAAATTCCCCGCGCGTCCCGAAATTTCCAGCAGGTCGCCATAGCCGGTGAGAATGGCGATCGGCTGGTGAGGCCATCTGTCGCGCACACGCCGCGCAGCTTCCCCGCCCATCATGCCCGGCATGGCGTAATCGATGAGCACGATGTCGAATGTTTCTTCGCCGAGAGCCGCCAAGGCTTCCTCGCCGCCGCGCACCGCGCGCACGCGATGGCCTGCTTCTTCGATTTCTTCGGCGACGACCGCGCGAACAAGCGGGTCGTCATCCGCGAGAAGAATATTGAGCGCAGCCATGGGGGCTTTCACAACACGCGGAGTATGCCCGAGTTGGGCTCCCGCTATTTAATTTGATATAAAGCTAATTCACGGAATCGTGTGCAGTTCCGCACATCGGCCAGCGCTGCCATCACATTTATTGTTCCAACATCAACGATACTGGCGCGGATAGGGCGCGGGCACAAGACGTTGATGACGACGAGGTTGCGTGATGCGCGGATTGCCGCCGGCGTTTGGTCCGAGCTTGCGTGGATACGGCGTTGGAATCAGCACCTGATGCCGACCCGGGGGCGGCGACAAGAGGATGTGTGGGCTGTCATTGCCTGAAGGATAGGGCGATGGAATCAGCCGCTGCTCGGCGCGCGCCAGCAACGGCGCGGAGACCGCAAAGGCGAGGAGGAACGTCAAGAGACGTGCGCGCATGCCCATGAATATAGGGCGAAGCTACGCAACCACAATCAGATCTTGCTCAATCTGCTCTTGCTAATCCGTGCGCGCCAGCACATCCAGCGCGGCTCTCGCCTCGGTCACGCCGCCGCGCAAGGCCTGCTCGTAGAGCGAGCGCGCCAGCTCGGGGTCGGCGCGCATGCCCACCACGCGGCCGCTCTGGCTCAGCACGATGGGATCGTAGCTTTGCGCGAGGATGAAGGCTGCTTTCGCATTGTTCTCGCGCACAAGACGATTGAGCACGGCGCGCGCCGCGCCGATATCACCCTGTCCCAGCAGGCTCGATACGCGATTGAGAAGCGCTTCCTGCTCCGCTGCGGACATGTTGGAGGGCGCCGTCGGCATGATGAGCGGCGGGGAGGGCGCCTCGGGCGCCTCGGCGCGCGCCAATTGCTCGCTTGGCGGCGTGACGCGCTCGAGCGGCGGTTTGGGCGGCGTCATCTGCATGGAGCCGGGAATGTTGGTGATCTGGATCGCCATCGCCTCGGCGAGCCGCTTTTCAGCCGCGATGCGCGCTGCTTCGGCGCGTGCGAGATCTGGCGGCGGCGCCGGATTTTCGATCGCGAAGGGCGAAAGACTTTCGCCCTGCTTCATTTGGACATACGCGACCCCGCCGACAACGGCGAGCGCGGCTGCGCCTATCACGGAGGCGGAGAGCAAACGCGCATGGTCGCGCTTCTTCGCTGGCTTTGAATTCCGAAGTGTGGCCACTTGAAACCCCCTCAGCGAGTTGTCTGTTGCGAACGCCACGACATGAAGTCGCGGAAGAGCTTTTCGCGATCGGCCTGGCTCATCGCCTTGCCGCCCTGACTTGCAATGAACGCGTCGAAGTTCTTCTGCTCGGCGCCAACTTGAGCCGCCGGCGCGATGCTCTTCAAAGCCGCTTCGGCCAGCGGCGAACGCGTCCAGCCGGGAACCTCGGCCGCCAGATTCACTTCACGCCATTTCGGATGGAAGGGCGGTTGCTGGAAGCGATCGAACTTGGTGAAAAGCGTGTTGGTGAATTTCTGCAGACGCTGCCAACGGTCGCTGTTGCGCGGCCAGTTGAAGACGGCGAGCACGGTCGGCACCGCGACGGTGTCGACACTTTCGCCCTTGTTGACGAGCGTCGGATAATCTTCGCTGGTCAGTTCGCCAAAGGAATACAAATCATCGAAGACATTCGCGCCACGTATCGGCACAAAGTGCAGGCCGGAGTTGGGTGGGATCTTCGTGAAATAATCGACCGGCTTGCCGACCACGCGCACGATGGCGCTGATCTCGCCCTTCTTCAGCTGCTCAAGCCCGGCGGTGTGGTCGACGAGCAATTGCTGGATCGGAATGTTCAGGCGCTGGAAGATGATCGGGCCGGTGAGCGCCGCCGAATTGCCGGGCGGGCCGAAGCTCACCTTCTTGCCGCGCAGATCCTCCATGGTCTTGATGTCGGGACCGGCGAGAATGTGCACCTCGGTCGTGTAGAGCTTCATCAGGTAGGAAATGCGGTTCTGCAGGTTCGACGTCTTGAGCTGAGTCTTGAAATACTCGAGCACATCTGACTGCGTGAAGGCGACGTCGATGCCGCGCAGGTAGAGCAGGTCTTCGACGTTGGAAGCTGCGCCATAAGCC
>JANXTB010000016.1 GCA_025356415.1 Hyphomicrobiales bacterium
TCGCGTCAGGTAGCGCAGAAACGGCAGGCGGTCCCTTGGATGCATGGTCGACAGGACGCTGGCCAGGGCTTCTCCGGGATTGAGCATGATCTCTCCGCCGCATGTGTTGAAGGCCAGGGTGGTCGGCAGGGCGCGCCGCCGCGCCTGCCGACGTTTTGACGGAAGCGTTCGCGGCGCCGGCGCGCACGTGGGTTGAGGTTCGCCGCCTCAGTCGGAGGGCCCGCCCGCCGCCGGAGCGCCGGTCTGGCTGGACGTCCAAAGGTCGTCGGCGACCGGCACTGGATCGATGCCGCGCTCCGCCCACCAGCCTTTCTCGTCGCCGCGCATATGCAGCTCATGATGGTGGGTGGCGCACAAAGGCACGGTGAATTCGTCGCTGACCTTGCGCGCCATGGCGCGGGGCTGCGTGAACCGCAGATGGTGCGCCTGGCTTGGGGTGCGGCCGCAGGCGAGGCACGGCTGTCGGGCGACGAAGCGCAGGTGCTCGAGGTCGCGTTGCCGGCGCGGCTCCGGCAGGGCCAGCGTGTGTTTCTCGATCCGCAGGCCGGTGGCGTTGTGCATGGCGGGCGGTCCGGCCCTGGGCAGGCGGACCGGCAGGAAGGCGTCCTCCATCTCGGCTTTTGACAGCAGGACCGGCGGTCCGGCCGCCGGGGCAGGGGCCGGCGCCTCCGGGCGCGGCGCCGGCGCCGCGGTTTCGGCCGGCCGCGCCGGCTTTGGCTCTGGCTTTGGCTCCGGCTGGCCCTTGTACAGAGACAGGCCGAAGGGATTGCCGAAGGTCGACAGCGCCCGCTTGGTGGCGTCGGTCTCCGCCGCCTTGGCGGCGCGCTCATGCGCCTGTCCCGGGGTCGCGGCCGTCGCCTCGCCGGAGCCCAGCCCCTCGCGCAGGATGACCTCGAAGCCGGCCCGGACGCTGACCCGCACGCGGGTCAGATAGGCGACGGCGTAGCCCGATCCGGTCTGCTTCTGCCAGACGCAAGTGGTGGCCACCGTCTCGCGGTCCCAGCCCTCGAAGCCGAAGATCCGGTTGGCTTCCGCCACGACGCGCCAGCCTTCGAGATAATGGAGGATCTTGCCGTCGGCGGCGGCGCGCTCGCGGACGTGCTGCCGGCGCAGGCCGGCCTTCAATTGACGGACTTGGCTGTCGGTGAAGGTCATCTCACTGGCTCCGGATCGAGAGGGACATTTTGGGGTCGGCGAGGACGTCGCCCGGCACCAAAGCGCCGCGGGTGAGGGCCTCGAGGATGGCGCGCTTGTCGGGCTTTGGCGGCTGCGGGATCAGGAAGTCGATCGGCAGGCCGTCGGGGTCGACGACGTCGACGCCGGGCGGCCCACGGCGCAGCGAGGCGGTGAAGTCGGCCTCCTGCAGGCGGACGATGTCGGCAGCCAGCATGTTCTCGCAAGCGGTTTGCCGCTTGGCCCCGGCGCGCGCCTGCAGGCGGGCCAGCCGCGACTTCATGTCGTCGATCCGCCCCTTGAGGGCGGCGCACAGGCACTCGTCGTCGAGCGCCGAGCGGATCACCGCGGCGAGCGCCTCCTGGAAATCGGTCGCGCCCTCCAGCGTGTCGGCCAAGGTCTCGTCGTCGAGGTCGGGGTAGAGCTCAAGAAGCCGGCGACGCAGCTCCACGAATCGAATGCGCTCTGGTAAGATTTGCAGCGACATGATGCCCTCCCCCTTATCGGCGAGGTAAAATACCTCACTAATGGTATAAAATATACCAGTAAGGACCTATTGTCAATGATAACCGGGGGGCAGATACGTGCGGGCCGGGGGTACCTTAAGTGGTCCGCTGGCGAGCTTGCCTCTAGGGCAGGGGTCGGAGTCCAGACCATCAATCGGTTCGAGGCAAGCGAAGGTGTCCCACCTAGCCGAACGGACACTTTGATGCAGGTGAAGCTAGCCCTAGAGGCGGCCGGGATCGAATTCATAGGCACGCCTGACGACGGCCCCGGCATACGATTTCGGCCCAAGATCTCTAAACCCGAGTAAATTTCGAGCAAGAAAACAGGACAAGTGAGGCGTTACGGCGCGTCTGTTTCTTGCTGGCCGGAATCGCACCGAGACGAGCCGCACTGGCTTGCGCATAAAAAAGCGACGGGGTTTATGACCGCCCGCGCGTTTTCAGCGCCGGGCGATCCGGCACTCATGATCGAGCACGCTCTCGCCCAGCGATTGCGGCTGCGTATCGACGAGCAGGACAAAGCCGCCGCCGTCGGCCGGGGCCATCGCCCAGCTCGTGCGCCGGATCAGCGCCGGATCGGCCAGCAAGGCCTTCGCCGCCTGGAATGGATTGAAGCCGTCGACCGCGTCGGCGGGAATGGCCCGCATCCGGTAGCGGCGGCCGCGGATCGGCGTCGGCAGCCACCGCCAGTCCGCGCTCGGATGAACGCCCGCCAGCGCCGCCTTCGCCGCCGGCGCCAGGCAGTCGAGATGGAAATGCAAATGGTCCTGACTGCGGCTCAGCGGCGCATTCACCGCAATGGCGACGTCGTCAATCCCGACGCCGCCGCCCGCCGCGGCGACGACGCGGCCCCGCGCCGCCAGCGCGGCGCGGGTCAGCAAGACGCCCTCGTCGCCCTGCAGCGCCGCCGCCTCGAGGCCGGCGACATCCGCGGTCGGCGTCACCAGGACATGCGTCCGCGCCCCCGGCGCATGCAAGATCGCCGTCCCCGGCCGGCCGGGCCCGCCGAGGTCGACCGCCGCGCAGGGCAGCGCCAGGTGGGCTGCCCGCATGCCGGCGACGCACACTTGGACGGTCGCCCACAGCAGGTCACGGTGGAGGGGCGCGGCCGGCGCCGACGGGACAGAAGCCGCCACCGCCAGGCAGGCGGTCACGACCAGACAGGCCTTCCAGTTTGTCATGCCGCGCTTGTAGCGGACCCGCACGGCGCCCGTAAAGGCGATCCGCCGTTCTGCGCGCCCACTCCCTCCGCCGCTACGGCAAGGAACCGCCCCCGACATGGGGCGTTGCCGGCCGACCAATGGAGAATGATGATGAAAAAGCTGATCCTGTTCACCGCTTGCGGATTGATGGCGTCGACGGCGGCCTTCGCGCAATGGGACAATGATCGCGACCGCGGCTACGGCGATCGCGGCTACGGCGACCGCTCCTATCGTGAACGGACCTACCGCGACGACGACCGCGGCGAACGGGCGGCCCGCGAAATTTTCCGGGGCGTCACCGGCCAGGGCCGCGAATGCCGCGTCATCACCCGTCGCGAGCGCGACCGCTACGGCGACGTCGTGGTGAGCCGCCGCCGCATTTGCGACTAATTCTGTCCGAGGCCTCAGGCCGAAAACACTGGCGGCGCGGCCCGCAGGTCGCGCCGCCACGATGGCGTTTAGACGGTCGCCGCGCTTCGCCCCGGCTTGAGCCGCACGACCGTCAAGCCCTGGACCAGCCGAAGGCGGGCGTGGTCGGCCAGCACCACGACGTCGCGCTCGCCGGCGGCGAAGGCGGCGAACAGGCTGCGCGCCGCCAGGTCCCGCGCCCGGCCGGACGCGCCGGCGGCCGCGGCCAGAGCGAAGGCGCGGCTCAGCATAGCGAGATCGTCGGGATCAAACACATGGCCGCCGGGAACGTGGATGTGCATGCGCGTGTCCTCAATGCAACGCCCATGCTAAGGCCGTAAATAGCCAAGGTCAAGCAGCCGGAGTGCGGGAGCCAGCCAGCCGCCGTTGTCAGCGCATGACCTGTGGTGCGATGCTGGGTCGGCGAGGGACGCGCGGCGACGGCGCCGCGCTCAGAGAGCGAGCTTGGTCTGGCCGGGCCCGCGCGCCTCGGCGCCGCTCTCCAGCGCCTCGAGGAAGTTCTCCGCCTCTTGCAAGATTGTCGCGCGCCGCTCGGGCGCCATTTTGGCCAGCGTCCTGTAGGGCATGGCCATGCGCGGGTTTCTGGCGAGCCGCGTCTCGTTGACGATCATGAAGCGCCAGTAGAGCAGGTTGAACGGGCATGCGCCTGGCCCGCTTTTCTTGCGCACGTCATATGCGCAACCGCTGCAATAATCCGACATGCGATCGATGTAGGCGCCCGACGCCGCATAGGGTTTGGACGCCAGCAATCCGCCATCGGCGAACAGCGCCATGCCATGGGTGTTGGGCAATTCCACCCATTCATAGGCGTCCGCATAGACGGCCAGATACCATTCCTCCACCTGCCTGGGATCGAGGCTGGCGATCAGCGCGAATGTTCCGGTGATCATCAGCCGCTGGATGTGATGCGCGTAGGCATTGCGGCGCGTCTCCGCGACGACTTGCGCGATGCAATTCATCTGCGTCTCGCCGCTCCAGTAGCACCATGGCAGCGCGCGATGCGCATCGAGCGCATTGCTTTGCGCGTAATCGGGCATGCGCAGCCAGTAGATGCCGCGCACATATTCACGCCAGCCGAGGATCTGGCGGATGAAGCCCTCGACGGCGTTCAGCGGCGCATGGTCTTGCTTGAATGCGCGTTCCGCCGCGATGCAGATTTCGCGCGGCGTCAGGAGGCCGCAATTGAGATAGGGCGATAGCGTTGCGTGAAACAGGAAAGGCTCGCCCTGTTTCATCGCATCCTGATAATCGCCATAGCGCGGCAGGCAGGCGCGTATGAAATAATCGAGCGCCTCCAGCGCGCCCTCGCGCGTCACCGCCCAGCCGAAGGATTCGAGATCGCCGAAATTGTCGGGGAAGCGCTGCGCGACAAGTTGCATGACCTCGCCCGTGATCGCATCTTGCGCAAAGCGCGCACGCTGTGGCGGTGTGAGCGATGCGGGCAGGGACTTGCGATTGTCGTGGTCGAAATTCCACTGGCCGCCTACGGGAGCGTCGCCGTCCATCAGCAGGCCGGTCTCGCGCCGCATCTCGCGGTAGAAAAATTCCATGCGATAGGATTTGCGGCCCTCGGCCCAGCGCGCGAAGCGGCCGCGCGAACAGAAGAAGCGATCGTCGTCGCGGATCTCGACGGGCGCGTCCAACATCGCCCCCCAGCCGCGCATCATGTCGAGCACGCGCCATTCGCCGGGCTCGGTGACGACAACTCGTTCAGCGCCATGCCGCGCCAGCGCTCGCGCGACCTCGCCGGTTAACGAACCTGAATTGCCGGGATCGTCCAGCTTCACATAATCGACCCGCAATCCCTCTGCGCGAAGTTCTTCGGCGAAGTGGCGCATGGCGGAAAAGATGAGCGTGATCTTCTGCTTGTGATGCGGCGCATAGACCGTCTCGTCATGGACCTCGGCCATGAGGATGATGTCATGTTCGGGGTCCAGCCCGTCGAGCGCGGCGATGTCGCGCGTCAGCTGGTCGCCGAGGATCAGGCGGAGCGTGCTCATGCGGGCAATCCAGATGCGGTGTGCAATGCGTATCTCATGCGCCTGCATACGCATTGCACGGCGTCGCGGTTCAGGAGGCGCATTTGGCGAAGATGCAAAAGAAAGCCGAGCTGCCGCAGAAAACCTGCGCGAGCTGCGGGCGGCCATTCGCCTGGCGGAAGAAATGGGCCAAGGTCTGGGACGAGGTGAAATATTGCTCCGACCGTTGCCGCGCCGCGCGGAACCGAACGGATCAGGGCTGAGCCGAACGAAGGGCCGCTCCCGCGAATTGTCCAGCATGTCGCGCCTCCGGAGAGCGCCATGGCTGTCTCGATCCCGTCCAGCAAAGACCGCGCAGGCAACGCGCCGGAACTGGCGCGCCAGATCAAACACGCCTGCGAGCCGCTGCCACCAATCGAAGACGCAAGCTTTGCCGCAACGTTCGATCGCTTCGCGCAGGCGCGCGTGGTGCTGCTCGGCGAGGCGACGCATGGCACGTCGGAATTCTACCGGGCGCGGGCCGCGATTTCGCAGCGGCTTATCGAGCGCCATGGCTTCACGATCGTCGCCGCGGAAGCCGACTGGCCGGACGCGTCGCGCATCGACCGTTACGTGCGCCATCGCGGTCCGGGAAAGTATGACGAGCAATCCTTCGCGCGGTTCCCGACGTGGATGTGGCGCAACGAGGAAGTCGGCGCCTTCGTCGACTGGCTTCGCGCGCATAACGAGGCGCGTCCCATGGCGCAGCGCTGCGCTTTTCGCGGGCTCGACATCTATTCGTTGCGCAGCTCGATCGCCGCCGTGCTCGAGTATCTCGATCGTGTCGATCCACAGGCTGCCGATCACGCGCGGCGCCGTTACGGCTGCCTGACGCCCTGGCAGGCCGAGCCCACATTTTATGGCCGCGCAGTGCATTATGGCGAGCGCGATACATGTGAAGACGCGGTCGTCGCGCAATTGCGCGACATGCTCGACACGCGATCAGGGCTTCAGGCGAAGGATGGCGAGGATTACTTCGACGCCGAGCAGAATGCCCGCATCGTGCGCGCGGCGGAGCATTATTATCGCATCATGTATCGGGGCTCGACGGAATCGTGGAATCTGCGCGACCGGCACATGTTCGACACGTTGCGTCATCTGCTGGACGCAGGCGGGCCGACGTCGAAGGCCATCGTCTGGGCGCATAATTCGCACATTGGAAACGCTTCCGCCACCGCCATGGGCTGGCAGGGCGAATTCAACATCGGCGAACTCAGCCGCACCGCCTTAGGCGATGGCGCCGCGCTCATCGGCTTTGGCACGGACCACGGAACAGTGGCGGCCGCCGACGATTGGGGCGGCGCGACGCAGATCAAGAATGTCCTTCCTGCACGGCCCGATTCCTACGAACGTGTGTTTCACGAGACAGGCATCCGGTCATCGCTGACCGATTTACGGGCCGCTGCAAGTAGCGTCCGCGACTCTCTCGCCATGCCGCGACTCGAGCGCGCGATCGGTGTCGTCTATCGGCCCGAAACGGAATTCATGAGTCATTATTTCGAGGCGGTGCTGCCCGAACAATTCGACGCCTATGTCTGGTTCGACCAGACGCGGGCGGTGACGCCGCTGCCGAGTGCGCCGCCCCATGGCGCGCCCGAAACCTATCCGTTCGGACTCTGACCATGGATCATCGCGAGATCTTTTCCGACAGGCGCGACGCGGGGCGCAAGCTCGCCGCTGCGCTGAAAATTTACGCCAAGGAAAAGCCGCTTGTCCTCGGATTGCCGCGCGGCGGCGTCCCCGTCGCCTTCGAAGTCGCCAAGGCGCTTGGAGCGCCGCTCGACCTGCTGATCGTCCGCAAGATCGGCGCGCCGTCCAATCCGGAGTTTGGCATTGGCGCTGTCGTCGATGGCGCGGAGCCGCAGGTCGTCATGAACGAAGATATCATGCGCATGGTCGCCCCCAAGCCTGCTTACGTGAAGGCGGAGACGCAGCGTCAGCTCGCGGAGATCGAGCGCCGCCGCGCAGTCTATCTCGGCGGTCGCAAGCCGCTTTCGCCGCGCGGCAGGACGGTGATTGTCGTGGACGATGGCGTGGCGACGGGCGGCACCGTGCGCGCCGCCTTGCGCGGCTTGAAGAAAGCCGGCGCGGCGAAGATCATTCTTGCCGTCCCGGTCGCGCCGACCGATGTCCTGGAGTCGCTGCGCGCCGAGGCGGACGAGATCGTCTGCCTCAACGCCCGGGACGATTTCCAGGCCGTCGGATTCCACTATGCCGATTTCAGGCAGACCGAAGACGAGGAAGTTGTCAGCCTGCTCGCTTTGGCGCGCGGGTGACGGCGATCCATTCGCGCACGCGCGCTTCCGGATCGGGATGGCCGAGGACATCTGTGGCGACGGCTGCTGAATCGGCGCCGGCATCCAGCACCGCGCGCGCGCGTTCCGGCGTGAGCCCGCCAATGGCGACGAGCGGTGTGTCTTTCAACAGCGCCTTCCATTCGGCCACGCGCGCGACGCCTTGCGGCGCCCACTCGAGCTGTTTCAGCGTGGTGGGAAACACGGGGCCGAGCGCGATGTAATCTGGCGCGACGGCCAGCGCGACATCGAGCTCGCGCACATCATGCGTGCTGACGCCAAGCCGGCATCCCGCGCGGCGGATGGCGCCGACATCGGCATCGACAAGATCTTCCTGTCCGAGATGGATGAAGTTGCACCCTTCATCGATCGCGAGGCGCCAGTAATCATTGACGACCAGCGTCGCGCCGTGTTGCGCGCAAAGATCGCGCGCTTGGCGGATCTGTTCGCGCAACGCGCTCTCCTGCGCATCCTTGATGCGCAGCTGCACGAGCTTCAACCCGTGCGGAAGCAGGCGCTCCAGCCAGCGGCAATCGTCGACGATAAGATAAAACGGATCGAGCATGGCCCTCACTTCTTGTGGTTCGCGAGCCATGCCTTCATCTCGGCGATTTCTTTTTCCTGCGCGGCAATCACGTCCTGCGCAAGTTTGCGCACCTGCGGGTCGGAGCCGTATTGCAAGACGACTTTCGCCATGTCGATGGCGCCTTGATGATGCGGGATCATGCCTTGCATGAAATCGCGGTCGGCGTCACCGGTGAGCGGAATGTTCATGTCGTGATGCATCTTTGCATTCGCGGCAGTGAACGCCTGCACGACCGGCGAGGCCGGCATGGTCGCGTGTGTCGGCGCGGCATGATTATGGGAGGATTGCGCAAGAGCCGGAGCAGCTACGAGAAGCAAGCCGAGAGTGAAAGCAAGACGCATGTCGAATCTCCTAGTCGAGGGGCGTAACGCGCAGGCGCAACGCATTGCCGATGACGCTGACGGATGACAGCGCCATGGCGGCGGCGGCGAAAATCGGCGACAGCAGAAGGCCGAACACCGGATACAGAAGGCCAGCGGCGATCGGCACGCCGGCAGCATTGTAGACAAAGGCGAGAACGAGGTTCTGCCTTATGTTGCTCATCACGGCATGCGACAGGCGACGCGCGCGCACGATGCCATGCAGGTCGCCCTGCAGCAGCGTGATGCCGGCGCTTTCAATCGCCACATCCGTGCCGGTTCCCATCGCAATGCCGACATCGGCTGCCGCAAGCGCTGGCGCATCATTGACGCCATCGCCCGCCATCGCGACGATGCGGCCTTCAGCCTTCAACTTGTCAACGACCGCGCGCTTGGCGTCGGGCAAGACATCGGCTTCAACTTCTGTGATGCCGAGCTTGCCGGCGACCGCCATCGCCGTGGTGCGATTGTCGCCGGTGAGCATGACGATGCGCACGCCCGCATCCTGTAACGCGCGGAGCGCCGCAGGCGTGGTCGTCTTGATCGGATCGGCGATGGCGAGCACGCCGCAGGCGACGCCATCAATGGCGAGGAACACGGCAGTCGCGCCCTCGGCGCGCAGATGCTCGGCCTGCGCCGCCAGCGCGCCAGCATCAACGCCAAGGCTCGCGAGAAAAGCGGCGTTGCCGATGGCGAGTGTGCGGCCCTCGACGAGGCCTTGCGCGCCGCGTCCTGTCGGCTGATCGAAATTCGTGACGGCGCCCAACACAAGCCCGCGCTCTTGCGCCGCCGCAACGATAGCGGCAGCGAGCGGATGCTCGCTCGGCGTTTCAACGCTGGCGGCCAGTCGCAACACCTCGTCTTCCGAAAAGCCCTGCGCCGCAACGACACTTGTCACACGCGGCTTGCCTTCAGTCAGCGTGCCGGTCTTGTCGACGACGAGCGTGTCGATCTTTTCCATCCGCTCCAGCGCTTCTGCATTGCGGATCAGCACGCCAGCCTGCGCGCCGCGTCCAACGCCGACCATGATCGACATGGGCGTGGCGAGCCCAAGCGCGCACGGGCAGGCGATAATCAGCACGGAGACGGCGGCGACAAGGCCGAACGTCATGCGCGGCTCGGGGCCGAACATCGACCACGCGATGAAGGCGATGATCGCGACGCCGAGCACCAGCGGCACGAACCAGCCCGACACCTGATCGGCGAGGCGTTGGATCGGCGCGCGGCTGCGCTGCGCTTGCGCCACCATCTGGACGATCTGCGCGAGCATCGTGTCGCGGCCTATTTTTTCGGCGCGCATGACCATGGCGCCGCTGCCGTTGATGGCGCCGCCGATCAGCCTGTCGCCGGCCTGTTTCGTCACCGGCATGCTCTCGCCGGTGACGAGCGATTCATCGACCGCGCTGCGGCCTTCGATCACGCGTCCATCGACGGGGATCTTGTCGCCGGGGCGCACCCGCAGGCTGTCGCCGACATGCACGAGATCGAGGCTGATGACCTCGTCTTCGCCATCGGCATGCGTGCGGCGCGCCGTTGTCGGCGCAAGGTCGAGCAGCGCGCGAATGGCGCCGCCCGTCTGTTCGCGCGCGCGCAATTCGAGCACCTGGCCGACGAGCACGAGCACGATGATGACCGAGGCCGCTTCGAAATAGATCGGCACGGAGCCGTCGTGATGTTGGAAGGCGGGCGGAAACAGGCTAGGGGCGAAAGTCGCGAAGACGCTGTAGATGAAGGCGACGCCGGTGCCCATCGAGATCAGCGTGAACATGTTCAGGTTGCGCGTGCGAAGTGATTGCCAGCCGCGCTCGAAGAACAGCCCGCCGGCCCAGAACACGATTGGCAGCGCGAAGCCGAACTGGATGAAGCTCGACATGCGCGGCGACAGCCAGTCTAGCGCGCCGAAATGTCCGCTCATTTCAAGAATAACGACAGGCAGCGCGAGTGGAACGGCGATGAACAGCCGCTTCACCATGTCAACATATTCGGCGTTGGGGCCATCGTCGGCGGTGGGCGTCTCGGGTTCGAGCGCCATGCCGCAGATCGGGCAAGAGCCCGGTCCGGGCTGCCGGATTTCGGGGTGCATCGGGCAGGTGAAGATCGCGCCCTCGGGCGCGGGCGCGGCTGCGGGGGCCGGCCTGGCGCCGGTGTAGCGGGGGATGTCGGCCTCGAATTTCGCCTGGCACCCGGCCGAGCAGAAGAAATAGCCCTGCTTTTCAAGCCGCACGTAATGGGGCGTCGTCGCGGCGGCGACTTCCATGCCGCAGACCGGGTCGCGCTTGCGGATGGCGAGATAATGCTCGGGGTCGGCCTGGAAGCGCGTCCGGCAGCCCGCGCTGCAGAAGTAGAACTCCAGTCCGTCGCAAGGGGTCTTGTGCTTGGCGGTGGCGATGTCGACGCTCATCCCGCAGATCGGGTCGCGCGCCTTGCCGTCCTTGGCCGCCGCATCCCTGGATTTTTCCATCGGCGCATGGCCCGCGCAGCAGGAGGCCGTGTGTTGGTGCGCATTGTCGCCGGTCATGACTTCGGTTCCGATTGTGATTCTTGAGGTGAGGATCTACACCTTCCCATCGTGGGAAGGTCAAGCGGGAAACAAGACCATGAACATCGGAGCCGCTGCGGGCATGACGGGCGTCAGCGCCAAGATGATCCGGCATTACGAGGCCATCGGCCTGCTGCAGCCGCCGGCCCGGCGCGACAATGATTATCGTGATTACGGCGACCGCGAGATCCACGAATTGCGGTTCATCGGCAGGGCGCGGCGGCTCGGCTTTTCGATCGAGGAGATTCGCACGCTGCTGGCGCTCTGGCGCGATGGCGACCGGCCGAGCCGCGAGGTGCGCCGCATCGCGCTGGGCCATCTGGAAGATCTCGAGGCGCGCATCATCGAGATGCAGGCGATGGCTGGCGCGCTGCGCCGCCTCGTGTCCGATTGCCACGGCGATGCGCGGCCAGATTGCCCGATCCTCGACGATCTGGGCGCGGGCTGTCGCGATTGAAGGTTCAGAGCTGAAACACCGGCCCGCCATCGCGCACCGCGCCGTCATCGAGGCCGAGCGCGCGGCGCCTCGGAATATCGAAGCCGAACAGCTTCACATAAAGCGCCGACCATGGCGTCAGCGGATCATGCGCATGCGGCGCGCCGGGCGACAGCCACGCCACTTGCGCGACCTCCTTCGGGTTGAAGCGTGGCGCTTCATCGACGAGGCCGACGAACAGATCGACACATTCATGCTCGACGAGCCGACCGACGCGCGCGCGGTAGCGGACGCGGGCGAGCTGGACGAGCGGTGTGCGCAATCGCAGCTCGTCATAGAGCCTGCGCTGCGCGGCGGCTTGCGAGCTTTCCCCCGCCATCTGGTGCGAGCAACAGGCGTTCGACCATTGCCCGCCGCAATGATATTTCGTGAAGGCGCGTTGCTGCAGCAATTGCCGGCCCATGCGATCGACCAGCACGATCGAGATCGCCCTATGGTACAGCCCGCGCATATGCGCGGCGTGCTTGCCCATGGCGCCAATTGGCCTGTCTTGCGCATCGAGCAGGACGACCTCGCGGGTGGATGCGCGCATGACGGCGCCGTGTGGGGGCGGGGCTTCGTGCATCTCAATAATGCGGCGGCGGTGGTTCTGGCGCGCTCAGGCCGGTGCCGCTTTCCGCCTCCTGCACGCGGTCGGAGAGCACATCGAGGCTGCGCTTCAGCCTGTCGATGACCTTCCATTGCGCCGTGATCGTCTTGTTGAGATCCTCGATCGCCTCGCTCTGATACGCGACGGTCGCCTCAAGCGTGTCGGTCCGCGCGACGAGCGCCTCGATCTTGTCCGTTTCGCCCGTCATCTTTGCTCCTGCCCGTCGCCGGAAATGTTTTTCAACAGACCGGCGCCGTTTATGTATCGCTCGAACGTTAGCCGAACGCCAATGTCGTTCGGTTGCGTCAAGAGGATGTCGTGCATCTAGGTGAAATACTCCAGATTTTAGTCGCCATTGTCCGTTCCGGCATTGAGGCGACCGCCGCCAATAGGCACGCCTGGCGACTGCTCGACATCGAGGTGGTAGAGCGAATGGCCGATATTCGTGGCCTTGTCGAGCCCACGCCCGAAATTGTGAGAGCCACCCAGATGGTCATCTGGAATGCGCTGGAGCTCACCCATGCGGCCGTGATGGAGGAGGGCGGCGCTGCCTCGCCCCTTGGCGCGGTGATGACGGCGCGGATCAACGCCATGTCGGCGCTGGCTGACCTGACGCTCGCCATTGAGCACGCCACGCCGAGCCGCCTTGCCCGAAACCTGCAACTTGCGCGCGCCTAAGGCCTGCGGCGCAGCAGGGGCGCGGCAAGGTTGAGCGCCAGCCCTCCCAGCACGAGCAGCGTCGCGCCGATCTTCCACGGTGGCAGGCCTTCGCCCAGCCACAGCGCCGATGTTCCGAGCCCGAACACCGGCACCAGCAGGGCCATGGGCGACACCAACGCCGCCGGGTGGCGCGCCAAAAGCCAGGCCCAGGCCGCATAGCCGAAGAGGGTGTTGCCGACGCTCTGCCAGAGGACAGCGCCCCAGGTTGCGGCGTCGGCCTCGTGCAGGGCCCGCCACGCGGCGGAGCCCTCCAGCGCGAAGGCGAGCACGAAAAGCGGCGGCGCGGCGAAGAGGGATGACCAGACGACATAGCCCAGCATGTCCACGCGGCCCGCCCGCCGCGCGACGATGTTCGCCAATGCCCAGCACAGCGCCGCAACGAGCGTCAGCAGCAGGCCGGTGACGGATGTCTCGGAATCCGTATGCGCGCCGATGAGCACGAGCCCGGCGCCCGCCAGCCCCAGCGCCAGCCATTGCAGCGGCGCGAGCTTCTCGCCGTTGAGCGTCATGGCGAGAGCTATGGTGAAGAACACCTGCATCTGGATAACCAGCGAGGCGAGGCCCGGCGAGATGTAACCGTTGAGCGCAAAGAACATGATGCCGAACTGGCCAACGCCGATCAGCACGCCGTAAGCCGCCAGCTCGCGCCAGGGTATCTGCGGGCATGGCACGAAGAAGATCGCCGGCAGCACGGCGAACAGAAAACGAAGTCCCGCGAAGAGCAGCGGCGGCAGCTGCCCGAGCGCGACTTTCATCACCACGAAATTCGAGCCCCAGATCGCCATGATGGCGACCGCCAGCGCGGCATGGCGCCAGGGCAGGATGTTGGTCTGCGTCATGCCTGCTTGGTCGCGACGCGCTTGCCCGCGGAGATGCGCACCGAGAGCGCCATCAGCAGCGGCACGGCGGCGACGAGCGCGGCGAACAGGCCGGCGGCCGGGAGCCCGGCGTAGCTGACCAGCGGGCCGGTGATGAGCGAGAGCACGAGGCTGGCGCCGCCCGCGAAGGAATCATTGGTGCCGATGGCCCGGCCACGCGCGCCGGTCTCGACTTCATCCGCAAGCAGGGCGGTCGAGGCGACGTTTGAGGCCGCCCAGCCGAGGCCGACGAGGAACGTGCCGAAGGTGATGGCGATATAGCCCGACGTCAGGCCGACCATCGCCGCGCCCGCAATGGTCATCACCACGCCCGGATACATGACGCGTCCCCGGCCGATGCGGTCGCAGAGACGCCCGATCGGGATCGAGAAGGCGAACATGCCCGCCGAGTGAAACAGATGCGCCCACGCGATGGCGGTGAGCGAATGGCCGTGGTGCGCGAGAACCAGCGAGGTCAGCACCATAACGATCGACATGTTGCCTTGTCCCGCAGCATTGCAGGCGATGGCGAGGCGCGTCGGCGCATGGCGCATGAGGCCCATGGTCGAGAAGTCGGTCGCCTTGCCGGCCGGGTGCGGCGGCTCGACATATCCCGGGTAATAGCGCCCGAGATTCTGGCCTATCTCCTTCGGGTCGGGCTTCACGAAGTGAACCAGCACGGCGCCCGCGATTATAAGCACCGGCAGCATCAGCCAGGGCAGCGCCATGGGATCGGAGCCGCTGGTCGCAGCCAAACGCTCCGACAGGTTGACGACGCCGGGGCTGAGGATGAGCCCCGCGAATGTGCCCAGCGCAATGTAGCCCAGCGCCTGTCCGCGCAGCCGCTGAGGCACCATGTCGGTCGCGCCGACGCGCATCTGCTGCGCGGCGTTCATGCCCATGCCGAAGGCGAGGATGCCGAAGATCAGCAGCCAGAGATTGCGCCAATCCTGCGCGAAGCCAACGATGAGCGTGCCGACCAGCGCCAGCGCGAGGCCCAGCAGGATGCCGCGCTTGCGTCCGTAATTGTCGGTGATCTTGCCGATCGGGTAGGACACCAGAAACCGCGACAGGCCGATCAGCGCGACCGACAGTCCCGCGAGATCGGGCGAGCCGCTGACGCTGACGATCATCAGCGGTCCGAGCCCGTAGACGAATTGCATGCCTGCGCCGGTGAAACTCTGCGATAGCGCAAAGAGCGCCATGTTGCGTTTGATCAGCGCGGGAATGCGAATGCTCATGCGGGTCCGCCCGTTGTTTTTTGTTGTCTTTGGATAAAGCAAAACGGCGCCCGAAGGCGCCGTTTTCTTATTCTTCCGGGACGACCCGCACTGCGCCGCGCGCGGCGCTGGTGGTATGGGCCGCATAGGCGCGCAGCGCGGTCGAGACAAAGCGGTCGCGGGCCTTCGGCTTCCAGGCCTTCTTGCCCAGCGCCTCCATGGCGGCGCGGCGGCGGTCGAGTTCCTCGTGGCAGATCGCGAGGTTGATCGAGCGCTTCGGGATGTTGATCTCGATGTGGTCGCCTTCCTCGATCAGGCCGATGGCGCCGCCCTCGGCGGCTTCCGGCGACATGTGGCCGATGGACAGGCCCGACGTGCCGCCCGAGAAGCGGCCATCGGTGATCAGCGCGCAGGCTTTGCCGAGGCCCTTCGATTTGATGTAGCTCGTCGGGTACAGCATTTCCTGCATGCCCGGACCGCCGCGCGGACCCTCGTAGCGGATGACAACGACGTCGCCCGCCTTGATCTTGCCGCGCAGGATCGCGTCCACCGCATCGTCCTGGCTCTCGAAGACGCGCGCCGGACCGGCGAAGACATGGATGCTCTCGTCCACGCCCGCCGTCTTCACGATGCAGCCGTCGAGCGCGATGTTGCCGCTCAGCACCGCAAGGCCGCCATCCTTTGAGAAGGCGTGCTCGGCGTCGCGGATGACGCCTGTCGCACGATCCGTGTCGAGATCGTCCCATCGGCGATCCTGGCTGAAGGCGGTCTGCGTCGGCACGCCGCCCGGCGCGGCGCGGTAGAAAGTGCGCACGCTCTCCGAATTCGAGCGGCTGATATCCCAGCGATCGAGCGCGTCGCCCATGGTCGGCGCGTGCACGGTCGGCGTGTTGGTGTGCAGCAGGCCGGCGTTGGCGAGCTGGCCGAGGATCGACATGATGCCGCCGGCGCGATGCACGTCTTCGACGTGCACGTCGGCGACCGCGGGCGCGACCTTGCAGAGCACGGGCACGCGGCGCGACAGGCGGTCGATGTCTTCCATCGTGAAATTGATCCCGCCCTCATGCGCGGCGGCAAGGATGTGCAGCACGGTGTTGGTCGAGCCGCCCATCGAAATGTCGAGCGCCATGGCGTTTTCGAACGCCTTGAAATTGGCGACCGAGCGCGGCAGCACGCTTTCGTCGTTCTGCTCGTAATAGCGGCGCGTGATGTCGACGATGAGATGGCCGGCCTCGACGAACAGGCGCTTGCGGTCGGCGTGGGTGGCCAGCGTCGTGCCGTTGCCGGGCAGCGACAGGCCGAGGGCCTCGGTCAGGCAGTTCATCGAATTGGCGGTGAACATGCCCGAACACGAGCCGCAGGTCGGGCAGGCCGAGCGCTCGATGCTCTCGACTTCCGCGTCGGAATATTTGTCGTCAGCGGCGGCGACCATGGCGTCGATCAGGTCGATCTTCTTGGAGACGCCCTCATGGATGTATTTGCCGGCTTCCATCGGGCCGCCGGAGACGAAGACGGCGGGGATGTTGAGGCGCATGGCGGCCATCAGCATGCCGGGCGTGATCTTGTCGCAATTCGAGATGCAGACGAGCGCGTCGGCGCAATGGGCGTTGGCCATGTATTCGACGGCGTCGGCGATCACCTCGCGCGAGGGCAGGCTGTAGAGCATGCCGCCATGCCCCATGGCGATGCCGTCGTCCACCGCGATCGTGTTGAATTCCTTGGCGACGCCGCCGGCCTTTTCGATCTCGCGCGCGACGAGCTGGCCGAGATCCTTCAGGTGGACGTGGCCCGGCACGAATTGCGTGAAGGAATTGCAGACTGCGATGATTGGCTTGCCGAAATCCTCGTCCTTCATGCCGGTGGCGCGCCAGAGGCCGCGCGCGCCGGCCATGTTGCGGCCGTGGGTCGTGGTGCGTGAACGATAAGCAGGCATGAGGACCACCAAAGTCTGGGAGCAGCCCCGGCGCCTGAGCGCCGGACGCATGTAGCGCGCACACAGATAATGGAGGTTCAGGATCAGGTCAAAAAATGCCGCCGATACCGCACCGTTGCCGTGGGGCGTCCGAACTCTCGTTTCAGGCGTTTGTTCCCAAGGTCTCTGACCCGAGGGAGGACACACTCATGCGAAAGAGCATCGTGACACTGGCCGCCGCCCTCTCATGCCTCTCCGCAATGGTCGCCGCGCCTGGCCTGGCCCAGACGCAAGGCCAGACCTACGCCTTCGGGCGGGCGGACTTCTGCCGCGGCCCTGCTGAGGCTCGCCACGCGTTTCGCCTCTGGCTGGCCGGCCCCGACATGTACGAGTTCATCTATGGAGCGCCGACGCCGCCCCGCCCGCTGGTCATCGAGTGCAACCCTGTCGTCTACCGCTACGCGCCTCCCACTTACGTCCGCTAGGTTGCTCGCTTGTCAGCCATGCGGCGCCCAAAGAGGCGGCTTGGCCAAACTCCAGTCAGGTCCGCTGCTTGGGCGGGGCCACGGCGCGCGTTTTGCATAGGCGCGATGCTTCGTTCTGACGCCTTCGGGCTGTCGGAGCGGCGTGCGCCCTCTTGGGCGTTTCCTCCCTGACTTGCCCGCTCCTTGAAAAGGGAGCGGGCCCTTTCAGAAGCAGGTCCCTTCAGCCCTTGGTCGGCGATTCCTCCTGGTTGGTCCTTTCCAGCACGGCTTCCGGCGCGACATCCTGTTTCAGCTCCGCAATCTCGCTCTGATCGACCGGGACGCCGATCTGCTCGGCGATCCTGGTGACCAGCCCGACCAGTTTCGTAACCTCGTGTTCGGCGAGCAGGTTGATCTGCACGTCGAGATCGGCGCGGCGGTCGGCGAGTTCAGAGGCGCGATTTTGCGAAATGAGGACGAAGGTCGACGGAAAGATCGCCTCGACCGAGGCGGCTGTCGCCAGAATGACGAAGGTCGGATCGAAGGCCGCAAGAGGCAGCGCGCCTGTGTTGATGAGGATCCAGTCTGCGACGATCGCGATGTGAATGATCACGAACGCCATACTGCCCGTAAAACGCGTGATGACGTCGGCGATGCGGTCGCTCAGCGGAGATTGTGACATCATGCGCGCACGCTCGGCGCGCAACACTTCTATGTTGCGCGTAAGAACGCGGTTCCTGCCGTCGCTTTTGGGCTCGCTGGTGCGCATGCGGCCGGTCAATGTTTGCGACGTCGCCGGGTTGCGGCGCGGCTCTGGCTGCAAAGCCCTTTTCACCGGAGGGGCATTCTGATGAAAACAATCAGCTCCCGTCGCGCATTTTGCGACTCGCGGCGAAAAAGATGACTGGCAGCGGCCCGGCTGGAGTGCTGATCCAATTATACGGCGTGATCTACTTTCATTTATGCACAGCCGCAGGTGCGACAAATCTGCATCTTCTCCCGGTTTTGATCGCCGTCAGTGCGCGCGGCATCGCTGTGTTGTTTCCTGCTAAACAGCCCGCGGCGCGGCAATTTGTCGGTCTCGCCGCAATCGGTTTCGGGCTAGCTTGCGTAGATGGACGCCTGTCGCGGCTTTGGGATCCGGTTCGAAAGCCCTGAAAAATCTGGCTTTCGCGAAGAAAATGTCGAGGCTAGTCAAAAAAATTGATGATGCTTTGAAACTTGGCGCACGCACGCGCCACCATACCGCCATCTGCGCATTGATAATGCAGATTGCAGATGGCGCGCACGTTGACCTGAAACCTTGGCGTAGATGTTGCGTTGACAAGCGGGGCCGTTACCGCAAGCCTTAGATAGAACTACGAGTCGTTGCAGGCGCCGTTCGGATCGAGGATGGGACATGACCTTTGCGCACGATCTCCTGACCCGTTATTCGGAGACATTCCAGAACCGACGTGAAATCGAAATGTCGGTTCCCGAATATCTGGAACTTTGCCAGACTGACCCGATGGCTTACGCGAGTGCGCCAGAGCGTATTCTCGCGGCGATCGGCGAACCCGTCGTTGTCGACACGAGCAAGGATGCGCGGCTGGGGCGCATCTTCTCGAACCGCACCATCCGCACCTATCCGGCCTTCGCCGAATTCTACGGCATGGAAGACACGGTCGAGCGCATCGTCGCTTTCTTCCGCCACGCGGCGCAGGGCCTCGAAGAGCGCAAGCAGATTCTTTACTTGCTCGGGCCGGTCGGCGGCGGCAAGTCTTCGCTCGCCGAACGCCTCAAGGCGCTGATGGAAGTGAAGCCGATCTATGTTCTCAAGGCCGGCAATGACATCAGCCCCGTCTTCGAATCGCCGCTTGCCTTGTTCGATCCCGAAGCGATGGGCGCCGAACTCGAACAACAATTCAAGATCCCGCGTCGCCGCCTCACCGGATTGATGTCGCCGTGGTGCCTGAAACGGCTGGACGAATTCGGCGGCGACATTTCAAAGTTCACGGTTGTGAAACTGCTGCCCTCGCGCCTGCGCCAGATCGCGGTGGCGAAGACCGAGCCGGGCGATGAAAACAACCAGGATATTTCATCGTTGGTCGGCAAGGTCGACATCCGCAAACTCGAGACGCTCGCGCAGAACGATCCCGATGCTTATTCGTACTCGGGCGGCTTGAACCGCGCCAACCAGGGCATTCTCGAATTCGTCGAGATGTTCAAGGCGCCGATCAAGATGCTGCATCCGTTGCTGACCGCGACGCAGGAAGGCAATTACATCGGCACCGAAAATATTGGCGCGATTCCGTTTGCCGGCATCATCCTCGCCCATTCGAACGAATCCGAATGGCAGACCTTCCGCACGAATAAAAATAACGAGGCGTTCCTCGATCGTATTTACCTCATCAAGGTGCCCTACTGCCTGCGTGCGACCGAAGAGCAGCGTATTTACGACAAGCTGATCCGCGGCTCGGAACTGGCGGCGGCGCCTTGCGCTCCGGCAACGCTCGAGATGCTGGCGCGCTTCTCCGTATTGTCGCGCCTGCGCGTGCACGAAAACTCGTCGGCCTTCTCGAAGCTTCGCGTCTACGATGGCGACAGCATTCGCGAGACCGATCCGCGCGCCCGCTCGCTGCAGGAATACAAGGATGCGGCGGGACCCGACGAGGGCATGGACGGCATCTCGACGCGCTTCGCCTTCAAGGTTCTGGCGGCGGCGTTCAACCATGATTCCGTGGAGATCGGCGCCGATCCCGTGCATCTGATGTTCGTGCTCGAGCAGGCGATCCGTCGCGACCAGCTGCCGCCTGATGTGGAGAAGCGCTACCTTGAATATATCAAGGCCGAGCTCGCGCCACGTTACGCAGAATTCATTGGGCATGAGATCCAGAAGGCCTATCTTGAGAGCTACCACGATTACGGGCAAAATCTGTTCGATCGTTATGTCGACTACGCTGACGCCTGGATCGAGGATCTCGACTTCAAGGACCCCGACACCGGGCAATTGCTGGATCGCGAATTACTCAATCAGGAGCTGACCAAGATCGAAAAGCCAGCCGGCATCGCCAACCCGAAAGACTTCCGCAACGAAGTCGTGAAATTCGCGCTTCGCTCGCGCGCAGCGAATGGCGGCAAGAATCCATCGTGGACTTCTTATGAGAAAATCCGGGAAGTCATTGAGCGGCGCATGTTCAGCCAGGTCGAAGACCTGCTGCCGGTCATCAGCTTCGGCTCGAAGAAGGACGGCGAGACGGAGAAGAAACACTCCGATTTCGTCTCGCGCATGGCGGCGCGCGGCTACACCGAACGTCAGGTCCGTCGTCTCGTGGAATGGTACATGCGGGTTAAGCAATCCGCCTGACGGAGATGCATGATGTATGTCATCGACCGCCGCCTGAATCCGTCCGGGAAGAGCCTGCCGAACCGGCAGCGCTTTCTCCGGCGTGCGGGCAAGGTTTTGCGCGAGGCGGTCCGGAATGTTTCCGCGTCGCGGCCGATCCGCGAAGTGGGCGAGGGCGGCGTCGTCATCATCCCGGCGCGCGGCATTGACGAGCCGTCGTTCCACACCGGCTCCGATGGCCTGCATAGCCGCGTTCTGCCCGGAAACAAGGAGTTTCTTGAAGGCGATCGAATTGCGCGTCCACAAGGCTCAGGCAGCGGCAAGGGCAAGGGATCGGGCAGTGGTTCGGGGCAGGGCGGCGGTGGCGAGGATGAGTTCAAGGTCGCGCTGTCGGCGGAAGAATTCCTCAGCCTGTTTCTTGAAGATCTCGAGCTGCCAGATCTCGAACGTCGCAAATTGTCGCTGACGGATTCGACCGGCATGCGGCGCGCCGGCTACACCAAATCGGGATCGCCCGCCAATCTCGCGATTTCGCGCACCATGCGGAATGCCTTGTCGCGTCGCATGGCGTTGCGGCGACCAAAGTCGGAAGATCTCGACGCGCTGCAGGACGCGCTGCGCCTCGCCGAAGAGCTGCGCGACGAGGCAGAAGCCGCGCGCTTGCGCGTCCTGATTGAAACGCATGGCGTGCGCACGCGCGCCATTCCCTATATCGATCCCATCGATATTCGTTATCGCCGGTTCGAGCCCTCGCCGCGGCCCATCGCGCAGGCTGTGATGTTCTGCATCATGGACGTATCGGGCTCGATGACCGAGCACATGAAGGACATGGCGAAGCGCTTCTTCATGCTGCTCTACGTGTTCTTGCAGAAACGCTACAAGCAGGTCGAGGTCGTCTTCATCCGGCACACGGACGAGGCCAAGGAGGTCGATGAAAAGACCTTCTTCGAGAGCCGCGAAACGGGCGGTACGCGCGTGTCGTCGGCTTTGCAGGAAGCGCTGAAAATCATCGAGGAGCGGTATCCGGTCGCCGACTGGAACATCTACATTGCGCAGGCCTCCGACGGTGACAACGAGAATGGCGACAACGACCGCGCCACCGCGCTGATGCGCGACGGCCTGCTGCCGCTCAGCCAATATTACGCTTACCTCGAAGTCGACGAGCCGCACAGCGACACGCCGACATCGAGCTTGTGGAAGACCTACGACAATCTCGAACCCGGTCCGGCGATGCGCCGGGTCACGACGCGGCAGGAAATCTATCCGGTCTTCCGCGAATTGTTCAGGCGGCGGAACGAGGCCCTGGAGACGACATGAGCGCTCTTCTGTTCGAGGGAGCCGACTGGAGCTTCGAGACGATCCAGCGCATCCACGATAGGGTCGAAGAAATCGCTCTGGGCGAGTTGAAACTCGATGTCTATCCCAACCAGATCGAAGTCATCACCTCCGAGCAGATGCTCGACGCCTATGCGGGCTCGGGCATGCCGATCTATTACGGCCATTGGTCGTTCGGCAAACGTTTCGTCCAGCACGAAGGCCATTACCGCAAGGGCTACACGGACCTCGCCTATGAGCTCGTTATCAATTCGAGCCCGTGCATTTCCTATGTGATGGAAGGCAATTCGGCGTTGATGCAGACGCTGGTGATTGCGCATGCAGCCTTCGGCCACAACCACTTCTTTAAAAACAACCAGCTGTTCCGCGACTGGACGGACGCCACCGGCATTCTCGACTATTTGCAATTTGCGCGCACCTACATTGCGCATTGCGAGGAGACCTATGGCGAGCGCAACGTCGAGCGCTTGATCGACGCCGCCCATGCCTTGATGAGCCACGGCGTTCATCGCTCGCCACGCCGCCGCAAGATGGATTTCAAGACCGAGCAGGCGCGCGCCAAGGAGCGGCGCGAGCATGACGAGAAAGTCTACAACGAACTTTGGGAAACGCTGCCCGGCGGCGCTCCAAAGACCCCGCGCACGAGTCCCGAGGAGCATCTCGCCAATCTGCTCGAACTGCCGCAGGAGAATATTCTCTACTTCCTTGAGAAGACCGCGCCGCGTCTGGCGCCATGGCAGCGCGAAGTGCTGCGCATCGTACGTCTGCTCGCGCAATATTTCCATCCGCAGCGCCAGACCAAGGTAATGAACGAGGGCGTCGCCACTTACACGCATTACAAGATCATGAACCGCCTGCACGAGAGCGGTAACATCACCGACGGCGCGTTTCTGGAATTCCTGACATCCCACACGAATGTCGTGTTCCAGCCGCAGTTCGACGACCGCCGTTTCTCCAGCATCAACCCTTATGCGCTCGGCTTCGCCATGATGACCGATCTCGAGCGTATCTGCGTCAAGCCGACGGATGAAGACCGCGACTGGTTCCCCGAACTCGCCGGCTGCAACGATCCCGTGAATGCGCTGAAGGACATCTGGGCGCATTACCGCGACGAGAGCTTCATCTCGCAATATCTGTCGCCGCGCGTCATGCGCGACTGGCGCATGTTCCACCTTGTCGACGATCCGGCCGAGCCGACCTTGCGCGTCGAGGCGATCCACGACGAGCGCGGATATCGACGCATCCGCCGCGCCTTCGCGCGCGAATATGACGTCGGCCACACCGATCCGCAGATCGAGGTCGTATCGGTTGATCTCGCGGGCGACCGCCGTCTCATCGTGCAGCATTCGGTGCGAGAGGGCCGCCTCCTCGCCTCGCGCGAGGCCAGCGAAGTGCTGGGCTATCTCGCCGACCTCTGGGGCTATCCGGTGCTGCTGCGCGAGGTCGATGAGCATGGCAATGGCCTGCGCGAGCACACGGCGGAGCCTCGCGGCCGCGAGCCCTTCCAAAGCGGCAAGCCATAAGGCCGCAAGGCCTTTCAAACAGGTGAACCATAAGGCATGATCGCTCCCTGACCAGCGCCAAGAGAGCGCGCGGCAAAAGGGAGGAACATCAATGGCCTTTTCGGCATGGCGCGGCATCGCCGGCATCATCCATCCCACATTGCGCCCCGGCGCGACGGAGGAATTCATTCGCCTGCTGCCCGAGGGCATCGGCGTCATCCCGCTGTTCATCAACATCAGCCGCGGCACGCGCGAGGAATTCGGCACGGTGATGGGCGCTTATGAAACCCAGGTCGCGCTCTGCGCCGAGCAGGGCTGCGACGCCATCCATCCCAACGGCGCGCCGCCCTTCATGGTGCTGGGCCGCGAGGAAGAGACGCGACTGGTGGGTGGCTGGGAAGAGAAATACAAGACGCCGATTTTCACCGCAGGACAGAACCACATCGCAGCGCTGCGCGCGCTCGGCGTTAAGTCCATCGTCGGCGCGACTTACTTCCACGGCGAGATCAACGAGACCTTCGCGCGCTATTTCCGCGACGCCGGTTTCGATGTTCGCTGCATGGCTGGCATCGACGTGCCGTTCAACAAGGTGCAGGAGCTCTCAGGCGAGCTCATC
Organism: Hyphomicrobiales bacterium; assembly: GCA_025356415.1. Classification (GTDB taxonomy): domain Bacteria; phylum Pseudomonadota; class Alphaproteobacteria; order Rhizobiales; family Beijerinckiaceae; genus Terripilifer. The sequence goes on from JANXTB010000016.1 coordinate 24,143, forward strand.
TATGCGCACATCAAGAAGAGCTTCCTGGATGCAGGCGGCGGCGACGCTATTTATATGCTCGGCTCCGGATGGCGCACGCTGCACATCGTGGACATGCTTGAGCGCGATCTCGGCGTGCCAGTGGTGCATCCGGTGACAGCGCGCGTCTGGGAATTCCAGAAGCGCCTGCATGTCAGGGAGCCGCGCTCCGGATATGGTCGCCTGCTGGAAGCGCTGCCCGCGATGGTTTGAGCGCTGGCTTTCGAACCAGCGGTGCGGAGGACGTCAGCCATCCAGCGATGGTGCGCCATTCGCGCGACAGCGTTCCCGCGCCGACGAACAACGAGAAATGTCCGCATGGCGCCACAAGGCTGCGCATGCGGGCTTTCGCCGTGCCGACAAGTTTCATGGCGGAAAGCGCCTGCAGCTTCGGCGTGATCTCGTCGCGGGCGCCCGCCAGCACGAACAGCGGAAGCGTCACATCGCGCAGGTCGATCTTGCGACCGAGCGCGATGAAGCCGCCGGTCGCCAGTAGATTGCCGGCGAAGATTTGCGTCAGCACTTCGCGCGCATAACGACCGGGCACGTCAATGCTGCGCGCCGCCCAGTCCGTGTATTTTGCAATCGCGTCAAGATCGGCGCGTGCGAACGATCCGGCGCTACGTTGCATCGTGTCCATAGCGGCGCGTTCGTGGACTTGCGTCGCGCCAAGTGGCGAGAGGCTCTGTGCGCCGCAGATGGAATCATTGTCCGGCAATTCGGCGCATTCGATGACGTTGCGGGCATAGCGCGTCATCAGCGAAGGCCGCGTGTCCACGTCCACCGGCGCACCGGCGAGCATGAGCCGCTTGATCTTGCCGGGAAACCGCGCCGCGTGAATGAGCGCAAGGCAACCGCCGACGCCGAGGCCAACGACATTGACCTCCCCGCCCAGATCGTCGATCGCAATGTTGAGCTCCGCTAGACAGGAATTGATGGAGAGCGGTCCCATGTCGGGCGTCGCGCTCATCCAGTCGGTCACATAGACCTGTCCGGCGTTTGCGGCGCAAAGGGTCTGCACGAGCGAATGTCCGCGCATCAGATCGACGAAGCCCGCGTCGTGGACGGCGAGGGGAGGCACGATCAAGGTCGGCGTGGCGCCGGCCTTGCTCTTGCCGAACGCGCGCACGCGCATCTGGCGGTAAGTTTCCACAATGCGGTTTTCGCTCGTGAAGCGCGTCGGCGCGCGGGCCGGGCGTGTCAGGCAATGCTGGAATTGGGTGAGCCAGTCCGATGGGGTTGTGCCGCCGAATGGAGCGCTGCGATCGGAGTTCTCGCTGACGCTTGTCGGCCTGCTGAAATTATCCATCTGAAATTCCTTGGACAAATCATGTTCTCACCGCGGATTTGCCGCGGGCGCCGATAACATGGCGCAAATATAGAACATCCGGCATGAGCCGGATGTTCCATTCATTTTCAAATATATTGATCTATATTCTGACGTAACGTCAGGAGGTCGCGCTCTTGGCGTCCTGAATCATGCCCCAGATGCGCGCGGAGGTTGCAGGCATTGGGACATCCTTGATGCCGAAGACGCTGAGCGCATTGGCCAAGGCATTGGCGACGGCGGGCAGGGCGCCGACGCAACCGGCCTCGCCAGCGCCCTTGACGCCGAGGGGATTGGTGGCTGTCGGCACCGGATTGCTCTTCACTTCAATGGGGCAGAAGTTGTCGGCATGCGGCATGGCGTAATCGACGAAGGAGCCAGCCAGCAATTCGCCGGTCGCGGGATCGTAGGTGAGATCCTCCATCAGCATCTGTCCGACGCCCTGCGCCACGCCGCCGTGGATCTGCCCCTTGAGTAGCAATGGGTTAAGAACCGTACCGACATCATCGACGACATTATAGCTCACGATATCGACCTTGCCGGTCTCCTCGTCGATCTCGAGTTCGCAGACATGGCTGCCATTGGGGTAGTTCATCAGGTCGTTCGCGTAGACGGCGCTCGCGATGAGGCCAACTTCCATGCCGTCAGGCAGGTTTTTCGGATTGAGCGAGCCGCGCGCGATCTCGCTGATGGTCAGCGACTTGTTGGTCTTGCGCGCAGTGAAAATGCCATCCTTGAAATCGACGTCGTCGTCGCCGAGCATTCTCGCGGCGATCTTCATCGCCTTGTCGACGATCTTCTCCGCCGCATAATGCAGCGCCGAGCCGCCGACGGTGGCCGTGCGCGAACCGCCCGTGCCCTCGCCGAGGAACACGGCGTCCGTGTCGCCCTGCACGTAATGCACATCGTCGGGCTTCACGCCGAGACGGTCGCAGACGAGCTGCTTGAAGATGGTCTCGTGGCCCTGGCCCTGCGTGACGGCGCCCGAGAGAATCGTCACCGTGCCCGAGCGGTCGAAGCGAATTTCGGCGCCTTCAAAACCCGGCGCCGCAGCCTTCTCGATCGAATTGGACAGGCCGATGCCGCGCAGTTTGCCGCGCGTCTTTGCTTCCGCACGGCGGGCCTCGAAACCCTTCCAGTCGGACATCTTGAGCGCGAGATCCATGCCCTGTTCGAATTCGCCGGAATCATAGACGAACTTCAGCGGCGTCTTGTAGGGCATGGCGGAGGGCGGGATGATGTTGATGCGGCGGATTTCCGCCGGGTCCATCTTCAATTCGAGCGCCGCGAGATCGATGATGCGCTCGATCACATAAGCAGCTTCCGGGCGACCGTTGCCGCGATAGGGCCGCATCGGATTGGTGTTGGTGAAAACAGCCGTCACGTCGACATGAATCGCGGGCGTCATGTAGACGCCAGCCAGCGTGCCGAGATTCGACGTTGCGCCGCCATCGCCGCCGGGCTGCAGATAGGCGCCGACATTGGCGATGGTCTTCACATGCAGGCCGAGAAACTTGCCGTTTTTGTCGAGGGCGAGTGCGGCTTCCGTGACATTGTCGCGCGCCTGCGCGTCAGACAGAAACGCCTCCGAACGCGTGGAGGTCCACTTGACCGGGCGGCCGACGACTTTTGATGCGAACAGCGTCAAGGCGACTTCATTGTAGACGCCCGACTTCATGCCGAACGAGCCGCCGATATCGCCGGCGATCACATGCACTTTGCTTTCAGGCACGCGCAGAGTTTTCGCTAACTGGCCGCGATAATGGATCGCGCGCTGCAACGTCGTGTAGATCGTGTAGCGATCCGCGAATTGATCGTAATTGCCGACGCAGGCGCGCGGCTCCATCGTCGCTGCGGTGACGCGGTTGATGACGAACTTGTGCCGCACGATATGGTCGGCCTTGGCGAAGGCGGCTTCCGTCGCTGCCTTGTCGCCTTCCAGATGCACGAAGGAAATGTTGTTGGCGCAATCGTCCCAGACGAGCGGCGTACTGTCGTTGGGCGCGTCACCCGTGACGACATTGGGCGTCAACGGCAGATATTCCACCGCCACCATTTCGGCCGCATCGAGCGCCTGCAGGCGCGTTTCGGCAATGACGAAGGCGACGTAATCGCCGACCCAGCGCACCTTGTCGCTGGTCAGCGCGGGGAACTTGCCGGTGTGCATCGGCGAACCGTCGCGGCGCTTGCGGCCCTTGGGCATCGGGAGATCGTTGAAGCCCGACGCGGCCCAATCCTCACCGGTGAGCACGGCCAGCACACCCGGCGCCTGTTGCGCGGCGCGGGTGTCGATGTTCAGGATTTTCGCATGGGCGTATTGCGAGCGCACGACGACGCCGTGGACCATGCCCGGCAGGCTGACGTCATCGGCGTAACGGCCGCCCCCGCGGATGAGCCTCGGGTCCTCGAAGCGGGGCACCGGCTGTCCAAGCGCAAACTCACCCATTGTCTTCCATCCCTTATTATTGTTGAGAGGGGCCGCGCGGGGAAAGCGCGGCGGCTGGATCTCTGACTGCCTTTATCCCGCCTCTGCGACCAAAGGACAAGACTGGGCGGTACATCAATGCCGTCATTGCGAGTGGAGCGAAGCAATCCAGAGGCCGCATGTGGCCGAAGATGGATTGCCGCGTCGCTGCGCTCCTTGACGAGGTCAGGCCCCCGCCGCCGTGACTTCAATCTCGATTCGCTTGGTCGGCGAGGAATAGCCGCCGACCTGCGTCAGCGTCACCGGGCAGCGCGCCTCGGGAAAAAGTGTCGCCACCAGCGCAAGGGCCGCGCGCGGGTCTTCCTCGCGGGCGAGGAAAACCGACATCAGCCGGGCCGCCCGCAGGTTCGTTCCGGCGTCGCCAAGAGAGGCGTCCACCGCGGCGCGGATGGTCGGAACCTGCGCCGCGAGTCCGGGCGTCATATCGGTGATCCCCGACAGGAACACGAGTCCTCCGAGCCGCACGAATTTTGGCGGCGCCAGCGGCGGGGCATATTCCACGACCTCCTTGGCGCCATCGCTGAGATCCATGGCGGTGAGTTCGATCCGCACGCGCGCACCGCTCGCCAGCCGCGCCGGGTCCCAGAAGCTCGAACTCGCGCCACGCAAGGCGCCGCCCAGCCGCACGCGACGGACGTCGCTGGCCTGCTGCCGCCCTTGCGCATCGCGCGTGAACAGGCGCGAGCGCACGATGTTCTCAGGAGCCAGGCCCACTGCCGCCATGCCTTCGAGCGCGGCGTCGATGCTGCGCTCCGTCTCCTGCGCGACGTCGCCCTCAGCCGGCGTCGAGGCGCAGATCGTGAACAGGCGGTGTCCGTCGATGTTGGACCATTCAGATGAAATCATTCCTTGGCCTTCTCGCCTTCCTTGACGCCGGGCGCAGAGGTCATGTCGCGCGCCTTCGGTTCCAGCGCAATCTTCACGCGCTCGCGCAGCTGGGCCGGCGCGCCAATGAGATCGGCGACCGTGCGCTCCAGTTCCGCGCCGTTCATGGGGTCGATTTCCGCGCGCTGCGCCTCGGCTTCGCGAATGAAATCGGGGTCCTTCAGCGTTTCGTCAAAGGCGCGGCGCATGGCGGCGACGCGCTCGCGCGGCGTGCCGGGCGTGGTCGCAACGGGTCGCCCCACGCTGACCGCCTTCGCCATGAAGATGGCGAGCGGCAGGTGCTCTTTCGGGGTCACGTCGGTGATCAGCGGCACGTTGGGCAGATCGGGATCGCGCCTCAGGCCGGCTTGAAGAAGCGGCGTGATCAGCTTCTCGCTGACGAAGCGCGGCGACATGGCGCGATAGCTCGCCCACGGGTTCGTGCCGCGTCCCTCGACCTCGCCGCGCTCCATCGCGATGTCGACATCGCGACCGTCCGGATAGCCGTGCACGATCTTGAATTTCGTGCCGAGAATATTGTTGTAGAAGGCTGGCAATTGCGTGGAAATCGATCCGGCGCCGGTCGCGCCGATCAGCGTTTCGCGCAGCAGCGCATCTTGATAGGACTTCGTCTTCGATGTGTGCCAGGCGACCGTGATCTGGTTCGATTTCGAAAGATTGCCGATCCAGTTGAACGTGCGCAGATCCGCCTTGAACGACGGGTTGAGCCCGAGCGCCTGATCGACGACGAGGCCCTGTCCGACCATGGTGAGGATCGTGCCATCGCGCGGCGCGACTTGCGCGACGTGGTTGGCCGCGACGATGCCGCCGCCGCCCGGCATGTTCACCGGCAGGATCGTCGGCGTGCCGGGCATGTGGCGGCCGATGTAGCGGCCGAGCAGCCGCGAATATTGGTCATAGCCGCCGCCCACGCCCGCGCGGATGATCATCCGCACCGTCTTGCCCTGGTAGAAATCAGCGACCTGATCGCCAGCTTGCGCGGGGACATGCAAAAGCGTGGCGCCGAGCGCGGCGAATAGGGGCACGCGGAATGATTTCGCCTTCATGCCTGGCTTCCTCCCAAATGGTCCGGTCTTGCCGCCGGTCGTCGCGGCGATTGCATGCGTTCAAGGCTTCACTGTCAAGACAAGCGTTGTTCAGAAGCGAACGAACTGGCGTGTCGCGGGTTAAGCGATCGACGCGAAGGAGAAACCTATGTTTTTGAGATCCATCACTCTGGCCGCCGCCGCCGGCGCGCTCGCCCTGCCCATGTTTGTCGCCGCTCCCGCCGAAGCGCGGCCTAGCTGCCTCAAGGGCGCAGTCGTGGGCGGTCTCGTGGGCCATTTCGCGGGCGGGCACGGCGTCGCGGGCGCCGCTGGCGGCTGCGCTGTCGGCCACGTCATGCGAAACCGCGACCACGACCGCTACGAGCGCAGCGGCTACGAGCGCCGTGGTTATGACGACGGCTCGCGCCGGTATTGATTAGCAGCGACCGCATCCCTCTCCCGCTCTGGCGGGAGAGGGATGAACTCACCTGTCCTTCAGCAAATGCCGCGCGATCACCATCTTCATCACTTCCGTCGCGCCCTCGGTGATGCGGAAGCTGCGTTGCTGGCGCCAGAATTTTTCGATTGGCAGATCCGTCGTCAGCCCCATGCCGCCAAAAATCTGCATGCAGCGATCGACCACGCGGAACGCCATTTCATCCGCGTTCGACTTGCAGATGTAAGCATCGACGCGCGTGTCCTCGCCGTTGTCCATCTTGCAGGCCGCTTCATACACGAGCAGCCGCGCCTGTTTCAGCTCGACGTAGGAATCGACCAGCATGAACTGGATCGCCTGCCGCTCTGACAGCGGCTTGCCGAAGGTCACGCGCTGTTTCGAATAAGCAATCGCCATGTCGAGGCAGCGCTCCGCGACGCCCAGCGCCCGCGCGCCGTGCTTGATGCGCCCGACGCCGAGCCATTTCTGGCCGAACTTGAAACCCTCGCCCTCCGCGCCGACGCGATGGCTTGCGGGCACACGCACATTGTCGAAGACGATCTCGCAGGGCGCATCGCCCATCATGGTCTGGTATTTCGCGGTGATTTTCACACCGGGCGTATCCATATCGACGAGGAAGCAGGAAATGCCGCCGCGCGAGCCTTTGGAGCGGTCAGTCGCCGCCATCACCTGGGCGAAATCCGCCTTGTCGGCGTGGCTGATGTAGCGCTTCACGCCATTGATTACATAATCGTCGCCATCGCGCACAGCCGTGGTGCGCATGGAGCCGGGATCGGAGCCCGCGTCAGGTTCGGTCTGCGCGAAACAGGCACGCTTTTCGCCGCGCAGTACGGGCATGAGATATTTCTCGCGCAACTCGCCTTCGAGCGCGAACAGGATAGCGCGCACGCTTGGCCCCATCATGCTTTCGCCGCGCGTTGGCAGAGCAATGGTGCGCGCGAGTTCTTCCCAGACGACGACGCGCGGCATGATGCCCAGCCCCGGCCCGCCGAATTCCTCCGGCACTTCCATCATCCAGATGCCGAGATCCTTCGCGGCGCTCTGGAATTTGTCCCGCCATTCCGGCTTGAGGTCTTCGCCGTCGAGCGTCTGGCGCTCATGCGGGATCATTTCCTTGTCGACGTAGCGACGCAGATTGTCCTTCAGGTGGCGCAATTCTTCCGGCAGCGTGAAATCCATTGAGTCCTCCCATGCGGCCCTCTTCGGCGGGGCTTCGCTCGTCTCGACAGGATCGTGGAAGCTGCGGTGTAAAGCAAGCGCCTGCGGCCAAACAAGCGCCGCGCTTGCGGCGGGCCGCGCGCGGGTTAGTGTGCGGGCAGCCAAGCCCCCGGGAGCCTTTATGGACCTGTCCTATGCGCAGCATCTCGAAGATTATCACCTGAGCCTCGCCTTCGCGGGCCAGCGCGAGGGGTTCTACATTGATGTCGGTGGCGGGCATCCGGTCGCCGACAATGTCTCGTGCTGGTTTTATCTGCAGGGCTGGCGCGGGCTTGTGATTGAGCCGCAGGCCGATCTCGCCGCGCTCTATGCCCATGTGCGCCCGCGCGACATCGTCTTTGCTGGGCTGGTCGGCGCGCAAAGCGGCGAGACGGATTTTCATATTGTTGAGCGCCTGCACGGCTTCTCCACCATGCATGCCGATGTAGCGGAGAAATCCGGCGCAGGGTTTGCGACGAAGCGCCTGCCTATAGCCACACTCGCGCAGCTCGCGCGCGCGCATGATTTGCCGAAAGTCGATTTCCTGAAGATCGACGTGGAGGGCGCCGAGATTGATGTGCTGCGCGGGATCGACTGGTCGCTTCTGCGCCCGCGCATCATCCTGCTGGAGGCCGTGGCGCCGGGCAGCATGGCGCCCTCGCATGAGGAATGGGAGCCGCTGATTCTGGAGCAAAATTACGAATTCGTGCTGTTCGAGGGATTGAATCGTTTCTACGTCGCGCGCGAGGAAACGGAACTGCTGCAGCGCTTTCCACGTGCGCAGGCCGACTGGCTCGTGACCCCGCATCTCGGCCACACCAATCGCGCGCCGTTTCGCGACGATCACCCTGATCATGCTTTCGCGAAGGATCTCACCGGTTGCTTTTTCGCGAGCCTGCCGAAGATGGATCGCGATGCGCTTGTCACGATGCTCACCGCGCAGCTGTCGCAGGAAGAGCTGGCTACGAGGCCTGATGCGGCTGCGAAGCAGGCGGTCATCGACCGGCTGTTCCCGGCGTCAAACGAAGCACGCGCCGGCCTTGCAGCGCTGGACGCGCCGACGCTGCGCGACTTCTACGCGCGCGTCGTGGAGAGCGATGCTTTCCGCGTCATGACGGGGCGGCTCGCGATGAGCTGGGATGGCGGGCAGATACTGGATGATTGAAAAACACGCCGTCATTGCGAGGAGCGTAGAGACGTGGCAATCCAGAAGCCTCACGCGCGGCCTCTGGATTGCTCCGCTGCGCTCGCAATGACGAAAGCCGCTACGCGTGCTCTTCCAGCACGGACGCGCGCACGTCGTCTTCGATCAGCTTCCAGATGTGATCGACATAGGCCACGAATTCCGGCGTGCGCTTCATCGACAGCGGACGCGGGCGCGGCAGGTCGATGTTCACGATTTCGTTGATGCGGCCGGGTCGGCGCGCGAAGACGAAGACGCGGTCGGATAGATACACCGCCTCGTCGATCTGGTGGGTGACGAAGAGCACGGTTTTCCGGCCCTCTTCCCAGATGCGCAGCAATTCGGTCTGCATGATTTCGCGCGTCTGCGCATCGAGCGCCGAGAACGGCTCGTCCATCAGCAGCAGGTCAGGATCGACCGCGAGCGCGCGTGCGAGATTGACGCGCTGGCGCATGCCGCCCGAGAGCTGGCGCGGATAGTAGTTTTCGAAACCGGCGAGGCCGACGAGCTTCAGCAGCTTCATGGTTTTCGAGCGCTGCTCCGCGTTGCGATAGCCGCCGATTTCCGGGCCGATTTCGGTGTTGGCGAGAATGTTGCGCCACGGCAGGAGATTGTCCTGCTGGAACACGAAGCCACGATCCGAGCCCGGGCCGTCGAGCACGCGCCCATCTAGCCGCACCTCGCCGCTGTTAGCTTTTTCAAGCCCGCCGACGATGCGCAGGAACGTCGTCTTGCCGCAGCCCGAGGGCCCGACGATCGAGACGAATTCGCCACGCCCGATCTCGGCTGAAATGCTGCGCAGCACTTCGAGCGAGCCGAATTGTTTCGTCAGTTTGTCGACAGAGAGTTTGACCGGCGCGTCCGTCATGTCATTCCCTCCAGGGCAGAAGTTTGCGTTCGAGCCAGCCAAAGCCGCTCGTCATGGCGATGCCGGCGGCGGCGAGAATCGTCACGCCGGCAAAAAGCGCCGGCATGTTGAACGTCTCCGCCGACTGGCTGATGAGCTGTCCGAGACCGGCGCGCGAGCCGAACAATTCCGCAACCACGACGCCGATGAGGCCGCGTCCGATGCCGAGTTTAAAACCGGCGAAGATGAAGGGCAGGGCGGAGGGCAGCGAGACCTTGAAGAAGATCTGCCGCGCATTGGCGCCAAAGCTGCGCACCGTCTCGATCAGCTGCGGGCTTGTGGTGCGCAGGCCCGCTTCCGTGTTGATGATGACCGGAAAGATCACCAATACGGCGACCACGACGACCTTCGACATGATGCCGATGCCAAACCAAAGGATGAACAGAGGCGCCAAGGCGACTGTCGGCGTCGCGTAAAGGCCAGAAACCCACGGCTGCAGCGCCTGTTTCGCAGCTTTGGATTGCGCCATCGCCAGCCCGAGCAGGATGCCGAGAATGCAGGCGACGCCGTAGCCGATAATAAACTCAAGCCCGCTGATGTAGATGTGTTTCGACAATTCACCGCTGCCAGTGAGTTCGAAAAACGCCACCACGACTTGCGACGGCGCCGCCAGAAATAATTTACTCCCGACGATGAAGCGGCTGATGATTTCCCACGCTAGCAGTCCGCCCGCGACGGAGCCCAGTCCCCAGGCGCGCGCCTTGAGCCCGGCGGCGAAAGACGCGCCGAAACCCGGCTGTGTTTGCGCTTCAGTCAATGCGGCGTCGGCCATTTGCCCTCCTCAGGCGCCGAGAGCTTTGCGTCCCGCAGCGGCGATTTCCGCGCCGGTTGCGAGCCACACGCCCTCGTGCTTGCAGATATATTCAAGTCCCTTGTCGAGCGCGCCGATGCGATGGGGCACGCCGGTGATGTAGGGATGCAGCGCAATCGCCATCACGCGCGCCTGCGTCTCGCCTTCGCGATATAGCACATCGAACTGGCGCTTGATCATGTCGGTGAATTCTTCCGGCGTACGGTTTTTCTTTTCGAACGCCGGCTTGTCGTTCAGCTCGTAGGAATAGGGGATCGACATGATGGTGCGATTGTCGTCGAGCGTCATCACGACCGGCTGGTCGTCGCTCACCCAGTCGGCGACATAGTCGAGCCCGGCGTCGACGAGATAGTCGAGCGTGTTCCAAGTTTCCTGCAGGCCCGAGCCCAGCCAGCCGCGCGGCTTGACGCCGGACGCGCGCTCGATCTCCGCGACCGTGCGCAGGATCACGCCTTTCTCTTCTTCGGGCGGCATTTCGTTCAGGCGCCGCGTGTTGGATTCGTTGTGACCCATCAGCTCCCATTTGCGCGCCATGCATTCCTCGATGATCTCGGGATGCATGCGGCAAAGATCGCTGTTGAGCGCGACCGTGCCGCGCGCGCCGTAGCGATCCATCGTCTCCATCATACGGAAGACGCCGATGCGGTTGCCGTAATCGCGCACGGCCCAATTGGGCACATCGGGCGCCTTGCCGCCGCCGCCCGCTGAGGCGGGGATCTGCTCGTCCAGCGCAAAATATTCGATGTTGGGGATCAGCCACACCGCGACCTTCGCGCCGTTCGGCCAGGAGAATTTCGGACGCCGGATGATCGGCGACCAGGCGTAGGGGGCGTAGCTGCGCGGCTTCATTCCGCCGCCCCCTTCACCTGGCGCTTGCTGAGCTCGGCGATGACGTCAGCGACTTTCATCACGTCCGCGTATTTATGATGCAGGTCGAACAAGTTGACCTTGTGCGAAATGTCGCTGCGGTCGAAGCAGCATTCTTCCGCCATGACCATGTGGAAGCCGTTCGAATAACCATCGACCGTCGAGGCGCGCACGCAGCCCGACGTGCTCTCACCGATGACGATCACGGTGTCGATGCGCAATTGCGTGAGGTGCGCGAGCAGAGGCGTGCCGTAGAAGCCGCTGGCGCGCTGCTTGGTGATGACGACGTCGCCTGCTTGCGGCGCCCATTCCGGGCGAATGTCGAAGGCGTTGGCGCTGTCTTTCGCGCCGCGCCGGTTGGTCGCCTTGATGGCGCCGGGCTTGGAGCCCTCGCGCGTGTCGCCCGTCGTGTAGAAGATCGGCAATCCCGCCGCGCGCGCCGCCGCGAACAGGTGCTTGGTCGGTTCGATGGCGTTCCATGCATTGACGCCGCACGACGAGGGGAATTCCTTGGCGACTTCGGACACCGGGTGCGGGCCGCCCTGATAGGCGAGTTCGTAAAGATCGATGACGAGAAGGGCGGCGCTCCGGCCGATGTAGAGGTCGCGTTTGTAGTGCTTGTAGAGATCAAGAACATCGGCGGGGATCAGATCCTGCCAGCAATGATCTTCAAACGCGTCAACCATGTCGCACCCTTTTTCTTGTCCGTTTGGCCGATGTTAGGCGAGCTATCGCGCAAGCTGCAAGTCGGCAATGCCAAGCCTGTCGTTGGCAAGCACTTAGCAATCGCGGCGCCAGCCACGGCTGGGTGGCGGGGTTCGACAAAACCGCCGCCTCGGCTAAGATTGTGGCAGGAGACGCCTTGATGACCAATGCAACAGCGGATCGCACAGAAATCCGTCCCGGCGAGACCGCCCTCGCGCTGCCGCCGCAGGCCGATGCGCAAGTCTATTTCATCGGGCGCATCCGCACGCCCTGGGCCGAGCGGCGCGATTGCCCGCGCGGCGGCGACCCGCACGAGGGGCCGCTCTGTACGCTGGAGATCGACGCGGCGTTCCGCCCGGCGCTCGCTGGAATCGAGCGGCACGAATTCTTGCAGGTTCTCTACTGGATGCACCGCGCGCGGCGCGATTTGGCGACGCAGGCGCCGCATGGCGCGGCGACCTCGCCGGGCACCTTCAGCCTGCGCTCGCCGATTCGCCCGAATCCGATTGCGTCGTCCATCGTGCAGCTGGTTGAGGTTCATCCTGATCGGCTCGTGGTGCGCGGGCTCGATTGCGTCGACGGCACGCCGCTGCTCGATCTGAAGCCGGATGTTTGTCCCAATGCGGCGAGCAAACCCGGAGAAGGACGAGGACAGAAGTGACGCGCGTCACGATCCGCATCGATTTCGACGATGGCCGTCATCTGGGCCACGGCAAGGTGCGCCTGCTCGAGATGGTCGATACGCATGGCTCGATCTCGTCCGCCGCGCGCGCAATGGACATGTCCTACCGCCGCGCGTGGCTGCTTGTTGACGAAGTGAACCGCATGTTCACGACGCCGGTGCTCGCCACGCAGCTCGGCGGCAAGGGTGGCGGACACGCCAAGCTCACGG
>JANXTB010000046.1 GCA_025356415.1 Hyphomicrobiales bacterium
GTGAAGAAGATCGCCGGCGCGCTGTTCGGCAAGGCGAGCTGACGCGTTTCCTTCGTCATTGCGAGGAGCGAAGCGACGCGGCAATCCATCTTGGCCTCACGCGCGGCCTCTGGACTGTTTCGCTTCGCTCCAAAGACGACCCGCGCGCTGGACAAGCTTAGACCTTTGGCGCAAATCTCAGGGCAGGTTTACGAAGAACGCCCGGAGGAAATTTTGTCTCATTCTGCCAGCGACAACATGCTGCGCGCCCAGGTCGCCGCCTGCACGCTTCTGCTGAACAACTTGAAGATCATGGGCTATAGCGGCCACGTATCCGCCCGCCTGCCCGGCCGTGACGCCTATCTGATCCAGGGGTTCGACCAGCCGCGCTCGGGCCTGCGCCCGGAACATCTGCTGATCTGCGATTACGACGGCAAGATGCTGTCAGGCCCGCCCGGCCAGCGCCCGCCCGCGGAAGTCTTCCTGCACGGCGAGATTCTGCGCGCACGCCCTGACATCAACTCCGTCGCGCATTTCCATCACGACATCACCAATGTCTTCACGCTGGTTGACGGCATCGACCTGCTGCCGCTGAAGAACCACGCGATCCGTTGGGTGTCGGGCATTCCGGTGCATGACGATCCCTCGCATGTTGCGAGCTCCGAACTCGGCCGCGCCGTGGCGACGACGCTGGGTTCGCATCACGCGATGCAGATCCGCGCGCATGGGCAGATCGTGACCGCTGAATCGGTGCCGGCGTGCCTCGTGGACGCTGTGCATTTCGTCGAGAACGGCGAGGCCATGTATCACGCCGCCGCCATCGGCAAGGTGCGCCCGCTGTCGTCCACCGACATCGCCGCCTTCCAGCGCGACTTCAAGCGCAACCCGCACATCAAGAAGCTCTGGAAATATTACACCGAAGGCGGCAAGAGCTCTGGCCTTCTGCCGGAAGATTGGGAATTGGGCGGGGAGTAAGTGACTCTGATCGCGTGCGCCCTTCTCCCGCGCTGGCGGGAGAAGGTGTCATGCGAAGCATGACGGATGAGGGCGGCGCCGTCGCGCGCGTCTTGAGATGTAGCTCTCGCTGAAACGCCCTCACCCGTCTGGCTGCGCCAGCCACCCTCTCCCGCCAGTGCGGGAGAGGGGCGCGCGCTGCATCAAAACGGCAACCCCACATAGTTCTCCGCGAGCGAAGTCTGCCCCGCGCGCGATGACAGCACGTAGGCCAGTTCGGCGCCGCGCACGCGGGAGTCGAAATCGTCCTGCGGTCCAAAGTTATGCAGCATGGACGTCATCCACCACGAGAAGCGCTGCGCCTTCCAGATGCGCGCGAGCGCCTGCGTGGAATAGCCGTCAAGTCCATCCATCGCATTCGTCTTGTAATAAGACACCAGCGCATTGCGCAGGTAATGCACATCGCTCGCCGCGAGATTGAGACCCTTGGCGCCCGTCGGCGGCACGATATGCGCGGCATCGCCAGCGAGGAACATGCGCCCGAAGCGCATGGGCTCGGCGACGAAAGACCGCATCGGCGTCACGCTTTTTTCAAACACGCGTCCCGTGACAAGCTTGTCCTGATCGCCCTTCGGAAGACGCAAGCGCAGCTCGTCCCACACGCGCTCGTCAGGCCAGTCTTCGGGATCTGTGTCGGGCAGGCACTGGATGTAATGGCGCACGACTTTCGGCGAGCGCATGGAGTAAAGCGCAAAGCCGCGCGGATGACGGGCATAAATAAGCTCATCCATCACCGGCGGCGCCTCGGCGAGAATGCCGAGCCAGCCGAACGGATAGACACGCTCGTAAACACGCAGCAGCGACGCCGGCATCGCCTGTCGCGACACGCCGTGAAAACCATCGCAGCCCGCAATGAAATCGCACACGACTTCATGCGGCTCGCCAGCTGACAAATAAGTCAGGCGCGGCTTGTCGCTCTCGATGTCGTGGATCGCGACATTCTCGCAATCGAAACGCAAGTCGCCGCCGCAGGCGAGGCGCGCGTTGATGAGGTCCTTCGTCACTTCGGTCTGGCCGTAGACCACGACATGCTTGCCGCCGGTCAGCTCTTCGAAATTGATTTCGAAACGCTCGTCCTGAATTGAAATGTAGCAGCCCTTGTGGACCATGCCCTCGCGCGCGCAACGCTCGCCAACGCCAGCTTCGTTCAACAGATCGACGGTGCCCTGCTCCAGCACGCCGGCGCGAATGCGACCCTCGACATAGGCGCGATCGCGGCGTTCCAGAATGACGCTGGATATGCCGGCCTTATCGAGCAATTGCGCCAGCAGCAGCCCGGCCGGCCCGGAGCCGATGATGCCAACCTGAATGCGCGTCGTCGCCATGTTCGTGTCCTCGACTTGTCGCGCGTTGGAATGCCCGCGCGTCTCCCTCTTTTAGAGCGCGAGCACGCCTGCCGCGAGCCTCCCTTGGTCGTAGCGCCTAGAGCCTCGCCTTCAGGAAGCGCAACAGCCGGGGGGCGAAGAAACCGGAATGCGAACCCGCCTCATCCAGCGGCTCGCCAGCCCAATAATGCGGCGCGCCTTCGACGATCACGGTGCGCGTCCACACGCCCGCCTGCTTCAGCGCCTCGACGAAGGGGACCGACTGCGTCAGCGGATCGACAATGTCATCCTGCGTGCCCCACGCCACGAGGAAAGCGGGCTTGGC
>JANXTB010000058.1 GCA_025356415.1 Hyphomicrobiales bacterium
CCGCGCTGCAGACGTGGCGGGAGGCCGATTGTTTCACGCCGACACAGCGCGCCGTGCTCGCCTACACCGACATGATGACGCAACAGGTGCAGGTGACCGACGAGGTTTTCAACGCCGTCGCGGCTTTGTTCCCAGATGCGCAAATGGTCGAACTGACAGCGACGGTCGCAGCCTACAATATGGTGTCGAGATTTCTGGAGGCGCTGCGAATACATTCGCACGACAAACCAGCAACAAAATAACAGCCCGCGAGAGCCGCAAAGGCCGGGCGTTCAGGGGAGGAGACACGAGATGCGAAATATTCTTCGCACGGCATTGGCGATTGGCATTGGGCTTGTAGCGTCACAGGCTCTTGCGCAGGACGAGGCGACTTTCTTCAAGGGCAAGACCGTCACCGTCATCGCGGGATCCGGCTCGGGCGGTGGCGTCGATCTCTATGCGCGGCTGATCGGCAGGCATTTGTCGAAACACCTGCCCGGCAATCCCGCGGTGATCGTGCAGAACATGCCAGGCGCCGGTTCGCTCGCCGCCGCGCATCATCTCTACACGGTGGCGCCCAAGGACGGCACATCCATTGCCGTCGTGCCTGCGCCCGCCCTCTTCGATCCGCTGATGGCCGGAGACGACCTCTCCAAATATGATCCCCGCAAATTCAACTATCTCGTCAACGCCAATGCCGACACGCTGGTCTGCGTGGTGCGTAAGGATGCGCCGGTACAGACCTATCGCGAGCTCTTCGACAAGGAGCTCGTCGTCGGCGGCACGGGGCCGGGAAGCGCGCTCTGGTATTATCCGACCATGGAAAAATACGTGCTCGGCGTGAAGTTCAAGGTGATCGCCGGCTACAAGGGCTCGAACGAATTGAGTCTGGCCCTGCAGCGCAACGAGATTCAGGGCGTCTGCGGAATTTTCTGGTCGAGCGCGCGCCAGCAATATCCCGGCCTGATGAAGCCCGATGGCGAATTCCGCGTTATCGTTCAGCACGATGCGCGCTCGATCCCCGCGCTAAAGGCCGCGGGCGTTCCGCTCTCGACGGATTTCGCGCGCACGCCGCAACAGAAGGAAGCGCTGGAAGCCTTCCTGCTGCAAGGCTCCATCAGCCGTCCGTTCATCCTGCCGCCGGGCGTTGCGCCGCAGCGCGTGGCGGCCATGCGCAAGGCGCTCGAAGAAACGCTGAAGGATCCAGAGCTGCTGGCGGAAGCCGCCAAGGGCGGCATGGATATCGACTCGCAGACCGGCGCGGAAGTGCAGGCGCTGGTCGAGAAGATTTATGGGACGTCGCCCGAGATCCTCGCCTATCTGCGCAAGGGCGCCTCGCAGACGCCGTGATCGATAATGAGAGCGGCGTCACCGCCGCTCCGCGCTCTTTCTAGTAAGTTCCAGGCTTGTCGGGTGCGATGCGGAAGGTTCGTTTCGCGCCCGAAAACCATTTGGCGAAAATCTTTTCCGCCTCGCCCGACGCTTCGAGTTCCATCAGCGTCGCATTCACGAAGTCCCTGAAGTGCGGCTCATTCTTGGGCAATCCGAAGCCGGACGTACGCGGCCCGTCGTAATCGGGCACGAGCATGAAATCATCTGCGCCGGCCTTCTCGGCCATGGCGAGGAGCAGGACCTGATCGGCCAGGAACCCATCGACGCGACGCTCTTTCACGGCCGTGAAGCACAGATCGTAATTATCAAAATTGACGAGCTTGATGGTCGGCACAGCCGCCTTCAACTCGTCATCGACGCTCGCGCCCTTGTTGAGCGCCAGCGTGCGGTCGGCAAACTGAAACATCGACGTCAGTTTCGCGTCGCGCCGGACAATGATCTTGTGCGGCGAATCGAGATAGGCGTAGCTGAAATCGATCGACTTGGCCCGCTCCGGCGTGCGGCTCATGCCGACGGCAACGAGTTGCGCCTTGCCGTCCTTCAGGAAATTGATGCGATCCTGATTGCGCAATGTCACCTGAACCGGCTCGACGCCGAGTTTCTTCGCGACGCGCTCGGCCAGATCGACGTCATAGCCGATGGACTTCGCCTCGCCCGGATTGCGTGAACTGAAGGGCGGCGAAGAATCCGTCACGCCGACCAGAAGCTTTCCATCCTTGCGAATCTGATCGAGAAGATCTGCGGAGACAGGCGTTACCAAAAAAAAGGACGTCGTGAGAAAGCAGACGGTCGCAAGCAACGACCCCGCCCTCGTCTTTCCAAACACGTGCGCCATGAGATCCTCCCTGAATTCTTGTGTTGCAAAACTTGCAACAGACTATGCGCGCGCGCAACGCAAACGCAATCTGTTCGGAAAATCGATTACGCTTGGCGGGTTTTGAATTGTCCTTTGATGACGGCTCTCCTAGCCTTTGTCCTGGAGCAGACCGCCTGCCAGGCGACGGCGAACCGTCCTTGCAACAACGCGCGCCAGAGATAGCCAACCAGGACCAAACAAGATGAACCTGAGACACTATTTTCTAGCTGCCGCAGCCTCCTTGGCGCTTTTGTCATCGCCCGCCAAAAGCCAGACGCTGCCGGCGCCTGTCGTGAAAACATCGCCGGTCGCCAGCCCAAAGCGGGTGCTCTTCATCGGTAACAGCCTCGTCTATTACAGCGGCGGATTGCAAACACATGTGCACCGCATGGCCGGCGCGGACACGCCGCCGATCGATCTGAAGGACGGCTACAAATCCGTGCACATCACCGGCGCGGGCCTCAATCAATATCCGATCGAACATCTGGTGACGCCCGGCAATCTTGGAATCGAGGAGCCGTTCGAGATCGTCGTACTGTCGGGCAACAGCCAGGATGCATCGAGCGAGGCGCGCCGCGCGCTGTATCGGCAAAAAGTGCTCGAATTTGACGCCGCCATCAAGAAGAACGGCGGCAAGACAGTTCTCTACTGGCTGCCCGCCATGATAAAGCCAGGCTCCAATCCGACGGCCGACACGGAGCTGTCGCGCGCGACGGCTGACATGATGATGTCTGTCGGAAATGAAATCGGCGCGATGATCATCCCGACTGCGCTGGCGTTTCAGGAAGCCTATCGCCAGAGGCCGGACCTCAAGCTGCAGGTGGATTACGACGGCAATCATCCGACGCTGGCCGGCCAATATCTTGCGGCGAGCGTCGTCTATGCATCGCTCTATGGACGCTCGCCCGTCGGGAATCCGTATGATTATTTTGGTGCGCTGGACAAGGACACCAAGGCCTTCGTGCAGAAGGTCGCCAATGACACGGTGATCAAGTTTTACGGGCGTTGAGGCGAGCCTACTTCTGATAATGCGCGAAGAACTCGTCCAGCTGCGTCTTCGTCAGCGGCGCATTCAGAAGTTTCATCTCGACGGAATCACGCATGACCGCGTCGACGCCGCCCAACGTCGTCATCAGCACGGCTTTCTTCGGCCAGAATTCGTCTACAACCTGAATGGCAATGTCCAAAGGGACGCCTGAGAAATCGGAATAGGCCTGCATGGCCTGCGGACTCGCATACATCCAGTCGATGGTCTCGGCATAGGCGACGCGGAATTTCTCCATGGCTTTCGCCTTGTTGTTGATGGCGCCGAGATTAGCGATGAGCACCCGCGAGGTCTGGTTATCGAGCCCCGGCAACTCCGCCTCGCGCGCGATCACGCGAATGAGTTCCTTCTTGCGCTGCTCGAATCCGAAGGGCGGGTTCGCCCAGCCGATGTCGATCTGTCCCGACATGACTTGCGTGAGCGTCGCAGCCGGACCACCGGTCGGCGTCAACTTCATGTCGACGCCATACATCTTGCCGAGCGCCTGCAGCGCGACGAAACCCGATGAGGCTCCGGTCGCATAAGCGATGGTCTTCCCGCCCGCGTCCTTGAGAGATTTGATCGGAGAGTTCGTCGGGACATACCAGTAGAGATCGGGCCCCGTGCTGGTGTTTCCGATCGGCCGCAGCGGCGCGCCTTTCTGATAGGCCGACATGACCGCGCCAAGCCCGAGCCCGACGCCGATGTCCGCGCTGCCCGAGGCGACAGCCTGCATGGTCTCGCCGCCGCCCTGCGTCCAGAGCACGTCCACATCGAGCCCGTGCCGCGCGAAGATTCCCACGAATTTTCCAAGATAGGGCGGCGATGTCTGCCAATTGCCCTGCGCGCCCGCGGCGATGACAAGCTTGTCCTCCGCGCTGGCGAGGGGTGCGCCGCTGGCGAGAGCCGCTAGCATGACGAGGATGGCGAACGGATGAATCATGCGAATCTCCGAAGCGCGGAAGTCGGCTGTCCTCCCTGCGCCAGATGGCTTTTTCTCATTTGTACTTGGCGGTCTGGAAGCGCGCTCATCGGATGTTGTACCCGCGTCATCACAAAAGCGGCCGGCGCGGATCGCGCTTGGCCTCAGGCGTTCGAAAGAGCCATAATCATCGCAAGGCCGAGACACAGGCCAAAAGTTGAGGATTTCTGATCCATGCGAATTTGCATTGTGGGCGCGGGCGCGATTGGCGGCATGCTGGCTGTGCGCCTCGCCGAGAGTGGTTGCGAGGTCAGCGCGGTCGCGCGCGGCGCCCAGCTCGCCGCCATCCGTGAGAAAGGCCTGACGCTGATCGAGGCGGATGGATCGTCAAAAACCGCGCGCATTGAAGCGTCGGCGCGCATTGCGGATTTGGGTCCGCAGGACGCGATCATTCTCGCCGTGAAGGCGCATCAATTGGCGGATGCCTGCGAGGGCGTTGCGCAAGCGCTCGCTCCCGGCGGGACAATCGTGACCGCGCAGAACGGCATCCCGTGGTGGTATTTTCAAAAGCAGGCTGGTCCGCATGCGGGACGCCGCATCGAGAGCGTCGATCCTGGCGGACGCATCGCCGCCGCGCTGCTCATCGACGCTGTGATTGGCGCCGTGGTGTATCCGGCTGCGGAAATTGAAGCGCCCGGTGTGATCCGTCACATTGAGGGGCTGCGTTTCAGCCTCGGTGAAATCGATGGCGCGCAGACCGCACGCGCGACCGCCCTCTCCGAAACATTGCGCAACGCCGGCTTCAAGGCGCCGGTCATCGGCGACGTCCGTAGCGAATTGTGGACGAAGCTCTGGGGCAATCTCGCCTTCAACCCGATCAGCGCGCTGACGCGTGCAACGCTTGCCGACATCTGCGACGATCCGGACACGCGCGCGCTCGCCGCCAGCATGATGGCCGAGGCACAGGAGATTGCGGAAAAGCTCGGCGTGCGCTTTCGGATCCCGCTCGAGAAACGCATCGAAGGCGCGGCGCAAGTTGGCGCGCACAAAACCTCCATGCTGCAGGACCTTGAAGCGGGCCGCGCGCTCGAAACTGATGCGTTGATTGGCGCCGTGGCGGAACTTGGACGGCTGACCGAAACCCCGACGCCGTCCATCGACGCCGTTCATGCCTGCGTCAAGCTGCTCGGAAAGCAGTGAGCATCCTGGAGTTGGCGGCGGGAGCGCCGCCGCCCGTTGTTCTCAATGACGCTGCGAGACCGCGATCATTGTGAAGTCTGGATCGGACAGAAAGTATTCGCCGACTAGGCACTGCTGCTTGAGCAATTCGAGCCGGGCTTTCTGCTCGTTGCCGCCGCCGACTGGGATCGGTTGCAGACATGGGTTGATGCCCACCGCCTCTTCGAGATCCTTCTTCAACGCGTCGATGCTCTCCACCTCGAAACCCACATGATCCATGCCGGTCGGCAGAATGCTCTGGCCGGCGTAATTCTTGATCTTGTAGGGGATGATGATCAGCTGCACCTTGCCGTCGGTGAGATAATGGTTCGGATCGCCAGCCTTGGCGTTGACTTCCTTGAGGCCGAAGACGTCTGAATAAAATCGCGCCATCTCATCGGGCCGCATCGTGCGCACGCCGACGTGGCTGATGCGCCGCTCGGCTTGTTCGCCGGAGTTCTCGACATAGATCGCGTCGCGGTTCTTCATCTGCGCCTGCGAAATGTCGAACACATTGCCATCGGGATCATTCGCGGAAATGCCCGCAAACGGCCGTGTTGAGGGACGCTGCACATAGTCCGCGGCGGGAAAGGCTTTCATGCGATCGAACGTTTCCTCAACGCTGTCGACCTGAATGCCGAAATGGTCGAGCCCCGCGGGACGCCCTGCCTTACGTGGATTGATGTTGAGGCCCACGTAACCATCGCCAACCGTGACGGCGCGCACCGGGCGGTCCTTGTCGGACTGCTTCATCTTGAAAATAGCCCGATAATAAGCCGCAAGTAGTGTGTACTGCTGGCTGACAATGGCGACGTGATTGATCTTCGACGACATGGAATTTCCCTCTCTTCTGTATTTATTCGCTGGCTGATGAGCCGGTGAGATTCATGCTTTCATTGGCGAGCCGCACGACGTCAGGCGGCATCGAATAGGCGCGCGCCAGAACTTGCGCGAGCCGTTCGCCAGAGACTTCGTCGATCTCAAGATTCTGCCTGGCCGCCTCGCCGATGAAACCGGGATCATTCATGGCTTCGTGGAACGCTTGCCGCAGCAACGCCACCCGTTCCGAAGGCACGCCGGGCGGCGCGAGGATCGGCCGATCCATTTCTTGCGGCGAGAGCACCAGTTCGAGCACCGCGCGCACATGCTCGTCCTTGGCAAATTCCATGATGGCCGGCACATCCGGAAAGAGTTTCGAGCGCTCAAGCGAAATCTGGATTGGCACGTCGATCATGTGTTTGGGAAACCAGTCCGGCCGCGTGGAACGCACGGAGGATACGAGCCCGCCGCAGCGGCCGTGAACCTCGCCGCGCTCCATCGCGAGAAACACATCATTGCCGCCCTTGTAGCCGGAAATAATTTTTATCTTCGTACCGAAAAGCTTGTTCAGCATCGTCGGCAAGGTTTCCATCTGCGAACCGGCGCCCGATCCGCCGACGATGAATTCTCGCGTCTTCAGATCATTGAACGTGGTGATGCCCGCCTTCGCCCAAGCGATGCACATGGCGCTGGCGGTGGCGAGCGATCCGATCCAGTTCATCTGACGCGGATCGAACGTCGCGGCTTTCACGCCGTAGAGCGGCGCGAAGGGCACGCTCGAATGAACTAGCCCTAGCGCGGTGCCGTCGCGCGGCGAATTGCTGGCAAGCTGATTCATCGCGCGAATGCCGCCGCCACCGGGCATGTTCTGAATCACGAAGGTCGGCTTGCCGGGAATATGGGCTGAAAAATAGGGCGCGAAGGCGCGGGCGTAACTCGTATAGCCGCCACCCTCGCCTGCGCTGAGGATCAGCGAGATCTGCTTGCCTTTATAGAAATTGGGCGCATCGGACGCGAGCACAGCCGGCGCATGAATCAGCGCAGCACACAGAGCCAATGAGCCCAGCAGACGCATGGCGTCCCTCCCATGTCGCGCCCATCTTTACGGAGCGTCGATTGTCGCAAGTTTGCGCCCATAGTCGAGATCAGGTCAA
>JANXTB010000062.1 GCA_025356415.1 Hyphomicrobiales bacterium
CGCCACGTGGCGCCCACGCACGATGTCCGCCGCCTCATGGAGATCCGGCAGGCGCGCATTGGTGCAGGAGCCGATGAAGACGCGATCGACCTTGAGGCCCTCGATCTTCTCGCCGGGCGCCAAGCCCATGTAGTGCAAGGCCCGCTCAACCGCGCCGCGCTGTTCCGCGGGCAGTTTCGCGGGATCGGGCGCAAATCCGGTGACGCCCACCACCTGGCTAGGGTCCGTGCCCCATGTGATCTGCGGGCTGAGGCCATCGCAATCGACTGTGATTTCCTTGTCGAAAACCGCGTCGTTATCGCTCTTCAGCGTCCGCCAATACGCCAAGGCCTGATCCCACATGGCGCCCTTCGGCGCCCACGGGCGGCCCTTAATCCACGCGAAGGTCTTTTCGTCGGGCGCGACGAAGCCGCTGCGCGAGCCCATTTCGATGGTGAGATTGCAGAGCGTGAGACGCCCTTCGATGGACAGGTCGCGCGCGACCGGACCCGCGAACTCGATGGCGTAGCCGCGCCCGCCCGACACGCCGATCTGCGCCAGAATCTTCAGCGCGACATCCTTGGCGGACGCATGCGGGCCGAGCTTGCCTTCCAGATGAATGCGCATGCGCTTGGGCTTCGAGATCGCGATGACCTGCGTCGCCAGAATATGTTCGAGCTCCGTCGTGCCGACGCCGAATGCCAGCGCGCCGAGGCCGCCTACCGTGCAGGCGTGGCTGTCAGGCACGGCGTGCGTCGCGCCGGGCAGGACCATGCCGATCTCCGGCGCGACGACATGCGAGATGCCGTGCTCGTCGTCGCCGAGATCAAACACCCGCACGCCGTTCTCGCGGCTGCCTTCGCGCATGGCGTCGATGAAAGCCTTGCCTTCGGGATTGGTCGTCTCGGTGCGGCCGGGCTTGGCCGAGGGCGTGTGATCGAGCGCCGAGAAGGTGAGATCAGGCCGGCGCACGCGGCGGCCCGCCGCCTTCAGCTTCTTGAAGGCGTGGGGCGCATGCAGTTCATGCAGGACGTGGCGGTCGATATAAACGAGGTCGCGCCCGTCAGCCCGTTGGCCAACGACGTGAGCGTCCCAGATCTTGTCGAAGAGCGTCGCGCCCAAGCCTGTCACGCCCATGCCAGTCCTCCCGGGGCCTTGCGCGGCCCTGCTGTTAACGCCGGGATAGACAAAAGCGCGCGGGAGCGCAAATGCGAAGGCCGGCGCTTGAGGGCGCCGGCCTTGGGTGATGGTCAGCCGTGGTTGGCGGCGATCAGCTTCAGCTCGTCGAGCAAGCCATAGCCGCCGGCAAGAGACCCGTCGAACAAACCCGGCATGTCATCGACCGCTTGCGCCGCCGTGACCCCCACGAACAGGACTTTGCCTGAGTGCCCGGCGCCCGCGAAACTGAGTTCCGTGGAGAGCTTGCCCGTCGAGGCGTCCGTAACCTGCGTGATATGCGCCTCGTTATATGCCCAGAGCGCTTCCTTCGTCATTCCTAAGGCTTGTTGCACCAAGCTGAAGTCCACCGTGTCATGACCCGCCGGATTGGAGAGGAGTTGCAGGTCTTCAATGCGCAAGTCGATGTCGGCGCTGCCGATAACGAAAGTATCCATTCCCGCGCCGCCCTTCAGGCTGGTATGTGCCGCCAGCGCGAACATGACGTCGTCACCATCGCCGCCATCGATCTTCACCGTGCCCGGCCCAACCGCGCCGAGCACATCGTCGCCCGCGAAGCCGTAGACGTATTGCGTCTCGCTAGCGCCGGCGTGTTTGAAGATTGTGTCTGCCGCTGTAACGGAATTCGACGATGTCTTGCTCTCGGAACCCCAATGGACTCCGAGCGCATCGATCATGATCTTCAGATCCGCATAGGACGTCGCGCCTGATCCATCTTTCATCGTGTAATGAAACACGTCGAGCAGCGCGCCAGAAGTCAGGTTCTGCACGTCCGCATTGTTCGTGTTCAGTGTATACGTATACGTGCCATCGGATTTGATGATGAGACTGCCATAATCCCCGGTCAGCGACGAGCCAAGTGTGCCGCTTGCCGTTCCGTGAGACACGCTCTTGACGCCAAGCCCGATGGGCAGACTGGTGCTCTCGGAACCCTGATTTGGCAGAAGGTCGGGATCGTCGTTCCCGAGCACCCAACCTGTGACGCTCCCATCGGCTTTTCCAATTGCGGTGAGATCGTTGTGCGCCACCGGCGCATCGTTGACCGCCTGCACGTTAATATCGCGAGACGCGGAGTTAGAACGGCCCGCCACGTCAGTGATCGTGAAGGTCACACTCTGCTGCACTCCCGCCCCCGGCAGGAACTGTTGCCAGGCTTGCGTATAGCCCGCCGTTCCGTCGGTCGTGTTGAGGCGAATGCCGAACCCGATGTGCCCGGCGAGCAACTGGACCAGATCGGGCGTCGCCTTGTCATTGAAGGTGACGACGAGATCGCGACCGCCCATTCCATTCAAGAATTTCCCGCTCGTGTTCGTGGCGAACGAGGCGAACTGGACATCGTCGAGCGGATTGTCATCGATCGTAACGGCGTCGGACGTGGCGCCGTCAATCGTCGTGCCTTGCCGATAATAGATCTTCCCATCGACGTCCGTTCGGAAAACGTTTGACCCTTGCTTGAGGAACAACACGTCGCCACCGACCGAGTTGGTCACCGCATTATTGATGTGAACGCGCAGCGTTGCGCCAACAGCGAAGCCCAATTCAGGATCGGTGATGGTCGGCCCTACTGCGAACGGGTTTTCCTTGGCTATGGCGAAGCCAGTCCCACTAAAGGCGATCAGCCTTCCGGTGTTGTTGTCGTCTTCATTCACTATGCGCGCCGTCGCCGGCAGCGAAATCTGCGTATCGTATCCCATGACCGGGATATGCGAGGTGGTGAGGGCTTCATATCCTCCGCCCGCCGGCCCAGCCCCATTCACGATAACGCCCATGACTAAATGACTTGTCAGCAACGCGGCGAAGGGCGTGTCTCCAATTTGGGCAGCCGCGATGTTCTCCCTTGTATCGTGAACGATGTAGAGCGTGTTGGCCGCAGGCGTCTGCGGCAGATGTGCGATGTCGAGAATTTCCAGACCGGCGGTCTGCGACGTCGCGCCGCCGAATGCACTGATTCCGCCACCGCCGCTCACGGAAAGAACGTGGCTTCCATCGGCAGGAATGTAAGTGTCTGGCTTGATCCAGATTGCCGACTCACTGCCCGGGGGGATGTCGATCAAACCAATTACCTTGGTCACGCCACCGATCGTGTCCGAAACGGTGAACGTCCCGGGAGCCCCCTTTATCACGAGCGGCGAATTTACCACCTCGATGTTCAGCGTTGCGTCGGCAAATCCGCCGTGACCATCGCTCAGCTGATAGTAGAACGTTTCTGTCGCGGACCCGAACAAAGGCACGGATGTGCGAACGGCCGATGCGTTCGGGGTGTAAACATAATGTCCGTCGGCGGAGATCGTGAGGTCGCCGAAGCGGCCGGAAATGGTCGCGTCGGGCGCTCCTGAGAAGTCACCTTCGGACGCAGTCGCGCCAGTGACCGTAAGCGCCTGATGTTCCGGGTCGGTATCGTTAGACAGAACATTTCCTGTCACGTCGCCGTAAGGCGTGCCGCGTGCCTGGTCCGCAACACCGGTTGGCGCCGCATTCGGCGCAGGAGCATTGATCGTGATCGCCAGCGTCGAAGACGAATTCCCGCCGTGACCATCGGAGATGGAATAATCGAAGGTGTCTGTCAGAGAAGCATCGCCGACGAGCCCACTTACCTCAGGGTTGGCAGCGTTGGGCGTGTAAATATAGGCGCCATCCGCCTTGAGGGTCAGAGTTCCATAGATACCAACAAAACTGGTGCCCGCTGTTCCAGACGGCACTCCCACAACATGGAGCGTCTGCCCGTTGGCGTCCGTATCGTTCGCGAGCACGTTGCCGCTGGCCGATCCGTCCCCAAGAGTCATGGAGATTTCGTCCGCCACCGCTTCCGGCGGCGCATTCGCCATGACGCCGTTTATCGTGATCGCAAGCGTCGAAGACGAAACGCCGCCGTACCCGTCCGAGATCGAATAGTTGAAGTTGTCCGTCAGCGTGTCGCCGACGACAAGCCCCTTCACGGCCGTTTTGGTCGCGTCAGGCGCGTAAGAATAGGAGCCATCAGCGTTGAGGGTCATGACGCCATATTGGCCGACAATCCTGCTGCCCTCCAAGCTCATCGACACGCCCGTGACGTGGAGCGTTTGCCCGTTCGCGTCGGTATCATTCAGGAGAACGTTGCCGGTGACAGGATCGTCAGTATTGTTCATGGCGGCTTGGTCGGCGTTCGCCACGGGCGCGGCGTTTTCCACAGTGCCGTTAATCGTGATCGTCAGCGTCGACGCCGAGGTCCCGCCGTGCCCATCCGAGATCGAATAGGTGTAAGTTTCCGTCAGCGTCTCGCCGACAAGAAGCCCCTGCACGGCCGCGTTGGTCGCGTCTGGCGTGTAGGTGTAGGCGCCATCGGCGGTCAGGGTCAGATCGCCGTAAGTTCCATGGAGAGTCGCGCCAGCCGATTTTACCGGCTCGAGTGCGCCCGTTCCCGCCCCTGCGTCCGTGACCTGAAGAGATTGGCCATTGGCATCCGTGTCGTTCGCAAGAATGTTCCCTGCGATACGGCCGCCTGTATTCGAAGCATTTGCCTGGTCGGCATTCGCGACCGGCGCAAGGTTCGCCGCGGTCCCGTTGATCGTGATCTCCAGCTTCGAGCCGACCGTGTCGATCCCATCCGAGACATCGTAGGTGAACTTCTCGACCAGGCTCCCTCCCGTGACGAGCGAATGCACAAGCGTGTTGTCATTGTCCAGCACGTAGCTGTAGGCGCCGGCGTCGGAGATCGTCAGCACGCCATACTGGCCGTGCACCGTGGCGGAATGATTGCTGAAAGTCGCATGGTTGGCGCCGGACGCTACACCCGAGACCGTCAGCGCCTGCTGCGTCAGGCCGGGGACATTGTCAGCGTCGGTATCGTTGGCGAGCACGTTGCCGGTGGCAGGGTCGGTCGCCGACTGGCCGATCGCCTGCACGTCGCTCGTCGCAACCGGCGCATCGTTATGCGCGACCACGGTAATGGGCGTGAGGAGCGTGCTCGAATTCCCCTGCCCGTCACTCAATGTGAATGTAACGCTGGTGTTCGTACGCGGGAAATCCTGCCATGCCTGAGTATAGGCGCCGCCTGAGAGTTTGACCGCGAAGACAATGTTCGACGCCAGCGTCTGTGTGACCGCGGGCGTGGCGTTTTCATTCAGGCTGATAACAAGATCGGCCCCCCTCGAGCCATCCTGCCGCACGCCCCCGATCGTCGCGATGGAGCCAATCCGAATTTCGTCAACGGGGGCGGCGTCGCTCGCCGGCACGCTTCCATTCGAGGCGACGCCCGTCGGTTGCCGGTAATAAATATCGTCGCCAACCGCGCGGAAACAGCCCGATCCGTCCGACAGGCCGCGGATGCCCAGCACATCGCCGGCGACATTCGCGACGCCAACTCGATTGTTGATATGCGCGCGCAGCGAGCCGCCCGCGAAGTCATGATTATCGGCATCAACGATGGTGACGCCGGGGCTTATGATCCGTCCGGAATTATTCAGGTCCTCATCGATGACGCGCGCCGACGTGTCTCCACCAATCATCTGCGGGACATTGATCGTGAAGCTCAGCGCGGCGCCTTTTGCGCCCGCATTGCCGGCCAGGTCTGCGTAATCACCCGAGAGCGTGAGCGAGCCGGAGGCGCCCGTCGGCTTGAAGGTGACGATCGCCGTCTTGTCACCCAGCATCGTCACGTGGTCGATCACGCCATTGGTGATGGTGAGATCGCTCTGGGTGAACCCGGTGACCGCCTCACTGAACACGATCTGCGCCGTCGCCATGCCATTCGTGATCTGCTCGCCCGTTGCGCTTATCGTGGCTGTTGGGGCAGTCAAGTCGCTGACCGTGACGTCGATGACACGCGCGACCGACGTCGCCGCGCCATCGGAAACCGCGAACGTGATCTGGCGCGCGACCGTGGATGGCGCATCCGAAGTATTGCTGAAGGTCACCGATTTCAGGATCGCCTCGTATTCGCTCACCGACGCGGCGCCCGTGATGGTCAGCGTTCCGTTCGCGAAAGACGCGGTGACGCCGCTCGGCAAGGCGGCGGTAACCGCCAGCACGTCGCCTGCGGAAGCGCCCGTGGAGATGGTGACGACAGCCGACGTCATTTGCGAACTGTCCACATCGCTGAGCGCAAGGCCCGGCGCGAGCAATGTCGGAGCGGCATTCTCGACATAAGCCTGCGACGCGGCGTTCAGCGCCAGCACCGGCGCATCGTTCACCGCCGTGATCGGAATGGTGATGACGCTTGACGTGCTGTTTTGCGAATTGATATCGGGGTCGACCACCACATAGGTGATGCGCGCATCCGCCGTGCTGTTCGACGAGGGCGTGAAGCCCAACGCAAGGGACCCGTGCGCAACGGTCAGCGCCGTTCCTGAGGCACCTAGCGTGATCGGGGCGCCGCCCGCTGCCGTCAACGTGCCGCCCTCAACCGAGAGAATACGGATCTGCGTGGGGGCGCCGCCGGAGCTATCCGCGAAGTGAAACCCCGTCAACATGAGCGTGGAAGCCGTATCTTCCGTCACCGCCGCGACATCTAAGTCCCCACCCGCGTCCGGCGCCGCGTTGGCGCCGACGGTGAGAGCGATGACTTTCGTCACCGCCGCCGTCGCCGGATCACCGTCGTCCGCCACGATGGTCAGGCTCGCGGCGCCGATCGAGGACGCTGTGAAAGTCATGGACGCCAGCTTGGCGTTCACCGCAGCGACTGAGCCGGTGATCGACCAGCCGCCGCCTGATGGCAAGACGGTCGCGCCCGATGCGCCGCCACCCGCCGAGCCCGTGGCGAAACCACCAAAGCCGCCGGGCCCTGTGGCCACCACCCCACTGGAGCCGAAGCCCACAGAGCCGCCCATGGAGGTAACCCTCGCAGTGACGAGGGGGCTGTCGGCGTCGCTGATGGTAATAGGAATGGTGGTCGCATGCCCCTGTTCGAGGGCGGCCGATGACGGAGCGGTCAACACAGTCGGCGCGGCGCTTGCTCTTGCGGCGAGGACGAGGCTCGGATCGGCAGTGATGACGTCACCGTCGATGACTTTCACCGATACTGTCACCTGCGTCGTGGCGGCAGCCTTGAGGCTCATGCTCGCGAGCGCGTTTGAGACGTCCGATGGCGCGCCGGCGAGCGAAATCAGGCCGTCCGGGCCGGTGGTCTTCGTCACACCCGCAAAACTCAAGAAAGAGGCGGATCCACCATCCACTTTTACTTGCGCCGTGATCTGGGCGGAATCCGAGTCCCCTGCGGTGAAGCCATGCACGGCGACGTCCGTTCCGGCGACGAGCATTGGAAGAGACGACGGGCCCGAGAGCGTAGGCGCCTCATGCAAGTGGATCGGAATGTTAGTCGTGGTCGTGGCGGCGACGCCCTGCGCCGCGACCGTCATCGTCAGATGATCCGCTCCCGCAGGCGAACTGACGCTCAATGTCGCCAGCGCCGCATTGATCGCCGCCGCCTTGCCGGTCAGGGTGACTTGATTGGAACCGTTGTTGGCGACATTTGCGCCATCCGGCAGGATGATCTTCGATCCCGCAACGCCCGTGAGGGTTACTGTCAACTCGGCTTCAGCGTCCGGATAGACGACGGACACGCCCGAAATACGCGCCGCTACATCCGTCTGCAATTCGAGCGCTGGCGGCGCGATGAGGCTCGGCGCATCGTCGTTGTTCAGCGCGAAGCCAAAATTCAACGCGCCTGTCGGCGCATTGCCGCTGTCGAGGAATTGCGTCTTGCCTGTGGCGTCGTAAACCTTGAGCGCGAAGGATTTCTGCAACTCCGCGATATTGTTGCCATGCGTCGTCAGGACAAGAGTCGCGGTGGTCTCGCCGGCCAGCAATGTGATCGTGCCCGACGGGATCGTGCCGCCGAAATCCGCAGCCGAGCCGGCGCCGCTGAGCAGGACTTCATAGGACAATTCTGTCGCCGCGCTCGTGTCGCCGCTGCGGGTGAAGGTGAACGTCCAGCTCGCCCCCGAGTCAGCAGATCCTTCGGCCTGCGCGACAGCGCCGCTCATCAAGCCGGTTATCAGCGCCGGGACAATGACGCCGACCCTGGCGGTTGACGCCGCATTCGAAAATGTGGCGCCATCGTAGTTCGGCAACAGCGCGCTTGTATCGGTCAAATAAGCCAGCAATTCTGTCGTAATCTGGCCTTTGACGACAACCTGATATTGCGTGATGGATTTCAGAGCAGCTATCGTGCCGGCAGACGTCGCATCCGAAGTAATGCCATCGATCATCTTGTTTGCGAGGGCGATAAGCGCCGCCGCCGCCCGTGTCGCCGCCACGACCAACTCATGATCGGCCTGGCTCAAATCGGTTAAGATCGGGTCAGTGGCGATAATGCTGGAGAAAACCGAATCTATAAAAGACTCGCTGAAGAGATCATCTGCACTGAAGGGGGCGGCGCCCACCGTCCCCCGGATCACGGCCCAGGTCAATTCTTGAATGATACTGTTACTGAAATGCTGGGTCCGCGCGAGCGTTGTGCTGGCGTCAGCTTGCTGGACATGTCCCAGCAGCGTCGAGGCGACATCCATGAAGACGGACAATTCCGCTGCAATTTTTTGATAGGCAAGTGCGGCGCCGAGGTCCGCGCCCGTGGTCCGCGCCGCCTCGATCAGCGGATTGAACGTGCTCAGGTTTATGTCATGTCCTATGAGCGCTTTCACCAACAGCTCGGCATCGCTAACCGTGTAGCCCTCAACCTTGCTGATTTCGCGTACCAGTGTCGTAATGGGCGTGATGGTGCGATAGCCGGTGGGCGCCTCGTAAACAGAGGTGAATTCCATGCCCGTCGAAATATCCGTGCCGCCCTTCATCACCACAGGGCCTGAAGGCAACCGGTAATTGCCGACCGAGTCGCCGATCGTGGACGCTTCGCCGGCGCCGAGCATCATGTCGCCATCGATGTCGACAAAATACGTCGCGCCGGAAATGTAGCCGTCGGATGCAACGCCGGCCACTGAAGCCGTCAGCGTCTTGGTGGCGGCTTCAGACACATTGCCCGCGAGATCGCCAACTGTCGCTAAAACATCATACACGCCGGAGAGAACAGACGCATCCGCGGCGCTGACCACGACAGACCAGGAGCCGTCGCTTAAAACGACGCCTTGATATGTCTTTTCGCCCATTGTGACAGACACAATCTGGCCGGCCTCGGCGCCAGTGGTCGTTCCGGTAATGTTGAAACCATTCTGGCTAGCGAATTCTCCGGCGATTGTATCCATCGCCAGCGTCGGCGCGGACGTGTCGATCGTGACGGCGGACGTCGCGCTCGCGAAACTGACGTTGCCTGCCGGATCAATCATTTTTATCGAGAGGGAATGCGCGCCTTCGGACAGCGGCGTCGCGTCGGGAACAGCAAGTGCATATTGCGTCAGGCCCGACGAGATATCGCTGGCGGTCAGCGTGGCGCGCGCGATCTCGGTGTCGCCGTCAAACAGCACCACGGTGTCGCCCGCAGCATAGCCGAGACCCGACAGGTCTATGATCACAGTCGGGTTGGCGTTGCTTGTGACGCCATCGGAATGCGATGCGCCTGCATCGGTCCCGGGGCTTAACGAGGGCGCGCGCGCCGCAAGACTCGCGGGCGCTTGCGTGTCGAGCGTGTAGGTCGCCGAACTGACATCGCTCACATTGCCCGCCGCGTCGGTCTGGCGGATCTGATAGGTCGCCGTCCCCTCATCAAGCGTCAGGCTCGTGCCCGTTCCGGTCGTCCAATTTCCCGCGCCGATCTTGTATTCCCACGTGGCGCCGCTCTCGAGGCCGACGTTTACAGTCGAAGCGGACGTCACGCCATCTGACGTGCTCGCGCCCGTGTCGCTCGCCAGCGACAGCGTCGGCGCAGCGGCTGAGGTGTCGAGCGTGTAGGTCGCCGAGCTTTCGGAGCTCACATTGCCTGCCGCGTCGGTCTGGCGAACCTGGTAGGACTTCGCCCCGGACTGCAACGTCAGGCTCGTGCCAGTGCCCGCCGTCCAACTGCCCGTGTCGATCTTGTATTCCCAGGTCGCGCCGCTCTCGAGTCCGCCGACATTCACCGTCGAGGCAGATGTCACGCCGTCCGACTGGCTCACGCCCGTGTCGCTCGCAAGCGCCATCGTCGGCGCCGAAGGAGCTGTGGTGTCGAGCGTGTAGGTCGCCGAGGTGGCGCCGCTCACATTGCCAGCCGCGTCGGTCTGGCGGACCTGATAGGTCTTCGCGCCGGCCTGCAACGTCAGGCTCGTCCCCGTGCCCGCCATCCAACTGCCCGTGTCGATTTTGTATTCCCAGGTCGCGCCGCTCTCGAGTCCGCCGACATTCACCGTCGATGCGGAGGTCACGCCGTCCGACGAGCTTGCGCCCGTGTCGCTCGCCAGCGCCATCGTCGGCGCCGAAGGAGCTGAGTTGTCCAGCGTGTAGGTAGCCGAGGTGGCGCCGCTAACATTGCCGGCCGCGTCAGTCTGGCGAACCTGATAGGTCTTCGCGCCCGCCTGCAAGGTCAGGCTCGTCCCCGTGCCCGCCGTCCAACTGCCCGTGTCGATCTTGTATTCCCACGTCGCGCCGGCCTCGATGCCGCTGACGTTCACCGTGGACGCATTCGTCACACCGTCCGACTGGCTCACACCCGTGTCACTCGCCAGCGCCATTGTCGGCGCCGAAGGAGCTGAGGTGTCGAGCGTATAGCTGACCGCCGAACTTTCGGCGCTCACATTTCCGGCCGCGTCGGTCTGGCGAACCTGATAGGTCTTCGCGCCCGCCTGCAAGGTCAGGCTCGTCCCCGTGCCCGCCGTCCAATTGCCCGTGTCGATCTTGTATTCCCACGTCGCGCCGGCCTCGATGCCGCTGACATTCACCGTCGACGCATTGGTCACTCCGTCCGACGGGCTCACGCCCGTGTCGCTTGCCAACGCCAACGTCGGCGCCAAGGGCGCCTTGGTGTCGATCGCCAAGGTCAGCGCCGCGATTGCCGTCCCGGCATTGCCGGCTGAATCCGTGAACACGCCTGTCAGCGTGATGGAGCCGTTCGACAGATCCGTGTTCGTGTTCGGCGTGAAGGTCGCCGTGTAAACCTTCGAATTAGTTGGCGATACCGTGAGCGCGGATAACGTCCCAAGCGAGGTTGTCAGGTCGGCCGCATCAAACCCGACCGGCGTTTCGCTGAACGTCAGCGTCACCACCGTGGTCTGGCCGGCCTTCAGCGCCGCCACCGATGACGTCATCGTCACTGTGGGCGCAACGTAATCGACGATGAGCGACGAGCCCGCCGTGGTTGATGCGACATTGCCGGCCGCATCGTAAAGTTTGACAATAACCGCGCCACCCGCGGTCAGGGCATGCTGCAGGGCCGTGGTCGTGGATGTGCTCAGCGAAAAATCGACATGCGTGTCCGTCGCCAAAATCGTGGAGTCGGTCGCCACGACAACGCCGTTCACGAGAAGCTCCGCCTTTCCGCCTGTCGCCTTTCCGGCGGCGATGGTGGCGTGCGCGGTGAGATTGGTGTTGGTCGCATTGACGTCGCCAGCCACGACCGTGCCGCCTTCGGCGGTGAAGGTGATCGCAGTCGGCGCGTCGGGCGCAACCGTATCGATTGTCGCCGCTTTGGTCGCGAAATCGGCCAGGAATTTGTTGAGCGCAGCCGTCTGTCCTGCGGGATCGGCCGACGCCAGTTGCTGCACGAGCTTTTGCATTTCCGCGATGCCGGCGAGATCAGTCGCCGTCACGGAGTTGGCCTTGGACACCGCATCCGCGATGCTGGCCGAAAGGCCGATGCTCTGGAGGAAAGCGCTCGACGTGAGATCGACCGTCTGGTGAGCGGCGATCTTGGACGCAAGCTGCGCGGCGACATCGCCCGTACCGCTCTTCACCGCTGCCGAAAGCAGATTGCCGATCTGTGCGGAGACCAGCTGCGCCGCGACATTGTTCGCCGCGACCGGATCGTAGGTCAGCAGGTTGATGTTCGCGTTAAGCCCAAGCGCTGTTTTGAGCGCCGCCTCCTGGTCCGCGCCGAGCGTTTGCAAGAGGGTGGTAAGCGGATTGATGACCGTCGCGCCCGCAGGCGCCATCAGTTTCGCCAGGAAAGCGAGCCCGGTTGACTTGTCAGTCGCACCAGTCGCGCTCGGTTCGGCGACGATGGCGCCCGTTCCACCTAGCCCGCTAAACGCGCCATTGGCGTCGGTGATAACGAACGTGCCCGGTGATCCGAGACGATAAACCTTCATGCCCGCGAGGTAACCGTCGACAACGACGCCACTGGTTGTGCTCGCGCCGCCTCCGCCTCCGCCGCCGCTCCCGCCGCCGCCGCAGGCCGCGACGAGCAAGGACAGGAGGCTGAC
The DNA here is from genome assembly GCA_025356415.1 of Hyphomicrobiales bacterium. Lineage (GTDB taxonomy): Bacteria > Pseudomonadota > Alphaproteobacteria > Rhizobiales > Beijerinckiaceae > Terripilifer. Next base: position 12,414 of record JANXTB010000062.1, read on the forward strand.
GCCAGCCAGCGTCGGCGCGCCGGAGCGCGAAATCAGCGTGCCTTCCTGCCGCTCGCGTTCCCGCCGCACCTCGCTCTCATCGCCTTCGACCGTCACGACCCTCAACTGCCCATCGGCGGTCAGGTAGAGATCAACCATTTGAGATTTCGGTTGAATCTTGTCATGAAAATCAAACGCCATGATCGCACCTTTACTAGGACGCTAAACAATGAATCTAAAAAACAAGGGCGGGCTCGTAATCTTAACGGAACGTAAGCAATAAATTCAGACGCGTCGAGTCGTTGCGTCACGAAAATATACGGATATGATGGATCTATGTTTGCGTACTCTTGAATTGTTGCGTCCCCATGTTTTTCTATACTAGCGTTGACGTAGATGTTCCGCACAGATCGCTCAACTTGTTGTGGGCGATGGGATTTCTTGGGCTTAGCAGTTCGGTTCTCTGTCAACAGCCCGCCTCGGCGCAGGAACTTGCCGGCATGCTCGCCCCAAAGGCGCCGGCCCGCTCCGTCCTGAAGCTCTCCTCCTACAATCTGCCCATGTTCGCCGGCGACGTGACGTCGGTCTTCAACGACAAGGGCGACGCGCTCACCGGGGTGGTCGGTTTCATGATCACCAAGGCGTCTCCGCCCTATTCCACGCAAGGCCGCGCCGCCTTCATCCAGGCCGTTCGCGTCGCCGTCGCCACCCATCCCGCCATTGGCGCGGCGAACGCGGATGTTGCGGCTCAGGAGGCGGTTTCGCGCGAGGCCTATGCGGGCTTTTTGCCGACCATCTCCGGCTCCGGCGACGTCGGTTACAGAAGTTACGGGACCAATGCGACGACTGCATCCAGCGTGCAGAAGTCGCGCGCGCCCAGCGTTGGCCTGACGCTGCGGCAGTTGGTCTTTGATTTCGGCGCGACGTCGAGCGCCTATGACGCGAGCCTCGCGCGCCAGTCGCAATCGCAGGCGGAACTCGCCGCCGCGCGTGGCGACTACACGATGCGCGCCATCGCGGCATACATCGACGTGTTGCGCATGCGCTCGCACAACACGCTCGCGGAACAGAATGTCACTGCGAGACTGACGCTTCTCGATCAGGTGCGCGAGCGAGCGCGCAGCGGCGGCGGATCCGAGGCCGAAGTCACGCGCGCCGAAGGCCGCCACATAGAAGCGCAAGCGAACGCCGCCACAGTGGCGAACCGCCTCAGCGCCGCCGAAAGCCAGTTCGCCGAAATCTTTGGACGCGAGGCGCCTGCCCTCATGCCGATGCCGCTCGATCCGCAGGTAAAGAATGCCGACAAGCCGCTGCCGGAGTTGCTGCGCGCCTATGCGCCCGCGCAATCACGGCAGTCGGCGCGCGACGCAGCCGAGCGCGAGGCCGATGCGCTGAAATCGCGCGCGCTGCCGCGCGTCAATCTCGAATTGTCGCATTCCCGGCGCGAATGGGATGGCATGTCGGTGGGCCGCACGGGCTCGGACACGACCGCCGTTCTCGCGCTGCGCTACGATTTCTACACGGGCGGCGCCGACAAGGCGCGCGCCGAAGCCGCCGCCTACAGGGCCGGTCGCGCGGCGCTTGAATTTGAACTCGTGCGGCGTCAGTTCGAGCGCAATCTCGCGCAGGCGCGCGCCGACGTCGCCAGCACCGCGTCCATTCAGGAAGCGCGCATCCGCTCGGCGACAGGCGCCGTGCGATCCATGGAAGCGGTCAACGAGCAGTTCCAGTTCAACCGCGGATCGCTGCTCGACGCCATCAAGACGCAGGAAGAACTTTACGCCGCCGGCAAGGACATGGTCGACGCGGTCGCTGATCGCTTCCTCGCCAAATACCGGCTGCTTTTTTACACGTCGCAACTCGACGCTCTCTTCGATCTCGACAACAGGGATTTCGCTCTCGTCGAACCAAAGCCCGCGCCCGCAGCCAAACCCAAGAAGCCGGTCGTCGCCCGATGAGCGAGCCGCAGGACGTCACCGTCGATCCGATTGAATCCAGTCTGATCTGGTTGCTCGGCCATTTCGGCCGCCCGATGTCGCGCGCCGCCTTGCGCGCGCAGGTTGCTCGCGATCAGGGCCCCTGGCGCATCGCGCAGGCGGTCGAGGCGCTGGAGAGTTTCGGTGTACGCACCGAGGGGCACAAGGCGAGCGACGTGATGGATTTGCCGCTCGAGGGCCCTCGCCTGTTCGTCCGGCCCGACGGCGCATTGATCCTGCTCACGGGCGAGCGCGACCGCAACGGCGCACTTCGCATCCTGCGCGACGGCCTGACGCCGGAAGCGATACGCGACGACGAATTAGTCGACTGGCGCGAGGGCTATGCGCTGACCTTCACGCCGCCTCTGCGCACCCCAGCCGAGGATACACATCAAGCTCGCGGCCGTTTCGGGCATTGGTTCTGGGGGCCGCTGCTTTCGGCGCGCGGCATTTATGTGCAGGTCGCGCTCGCGGCATTGCTGACCAACATCTTCGCGCTCTCGGCGTCGATCTTCTCGATGATCGTCTACGACCGCGTGATGCCCAATGGCGCGATGGAAACGCTGATCGCGCTGCTGATCGGCATCGGCATCGTGTTTGCGAGCGATTTCATCATCCGCACATTGCGTTCTTACTTTCTCGATCTCGCCGGCGCCCGCGCCGACATGATCATCGCCGACACTTTGTTCGAGCAGGTGATCGACGTGCAGCTCGGCGCCCGCAAGGGATCGGTCGGCGCCAGCGCCAGCGTGCTGCGCGAGTTCGAGAGCTTGCGCGACTTCCTCACCTCGGCGACGCTCACCGTTCTCATCGACATTCCCTTCGCGCTGATCTTCGTCATCGTCATCGGCATGATCGGCGGACCGCTCGTCTGGGTGCCGCTGCTTGTCGCGCCGCTGGTGATTGGTGCGAGCCTCGTCGTGCAGCCCTCGCTGCGCAAGCTGGTGAAGGTCAGCCTGGAGGACGGGCGCAACAAGAACGCCATCCTTGTTGAAACACTCGCCGGGCTTGAAACGCTGAAGGCCATTGGCGCCGGCTCGATCATGCGTCGCCGCTGGCAGGAGGCGGTCTCGCATCAGGCGGCGATCGGCCTGAAAACGCGCATGTTCGGGCAGTTTGCCGGCAATGTGGCGAACCTCGCCGGGCAACTTGTGTGGGTCGGCGTCGTCACGCTCGGCTTTTTCCTGGTGCAGCACGGACAGATCGGCACGGGCGCCATCGTCGCCTGCTCGATGCTGGCCGGACGCGTCGTGTCGCCGCTTGCCCAACTGGCGCAATTGTTGACGCGCATGAACCAGTCTCTCGCCAGCTATCATGCGCTGCAGGAGCTCATGGCCCTCCCCCGCGAACACGCGCCGCGGGCGTCCTTCGTCGATTACGGAGCGCTGAAAGGCGGCATCGAATTCCGCAATGTGTGGTTCAACTATCCGGGCCAGTCGAAGGGCGGGCTCGAAGATGTGTCGTTCAAGATCGAGCCGGGCGAAAAGGTCGCCTTCGTCGGTCCCGTCGGCTCGGGCAAGTCAACCATCACCAAACTCGTACTCGGCCTGTACCAGCCAGATCGCGGCGTAATCCTGATCGATGGCGTGGATTCCAGGCAATTCGATCCCGCCGACATAAGGAGCGCCATCGGCGCGGTGATGCAGGATGTCTGGCTGATGTCGGGCACCGTGAAAGACAATATCGCGGTGGGCGCCGAGGATCCGAGCGACGCCGACATTCTGGAAGCGGCGCGCATCGCCTGCGTGCATGAATTCATTGCCGCGCATCCCGATGGCTATGGCTTGAAGCTCAAGGAACGCGGCGAAGGCCTGTCGGGTGGCCAGCGTCAGGCTCTGTCCATCGCCCGCGCGCTGGTCGGTCGCCCGCCCATCGTCATCCTCGACGAGGCGACCAGCGCCTTCGATGTCGCGACCGAGCGCGTGCTCATCAACCGACTCAATGCGGCTCTCACCGACAAGACGCTGCTCGTCGTCACGCATCGCGCCTCACTGTTCGAGCTCGTGCAGAAGGTCGTTGTGATGCAGGATGGCAGGATCGTCGCCAGCGGGCCCAAGGACGAATTGCTGCGCCGCCTTGCGCAAGCGGGTGGACAGAATTGATGTCGAAGCTGAAAGCCGTACTTGCGTTTCTGCGCGCGCCCAGCGCTGCGATCATGGCGTCCCGCCCGATTGGCGTGAACGATGGCTCGGGCATCGCCTTTGCGTCGCGCATTCCGCAATTGCGGCGCTCGTCGAGCGGCCTGCTCTACACGGTCTTCGCGGTGTTCGCCGCGCTGTTCATCTGGGCCTCGATTGCGACCGTCGATGATCTTACCCGCGCTGACGGGCGCGTGGTGCCCTCCGCCCGGTTGCAGGTCGTGCAAAATCTTGAGGGCGGCATCGTGCAGGCGCTGCATGCGCGACAGGGTGAGCGCGTCGAGGCCGGCGCCTTGCTGATGAGCCTGTCGGCCACGCAATTTGGCGCCGAGCGCGACACGCGCCGCCAGCAATCGAGCGCGCTCGCCGCCAAGGTCGCGCGCCTGCGCGCCGAGGTCGACGGCGGCGAGCCCCACTTCGATGACGAGACGCGTGCGGCGGGTGATGAATTCGTCGCGCAGGAATCGGCGGAGTTCAACAGCCGCCGCTCAAAGCATCTCTCCGAGCTGGCGATTGTGGAATCGCAAATGCAGCAGCGTTTGAAAGAAGCCGAGGACACGCGCAACGTCATGCAGACGGCGCAGAACTCACTCGAGAGCGCGCGGCAGGAACTCACCATCGTTGCGCGCATGGTCGAGCGCGGACTGGAGCCGCGCCTGGAACTGGTGCGCCTGCAGGGCCGCATTTCGGATCTGCAGGGACGGTTCGAATCCGCACGCCTCGCTATACCGAGGCTCGACGCGGCGATCGAGGAAGTGCGCGGCAAGCGCGAGCAGGTCGTGCGGCAATTCAAGGCCGAGGCGGCGGCCGAACTCGGCAAGGCCGTCATCGATTTGCGCAGCGTGCAAACGTCCCTGCCCGCTCTGGCCGACAAGGTCGATCGCGCGGAAATCCGCGCGCCGGTGCGCGGCATTCTCAACCGCATGTTCGTGAGCACCATCGGCGGCGTCGTGAAGCCCGGCGAACCGATCGCCGAAATCGTACCAGCGGACGATCAGCTCGTGATCGAAGCCCGCATTCGCCCGCAGGACATCGGCTTCGTGCGCGCCGGCATGCCCACGCGCGTGAAGCTCACAGCTTATGATTATTCGATCTTCGGCTCGATGCAGGGCGAGGTCACCCAGATCGGCGCGGACGCCGTAGCCTCCGACGACAGGACCCAGCCCAACGCCTTCTATTTCCTGGCCCGCATCGAGACCACGACTACGGCTTTCGAGACTTTCGGGCGGCAATTGCCGGTCATTCCGGGCATGCAGGCGCAGGTCGAGATCATCACGGGCAACAAGACGATCATGTCCTATCTGACCAAGCCCTTGGTCGGCGTGAAGGAAAACGCCTTCCGCGAGCGCTGAGCCGCCCCTTGCCAGCAGCGCCTGTAGGTTGCAGGATTCCGCTCAACAAGAACGAGCGGGAGGAAGTCATGTCCGAACAAGCCGCCATCGCCACGGGCGCGAGGCCCGCGCGTCGCGCGCCGGAAGTTCTCAAGCTGTCGCGCGACGACATCTACTGGGCGCTGACAGCCGGCTGGCGCGATTTCCGCACCGCCCCGCGTTACGGGCTGGCGTTCAGCACCTTCTGCGTTCTGGGCGGCTACACGATCCTCGCGCTGATCTTCGTTCTCGATCTGAAATATCTCGCCTACCCGCTGCTCACCGGCTTCGCGCTCATCGCGCCATTCATCGCAGCCGGCTTTTACGAAGTCAGCCGACGCCTCGAAGCCCATGAGCCCCTGAGCTTCGCGCTCATCCTGTCCTCGGTGAAGACAAGCGGCGGCCGCGATCTCGGCTGGATGGCGCTGGTCACCGTCTTCGGCCTGATCGTCTGGCTGGACTTCGCGTTCTTCGTCTATCTCTTCTTCTACGGGGTGAAGACGCCAAATCTTGCCGAACTCGTGACGCAGGTTTTCACGACAGCTAACGGGATGGCCTTCCTGGTCGTCGGCAATGCGCTCGGCGGCGCCATCGCCTTCTTCATGTTCTCGATCCTCGTTGTCTCGTGCCCGCTGCTGCTCGACCGCGATGTGGATTTCGTCACCGCCATGCTGACGAGCCTGCGCGTCGTGATCGCCAATCCGATGCAGATGCTCGCGTGGGCGCTGTTGATCGCGTTGTTCGTCACAGCGTCGATCCTGACGGGCCTGCTCGGCTTCCTCATCGCCATGCCCGCACTTGGGCACGGCGCCTGGCACATCTACCGCAGAAGCGTTGCGCGCTAACGACCAAACTCGTCATTGCGAGGAGCGCAGCGACGCGGCAATCCATCTAGCGGCAGCCATCAGATGGATTGCTTCGCTTTGCTCGCAATGACGAACCTGAAAGTCGCGCGCTAAAGGCGCAACAGCCGCGCCGCGTTTCCATACAAGATCGCATGGCGATCTTCCGCCGACAGGTCCATCTCGGCGATCCCCTTGTAGGTCTTGGCGATGGGGCCCAGCGGCGCGTCGGTGGCGAAGACGATCTTTGAGGGACCGAAAAAATCAAGCCCGCAGCGCACGCCCGTCGTCGCGCCAAACATCGCCGTGTCGCCGTAGAACAGCTTGAAATACTCCATGTGCGGACGCTTCAGCGACGGCAGGATCTGCGAATAATCCTCGTCGCTCGTGCGCGCGCCGAGCACATCCATGCCCGGACCGACGCGGCCATCGAAAAACGGAATCATGCCGCCGCAATGGTGCGTGATGATTTCGAGATCGGGGTGACGATCGAACAGCCCGTCGAACACCAGCCGCGTCATCGCGACCGACGTGTCATAGGGCCAGCCGAAGCACCACCACATTTCAAAACGCGACTTCTGCTCGCTGGCGTAATCCGAAACATTCGCCGTGCGCGTCGGGTGCAGCCAGATTGGCTTTTTCCATTGCGCCATGGCCGCGAAGAACGGGCGGAAGCGCTCTTCGTCCAGGGGATGCCCCGCGACGTGATTGTAAATCAGCACGCCCTTGGCGCCGAGTTGGTGAATGGCGCGGTCGGCTTCGGCGAGCGCGCTCTCGACGTCGGCGAGATAAACAGCCGCCGCAAATCCAACGAAGCGATCGGGATATTTCGCGCAGAGTTCCGCCATTTCATCATTGGCGATGCGCGCCAGCTCGCGCCCCGTTTCCGCATCGCCGATTTCCTCGAGCGACGGATTGGGCAGGCTGATCACTTGGCGATAGTCCGGCACGCTGTCCATGTCGCGAAACCGCGCGTCGAGATCCGACAGCGGCTTCACGGTCAGCAGGCGGTTGACGATGTTGCCGAGCTTGGGCGCCAGCGCGACCATGCGGTCCAGAAAGCTGCGTGGCGCAAGATGCGTGTAGAGATCGATGACCATGGCTCGGGCGTTCCTCGTTGTTTCTTGGCCGGGAGTATGACTGCCGAATGCTGCGATGCAAGCGCGCCCAAGCTCGCAACGGCTGCGCCGCTAGCGGACGCTCGGGCGCCGTTTCGCCATTTCGTGCGTTGTTACAAAAACGCCGGGGGGCGCAAGGGGAGGAGGATGAAATGTCTGAACTGTCTCAACGGGACAAGGAAGTCCTGCTCGGTCAAGCGCGCGCCCGCGATGAACGCATTGACGCGCTGGCGGACGAGGCCCAACGGCCAGGCAAAAAGCTGAGCGCCTGCGAGAGCCAGACGATGTCAGCTGTGTTCCTCGCGATCACCGGCATAGCGCTGCTGATTGGCGGGTGGTTCCTGAATGGCGGAACCTTCGGCTTCGAGAAAGGCCTCGGCCTGCTGTTCATCGTGGCCGCCGCGGTCTGGTACGTCTATCTGCGCGCGACCATCAAGCGTCTGCGGGCGTCAGGCGTGCAGCCGGGCTAGAGTTGCAGGTTCGTTCGCAGTCGCAGCATTTTCTCGAAAACAACGCGCAAGGCGCGGGGACGCGGCTGCGCGCGTTTCTGACCCTGCGATCGCGATTGTCATCCTGTAGATCCTCTGATGTACTCGGACCCAGCCGGCGCCACAGACCGGGACAGGGATATCGGGGGAAATGCTCATGAAAAAGACAGCGACGTCGCTCGCCGCTCTTCTCGCGGCGACTGTTTCTTACTGCGCGCCGGGCTTAGCGCAGGCGCCCGCCTTCAAGCCGGTCACCGACGCCATTCTCGCCAATCCCGATCCCGCCGACTGGCTGCATCTGAACCGCACGCAGGACCAGCAACGATTCAGTCCGCTCGACCAGATCAACAAAAGCAATGTCTCCAAATTGCAGATGGCGTGGGCGCGCGGCCTGCCCAGCGGCACGCAGGAATCCGTGCCGGTCGTCTACAATGGCGTGATGTATCTCTACGCGCCCGGCGCCTCGATCCAGGCGGTCGACGCCACCAACGGCGACCTGCTTTGGGAATATTCCCGCGATTATCCGAAGGAAGTGAATCCGCAGGCGGCGCGCGAGAAGAGCCTCGGCATTTACGAGGACATGATCTATTTCGCTGCGCCCGACGGCTATCTCGTCGCCATCGACGCCCAGACCGGCAAGGAGCGCTGGGCGACCAAGGTCGATGACGGCGGCCAGACCGCGGGCGGCATTCTCGTCGCTGAAGGCAAGATCATCACCAACCGCACCTGCATCGAGGGCACGCGCCCGCAATGTTTCATCGCCGCGCATGATGCGAAGACCGGCAAGGAGGTCTGGCGCTTCCACACCACCGCCGGCGCCGATGAGCCGGGCGGCGACACGTGGGCCGATATGCCGACCGACAAGCGCGCAGCTAGTCCGTGGGGCCTGCCGGGCTCCTACGATCCCAAGCGCAAGATGCTTTATTGGGGCGTCGCCAATCCCGATCCCTACACCCGCCTGTCGCGGCACGGACGCTACGACGCCGTCCCCTTCCAGTCGCCCGTGAACCTCTATTCCAACTCGACGCTGGCGCTCGACATCGAGACCGGCAAATTGAAATGGTATTATCAGGAACTGCCCGGCGACGACTGGGATGCGGACCACAATCAGGAACGTATTCTCGCGCGCGTGAAGCTCAATCCCGATCCAAAGAACATCAAGTGGATCGCCGACGACGTGAAAGCGGGAGAAGAGCGCGACGTCGTCATGACAGTGGCGGAAGGCGGCGGCATGTTCGTCGTCGATCGCGAGACCGGCAAGTTCATCTGGGCGAAACCGTTCCCCTATGACGTGCCGGATTTCAACATCTCCAAGGTCGATACGAAAACCGGCGCGACGACCATCAATGTCGACAAGCTCTTCAAGACGGATGGCGACGCCAAGGTCGGCTGTTTCCACAACACGCGCGGGCTTTGGTCCATCGCCTACAATCCGAAGAACACGTCTCTCTACGTGCCCTTCCAGGATCAATGCGTGTCGATGGTCTCGAACCTCAAGGCCAAGACCGGCTGGGGGCCGCGCAGAGGCGTCATGCGTCCGGGGATCGATCCGAACAAATACATGAACCTCGCCAAGATCGACATGTCGACCGGCGAGATGAAGATCTTGCATTCGCAACCGCAAGCGAGCGCCAGTTCCGCGCTCGTGACCGCCGGCGACCTGGTGTTCTGGGGCGACCAGAACCGCCGCTTCCGCGCTTTCGACGCGGACAATGGAAAGATGCTGTGGCAGGGCCTCGTCGGCGGCATGGTGATGAACTCGGTCATCACCTACGCGGTCAACGGCAAGCAATATGTGATGATCTTTACCGGCGAAGGCCAGTCGGTCTCGGCGGGACCGCTGGGGCTGACGCAGAAGAGCATGCCGAAGGCCGTGCGCGGACATAACTCGGTGTTCGTCTTCGCCCTGCCCGACGCAACCTGAAACGAGAGCCGGCCCTCTTCGCGAGGGCCGGCTTTTCTATCGCGCGCGCGAGCGGATATAGGCCCAGACAGCGGCGCGATCGTCGTCCGACAGGACGCCGCCCCATGAGGGCATCTGGCCTTTTCCCTGGCTCACCATGGTCTCGAATTTCTCACGCTGGTCGGCGCCGAGGCCCTTGAGATCGGGCGCGGCGCCGGTGGCGCGCAGTTTTTCGCCATGGCAGGTGGCGCAGTTCTCCTCGTAGACCGCGGACCCTGCCTCGACATCGCCCTCCTGCGCGCGCAAGGGCGCAACCGCCGCAACAAGTCCCAGAATTACAATGGCGTGCCGCAACATCGAGGTCCCCCTGCTCTTGCGCTTTCTTCGTGCGCTATTCACAGCATCGATGCGCCGCGCGCCAAGTCAAGCCGGCGACCCTTGCGACCTTGACCGCTTTTTCCTGTTTTTCGTATCCGACAGCGGCGCCTCGCTCGTTTCCGCGACAAGAGCGGGATCGGGGAAGGTCGTCTCTTCGCCCTGATCGGTCAGCGTTGGAAACTCGCCGACGTTCTTCATCAATTCGAGCGACTCGATCTGCTCGGTCGTCGGGTTGTCCTCGTAGTCGTGGATCGGGTTGGGTTTCAGCGTGTCGCGCTGGTTCTCCTCGATGGCGACGAGTTCCGTCGCCATGTCCCAATGCGCTTCCGCGCGCCCTTCGGGCCGGCCCTCTTCGATCCAGAGCCGGTAGGCCCATTCGCGAATGCGCGCTTCACGCTGGCGATCATCCATTCTTCTTCTCCGCCGGAATGTGCTTCACCTCGACCTCGTCGCCGGTCACCAGAGTCTCGTCCGGGTCGGCGTCATCTCGATCCCACATGCCTTTCACGCCGCGCGCCCGGTCGGCGACCGGCTGATCGTCGCGATCGACCGTGTTCAGGGGCTCTTGGGCGGTCTCGACAGGATTGGGATTGCCGGCATCCTCGTCCAGCCCCGGCGTTGGCGCCTGATGGCGAACGTTCACGCTCTTTTCTTCGGGAGGCGTTTTGACGCGCCGCGTCTCTTCCTTGGCCATGAACAGATGCCTCTTTCAGGAGATGAGAAGATCTAAACAAGCCAGAAGCGGATCAGTTTCAGACTGGGGGCGGCGGCGCTTGGGCGCTTGTGTCCGTTTGTCACACGCCACGCCTCGCAATTTATTTTGGCGCGATTTTCAACGCCTCTGGCCTCTTTGCGCGGCCTCCTCTGAACGGTTTTTCTCTCATTTCACGCTTCGGTAGAACGGTTTTCCGAATTCACCGAAGCGCCTTGAGCGTCAGTGCTGGCGCCCGGCGCAGGTGCTGATGACACACTGCAACAATGGATGTTATGGAGCGGCTTCCCCCACGCGACGAGGTTCATTCGGGACATGGCCGCTTTCGACCACGAAGAAGTGCTGCAGGTTCATCACTGGACGGATACGCTGTTCAGCTTTCGCACGAGCCGCAGCCCCTCGCTCCGCTTCGAGAATGGCCAGTTCGCGATGATCGGCCTCAAGGTCGAGGGC
>JANXTB010000073.1 GCA_025356415.1 Hyphomicrobiales bacterium
CTGGCCATCAAGGGCGTCTCGGAAGAGACCACCACGGGCGTGCATCGCCTCTACAACATGGAGAAGGACGGCTCGCTGCTGTGGCCGGCCATCAACGTCAACGACTCGGTGACGAAGTCGAAGTTCGACAATCTCTACGGCTGCAAGGAATCGCTGGTCGACGGCATCCGTCGCGGCACCGACGTCATGATGGCCGGCAAGGTCGCCATGGTGGCGGGCTTCGGCGACGTGGGCAAGGGCTCGGCGGCTTCGCTGCGCAACGCCGGCTGCCGCGTCATGGTCTCCGAAATCGATCCCATCTGCGCGCTGCAGGCGGCGATGGAAGGCTATGAAGTCACCACGATGGAAGACGCCGTGAAGCGCGCCGACATTTTCGTCACCGCGACCGGCAATGTGGACGTCATCACCGTCGATCACATGCGCGACATGAAGGACCGCGCCATCGTCTGCAACATCGGCCACTTCGACTCGGAGATCCAGGTTGCGGGCCTGCGCAACTTCAAATGGTCGAACATCAAGCCGCAGGTTGACGAGATCGAGTTCGTCGACGGCAAGCGCATCATCCTGCTGTCGGAGGGCCGCCTCGTGAACCTTGGCAACGCCACCGGCCACCCGTCCTTCGTGATGTCGGCCTCCTTCACCAACCAGACGCTGGCTCAGATCGAGCTCTGGACGAAGCAGGGCCAGTACGAGCGCAAGGTCTACACGCTGCCCAAGCACCTCGACGAAAAGGTCGCGGCGCTGCATCTCGACAAGATCGGCGTGAAGCTCACCAAGCTCACCGAGCAGCAGGCGACCTACCTCGGCCTGCCCGAGCAGGGCCCCTACAAGCCGGACCACTATCGCTATTGAGCAACACGCTCCGGTAAAACGCCATCCACAGCGCCTCTGCCCCTCGGGCAGGGGCGTTTCCTTTTTGTTAACCACTTTGTCGGGACTCGCCCTGCGTCTAAAGTGAAGTGATTCGGGGATCGGCGGAGTTTTGCGTTTTGCGCCGCGATCGAGACTGTGCGGGGGGACCGCGCGGATTTTTCGACGGACCGCAGGGGCATACGGGGAATGGGACTGCAAAAACGCGTTTGGCGACAGGCGATGCGCGCGTGCACTGCCTTGTGGCCGGTGCCCGCCATTCTTTCGACAGCCGCTCTGGTCACCGCCACCCACGTCAGCGCGGCGGGCGATTCTCTTTACGAACAGCCGGAATTCATTGGCGTTTCGGCGGCTCTCGCGCTGGGCGTCTTCGCCACCACGGCGACGCTTCTACATATGGCCGGACGCAAGTCGGCGGCGAGGCGCGAAGCCGTGCTGCGGTCCGAAGTCAGCGCGCTGCGCGCCCGTCTCGATCGCGCCGAGGTTTTTCTCGCCGCGGAGGCGCATATCACCATTTGCTGGGGCTCAAGCTACGAGGAGCCCGATATCGAGGGCGACGTCGCCGAGCTGACCGAGCTGTCGCCGCCCCGGCGCGTGCTCGCCTTCGGGTCGTGGCTGTCGCCGATGGTCGCTCAGCAACTGGAGCGCGCGGTGGAGCGCCTGCGCGAACGCGGCGAGGCCTTCCGTCTGCCGCTCGTCACCCTCACGGGCCGCCATCTCGAAACCGAGGGCCGGGCAGTCGCCGGGCGCGCCGTGATGCGCATCCGCGACGTCTCGGGCGACCGGCTCGAACTGACGCGCCTGCGCGAAGCCTTTTCGCAATCCGTGTTCGAACGCGACAGCCTGCGCGCCATGCTCGATTCCGCGCCCGCGCCCGCCTGGCTGCGCGATGCGCAGGGCCGGCTCATCTGGGTCAACCGCGCCTATGTGCGCGCGGTCGAGGCCGAGCGGCGCGACGACGTCATCGGCCGCGGCCTCGAATTGCTCGACGAGCCGATCCGCAGGAGCGTCGAAGAGGCGCGCGGCAAATCCGAAGTCTGGCGTCAGCGCGTGCCCGCGGTCGTCGCCGGCGAGCGCCGCATGTTGGACGTCACCGACGTGCCGATGGACTATGGCTCGGGCGGCATCGCGACCGATGTGTCGGAACTCGAACATGTGCGCGCCGATCTGGGCCGCCAGATGGATGCGCACCGGCGCACGCTCGACCAGCTGTCGACCGCCGTCGCGATTTTCGACCATGCGCGCCGCCTCGTCTTCTACAACACCGCCTATGCGCAATTGTGGTCGCTCGATTCCGCTTTCCTCGACCAGTCGCCGGCGGATTCGGAGATTCTCGATCGCCTGCGCGCCGAAGGCCGGCTGCCCGAACAGGCCGATTTCCGCGCCTGGAAAGCGGGCCTGATGCAGGCCTATCAAACGGTCGAGACCGCCGAGCACGTCTGGTATCTGCCGGGCGCGCGCACATTGCGCGTGGTCATCAACCCCAATGCGCAAGGCGGCGTGACCTATCTCTTCGACGACGTCACCGAGCGCTTCCATCTTGAGTCTTCCTACAACGCGCTGATGCGCGTGCAGGGCGAAACGCTCGACTCGCTGAAGGAAGGCGTCGCGGTGTTTGGCACCGACGGGCGCCTGAAGCTCTACAACCCCGCTTTCGCCTCGCTGTGGAATTGCGAACCGGCGGCGCTCGCCGACAAGCCGCATTTCGACCAGGTGATGCGCGCCTGCATGGCGCTGCACGACAAGCGCGAGGACTGGGACGATCTGCGCGCGCTGGTGGCCGGATTGCAGGATGCGCGCGAAGGTTTCGAGCGCCGCATGACGCGCCGCGACGGCTCGATCATCGATTGCGTGACTGCGCCGCTGCCCGATGGCGCGACGCTGCTCACCTTCATCGACGTCTCGGCCAGCGTCAGCGTGGAGCGTGCGCTGACCGACCGCAACCAGGCGCTGCTCGATGCGGAAAAACTCCGCAACGATTTCGTGCACCACGTCTCCTACGAGCTGCGTTCGCCGTTGACCAACATCATCGGCTTCATCCAGCTGCTGGGCGAAGGCGCAGTCGGCCCGCTCAATCCGAAACAGCGCGAATATACCGGGTATGTGCTGAAGTCGTCGGCCGCACTACTCGCCATCATCAACGACATTCTCGACCTCGCGTCGATCGACACTGATGCGATGGAGCTGACGCTCGAAAACGTCGATATTCGCGAGACCATCGCGGCGGCGGCGGAAGGTCTGCAGGACCGGCTGGCGGAATCCAACATTCACCTGAACATCGTCGCGCTCGACGACATCGGCGTCTTCCGCGCCGACGCCAAGCGCATCCGGCAGGTGCTGTTCAACCTGCTGTCCAACGCCATCGGTTTCTCGGAGCCGGGCCAGACGGTCACGCTTGCGGCTTTGCGCCGTCCGGGCCAAATCGTGTTCAAGGTTTCCGATCAGGGCCGCGGCATTCCGCTCGACGTGCTCGACCGCGTGTTCGACCGTTTCCAGACGCATACGGTCGGCTCCCGCCATCGCGGCGTAGGTCTTGGCCTGTCGATCGTGCGCTCGTTCGTCGAGCTGCATGGCGGCGAAGTCGATATACAATCAGCGCCGGGCCAGGGCACGGTCGTGACGTGTCTGTTTCCCGATAACGCCGACGCCGTGGTAAAAGCGGCGACTGGATGAGGAGCTCCGCTTTGGCGGAAGTGGTGCGTTTCGATTACGAGCTTGCCGACGAGGCTGCCACCGCCGCGCTCGCGCGACGCATTGCGTCGCTTGTCGAGGCGGGCGATCTCGTCACGCTGTCGGGCGATCTCGGCGCAGGCAAGACAACGCTGGCGCGCGCGCTGATCCGCGAACTCACCGGCGATCCGCAGCACGAGGTGCCGAGCCCCACCTTCACGCTCATGCAGGTCTATGAGGGCAAGAGATTCCCGATCGTTCACGCCGATCTCTACCGCATCAAATCGCCAGACGAACTCACCGAGCTTGGCTGGGAAGAAGCGGCTGAGGGCGCGCTGCTGCTGGTCGAATGGGCCGACCGCGCGGGCGAGTTGCCGGAAACGCGGCTCGACGTGGAGCTGCGCCTCGACGCGTCGCAGGGCGACACGCATCGCACCGCCGTGCTCATCGGCTCGGGTGATTTTGCCGACCGCCTGATGCGCGCCATGTCGATCGACGATCTGCTGACGAGTTCGGGCTGGGGCGACGCCACGCGCACCTTCATGCTGGGCGACGCTTCGACACGCGCTTACGAGCGGCTTGAAAAGCCAAACGGGCGGCGCGCCATCCTGATGATTTCGCCCAAGCGTGCGGATGGTCCGCCGGTGCGTTTCGGCAAGCCCTACAGCGCGATTGCGCGGCTTGCGGAAGACATCACGCCATTCCTCGCCATGGCGAAAGCCCTGTGGGACAAGCACTTCTCGGCGCCCGAGATTTACGCGGCGGCGCCCGAACACGGGCTGGCGATTCTGGAAGATCTCGGCGCGCAAGGCGTTGTCGATGAAAACGGGCCGATGCCGGAGCGCTACGGCGCGGCTGTGAGCGTGCTCGCAGCACTGCATGCGCGCGACCTGCCCGAAACGATCGGCGACTACACCATTCCGCCCTACGACATCGAGGCCTTGCTGATCGAGGCCGAACTCTTGATCGACTGGTATGCGCCGCACATCGCGCGCGCGCATCTGTCGTCGGGCGCGCGCGCGACCTTTGTGCAGCTCTGGCGCGAGGCGCTTGCTGAAATCGTCGCGGGCCCGCGCACATGGACGTTGCGCGATTATCATTCGCCGAACCTGATCTGGTTGCCGCAGCGCGACTGGCTGCACAAGGTCGGCATCCTCGACTTTCAGGATTGCGTGATGGGCCATCCGGCCTATGACGTCGCCTCGCTTCTGCAGGACGCGCGCGTCACCGTGTCGGACACGCTGGAAATGCGGTTGCTCGGCCAATACCTGCGCCAGCGCCGCGAGACCGATCCCGCCTTCAACATCGAATCCTTCGCCCGCGCCTATGCAATCATGGGCGCGCAGCGCGCGACGAAAGTGCTCGGCATTTTCGCGCGCCTCGACAAGCGCGATCACAAGCCCGCCTATCTCGAGCATATTCCGCGCGTGAAACATTATCTGGTGAAAGACCTGTCGCACCCCGCACTCGCCAGCGTGAAAGCCTGGTGCGAGACGAACATGCCCGCGCTCTTCGCGAAAGACGCAGCATGAGCGTGCGGCCCGACACCGCGATGGTTTTCGCGGCTGGACTCGGCACGCGCATGCGGCCGATCTCGAACACGATTCCCAAGCCGCTCGTGAAGGTCGCCGGCAAGGCGCTGATCGATCATTGCCTCGATCTTTTCGCCAAGGCCGATGTGCCGCGCGCCATCGTCAACGTGCATTATCTCGCCGACCAGATCGAAGCGCATCTTGCGTCGCGCACCAAGCCTGAGATCATCATCTCGGATGAGCGCGCGCAGCTGCTCGACCAGGGCGGCGGCATCCGCAAAATTCTGCCGCTTTTGCAAGGCAAACCCTTTTACCTCTGCAACACGGACGCTTTCTGGATCGAGGGGCCGCTGTCCAACATTAGCGCACTCGCAGACGCATGGGACCCTGAGCGCATGGATGCGCTGCTGCTGGTCGCCGCCGTGTCGAATTCCGTCGGCGTCGACTGGCCCGGCGATTTTAGCATGGATGCGCAAGGCGCGCTGACGCGCCGCGACGAGCGCGATGTCACGCCGTTCGTCTATTCGGGCGTCGGCATCATCAAGCCGGAATTGTTTGAAAACGACACGCGCGACGTGTTTCGCCTCGCGCCTTTCTTCTTCGACGCCGCGGAAAAGGGCCGTCTGTTCGGGCTTCGACTTGACGGCGTGTGGCTGCATGTCGGCACGCCTGCGGCCATCGCGGATGCGGAATCAGCCATCGCCCGATCCACGGTTTGAGGCGAAACGGAATGGCCCGCGGCCCGCACGTTCTGACCATCCATCCCGGCGCGCCGTTTCTCGCGACCTTCGCGCAGAGGCTGCTGAACGGCGATGTCGTCTCGGGCGTCGGCCCGCAGATGGCGCCGCTCGATTTCGCAGCGGCGACCATCTATGTGCCGACGCGGCGCGCGGCGCGCGCTTTGTCGAGCGAGCTGATCCGCCGGCTGCCCGGCCCCGCCGTGCTGTTGCCGAAGATCGTGCCGCTGGGCCATCTCGAGAGCATCGAAACCGGGCTGTTGTTTGATGCGCAGGACGGGCCTGTCGAGGGCGTGCCCGATGCGATGAGCGCCATCGAGCGCCGGATGATTTTGATGCGGCTCGTGCACGCATGGGCGGTGCAGCTCGGCCACGCGATCACGCATTTTGATGGGGAAATCAAAACCGACAAGAACGAAGCGCTGCTGGTCGCGCGCGCCCCCGCGCAGGCGTGGCACCTTGCGGGCGATCTTGCCGGGCTGATCGACGAAATGATCGTCGAGGATGCTGACTGGACTAAACTGAAAGATCTCGCGCCGCATGATTTCGATCGCTACTGGGCGGTGACGATCAAGTTTCTGGAAATCGCCTCGCAGGCGTGGCCGGCGCTTCTGGAGTCGCGCAATCTCATCGACGCCGCCACGCGCCAGCGTCTGCTGGTGGACCGCGAAATCACGCGTCTCGCGCGGCGGGATTCCGGCGCGCCCGTCATCGCCATCGGGTCGACAGGCACCAATAGCGCGACGGCGCGATTGCTCGCCGCGATTGCGCGGCTTGATCAAGGCGCCGTGGTGCTGCCGGGCCTCGATCGCAATCTCGATGACGCCGCGTGGCGCCTGATCGAGGGCGACGCTGACACGAACATCGATCCCGCAGCAAGCCATCCGCAGGCCGCGCTGCATCGGCTGCTGCCGGCGCTTGGCGTGAGCCGCGACGATGTGGAGGAGTTGGGCGCGCCCGGCGACGCGCTGCAGACACGCATCGCATTGCTGGGCGAAGCGTTCCGCCCCGCCGACACGACGGAGAGTTGGGCGGCTTATGTAAAAGACCTCGGCGCCGACCAGCTCGAAGCTGCGCTGAAGGATGTCGACCTCATCGTCGCCGCCGACGAGCGCGAGGAATCGCTCGCGCTGGCTTTGCGCATGCGCAAGGCGCTGGAAGAGCCCGGCGTCACCGCCGCACTCGTCACGCCCGATCGCGCGCTGGCGCGCCGCGTTCGCGCGGAGCTCGCGCGCTGGAACATCGAGATCGACGATTCCGGCGGCGAGCCGCTGGCGACTTCGCCCTATGGCGTGCTGGCGCGGCTCGCGCTGGCGTGTGGCGAGCGCGCCTGTATGCCCGCGCAATGGCTGGCGCTGCTGGCGCATCCGCTGGTGCGGCTCGGCTGGTCGCGCGAAGAAGTTGAACGGCTGAGCGGACTTCTCGAAATCGTCGTGCTGCGCGGCGTCGGCGATCGCGACCGTCCGCTCGAGATGGTCACCGCCGCGCGCGTGCAGGCCGCCGACCGCCATGCGCATCCCGCCTGCAAGCGCATTACCAATGCGGATTGGGATGCGCTCACTGAACTGGTCACGCGGCTGCATGGCGCGCTGGCGCCCATCCACAACGTGCCGCATGAGGCGCCGCTCGCAGTCTGGATCGACGCGCATCGCCGGACGCTCGCCGCGCTCGCGCACGGGTCCGCTGCGCCCGACGAGAGTTTCGACGTGTTTGAAACTCTATTTACGGAGCTCGCCGACAAGGCCGATGCGGCCATCGCATTTCGCGCCGTCGATTATCGCGCGATGGTCGATCTCGTCACACGCGAAGAGATCGTGCGCGGCCCGGTGCGCGCGCATCCGCGCCTGAAAATCCTGGGGCTTCTCGAAGCCCGTCTCATCAGCGCCGACATCATGCTGCTCGCCGGACTCGATGAAGCGATCTGGCCGCCGCAGACGCAGACCGGCGCGTTTCTCAACCGCCCGATGCGCGCCGAGCTTGGCCTGTCGGCGCCAGAACGGCGCATCGGCCAGACGGCGCATGATTTCACCATGGCGATGGGCGCGGAGCGCGTCGTCATCAGCCGCGCAGGCAAACGCGGCGGCGCGCCGACTGTGCCCTCACGTTTCCTGCAGCGGCTGGAAGCGCTGGCGGGCGACGCTTTCGCGCCCTGCAAACAGCGTGGCGACGAACTCGTCGCGCTGGCGCGGCGGCTGGACAGACCGGCGTCGATCGCAGCGATCAAACGCCCCGAGCCGCGCCCGCCGCTGGAGTTGCGCCCGACCACGCTCAGCGTCACCGAAATCGAGACGATGCGCCGCGATCCCTATTCGATCTACGCGCGCCATGTGCTGGGCCTGCAGCCGCTCGACGATGTCGGCGCCGAGCCCGGCGCGCGCGAGGCCGGCACGCAATTGCATGCCGTCATCGGCGAATTCACCGCGCAACACAGAAGCGGCGACCTGCCCTCCGATGCGCTCGATCAATTGCAGAAACTCGCATTCGAAAAGCTCGACGGCCTGCTCGACAATGCCGATTACCGCGCGTTCCAATGGCCGCGCATCGAAGCGGGCCTGTCGCGCTGGCTCGAATGGGAAGCCGCGCGACGCGGCGGGCTGGCGCGCAGCGAGATCGAGCTTTACGGCAAGCTGCCGATCACCCTGAAAGACAGCGCGATCTTCACATTGCGCGGCTATGCCGACCGCATCGACGTGATCGCGTCAGGGGAATGTGACATCATCGATTACAAGACCGGACGCGTGCCCAGCGACAGCGAAATCCAGGCGGGCTTTGCGCCGCAATTGCCGCTTGAAGTCGCAATGGTGCGGCTCGGCGCCTTCACCATCATCGGCGCGCTCGATGTGCGCGACGCCATGCATGTGAAAATCGGCAACGCCGATCCTATCGACGCGCGCAGCATCGCCGGCAAGGGCGGCGACATTCGCGAAATCGCCAACGGCGCTCTTGATGGTCTGATCGATCTGCTCAATCAGTTTCGTGATCCCGGCACGCCCTATCTGGCGCGGCCCTATCCGCAATTTGCGAGTCGCTTTTCCAGTTACGATCACCTCGCGCGGGTGAAGGAATGGTCGGCGGGCGCGAGCGAGGGCGGAGAATGAGCAAGCGCCCGATTCCGCAGGACACGCGCGAGCTGCAGATGCTCGCCTCAGACCCGCGCGTCTCCGCGTGGGTGTCGGCCAATGCGGGCTCAGGCAAGACGCATGTGCTGACGCAGCGCGTCATCCGCCTGTTGCTGAACGGCGTCCCGCCGGCGCGCATTCTCTGCCTTACGTTCACCAAGGCGGCGGCGGCGAACATGTCGATCCGCGTGTTTCGCGAACTCTCGCGTTGGACGCGCCTCAGCGACGACGAATTGCGCGACGCGATCCTCGCGACCGGCGAGACCGAGTCGGACCCAGCGCGCCTCACCTTCGCGCGTCGCCTGTTCGCGCGCACGGTGGAAACGCCGGGCGGGCTGAAAATCCAGACCATTCACGCATTCTGCGAAAAGCTGCTGCATCTGTTTCCGTTCGAAGCCAATGTCGCGGCGCGTTTCGAGGTGATCGAGGACCAGCGCCAGGACGAGCTTCTGACAGAAGCGCGGCTCGACACACTGGCGCGCGCCATTCACGACGAGCGCGGGCCGCTGGGCAAAGCCCTGCGGGTGCTCGCCGCCGAGACAAGCGGGGCCGGCTTCACCGATCTCATTGTTGAAGCCTTGCGCAAGCAGGAGCTGATCGCCCGCCTTGGCAAGCTCGAGGAGGAAGACGGCGCAGAATCCTATGCGCAGCTGCTCGCCGCGAGCCTTGGCGTCGAGGCGTCCGAGACGGTCGATGACATCAACCGCAGCATTCTCGACGATGGCCTGCTCGGCGGCGACGTCACTGATTTCGCCGCGCTGATTGCGACCGGCGGTTCCAATGACGGCAAGCTCGCCAAAAAACTGCTCGACGCGCAGGCGACGCGCGCGACGGCCGACAAGTTGCGGATCTATGAGGACGCCTTTGTCACGCAGGCAGGCGAGCCGCGCGGCATGGGCGCGCAGAAGATCGTCAGCAAGGCGGTTTACGGCAAGCTGCCGGATGTTCTGGAACGCATGGAGGCCGAGCGCGACCGCGTCTGCGCGTTGCGCGAGCGCCGCAAGGCCGCGCATGTGGTCGCGCGCACGCATGCGCTGCTCGTGATCGTGCGCGATATTCTGCGCGCCTATCGCGACGAGAAGGAAGCGCGCGGGCTGCTTGATTTCAGCGATCTCATCATCGCGACACGGCGCCTCCTCAAGCGCACGGATGCGGGCTGGGTGCTGCACAAGCTCGACAAGGGCATCGATCACATCCTCGTCGATGAGGCGCAGGATACGTCTCCCGACCAATGGGACATTCTGGAAGCCATCGCGACGGAATTCACCGCCGGCGCCGGACAGCGCAACGTCTTGCGAACCTTCTTCGCGGTGGGCGACGAGAAGCAGTCGATCTTCTCGTTTCAGGGCGCGCAGCCGCGCGAATTCGACAAGATGCGCCGCAAGATCGAAACCCGCGTCAAGCATGCGCAGGCCCGTTTCGAATATATCGAATTGAAGCGTTCCTTCCGCTCCAGCAAGGGCATTCTCGATACGGTGGATCGTGTCTTCTCGGTGGAAGGCCATTACAAAGGGCTGTCGTCCGACGAAACCAAGACCGTGCACGAGGCGTGGAAGGATGATCTGCCGGGGCTGATCGAGCTCTGGCCTATCGTGCAGCGCGACGAGACCGCTGAACCGCGCGACTGGAAAATGCCGCTCGACCAGCTCGACGCCAGCGACCCGCCGGTGATCGTCGCGAAAAACATCGCGCGTGAAATCGCCGCGCTGATTGCGCCGGGTTCCGGCGAGAGCGTCGAGGATGAACAGACGCGCGGACGCCGCCCCATTCGCCCCGGCGACGTGATGATTCTGGTGCGCAGCCGCGGGCCCTTCTTCGAGGCGGTGATCCGTGCTTTGAAAGAAGCGCAGGTGCCGGTGGCCGGCGCCGACCGCCTGCAGCTCACGCAGCATATTGCGGTGATGGACCTGATCGCCGCCGGTCGCGCGGCGCTGCTGCCGCAAGACGATCTCACGCTCGCCATTGTGCTGAAAACGCCGCTGATTGGCCTAGATGATGACGACCTTCTGGCGATCGCGCCAGGCCGCAAGGGCTCGCTGTATGACGCGCTGCGCGCATCCACCACGCCGCGCCATCAGCGCGCCTTCGCGCGCATCGAAGCATGGCGCAAGGCTGCGGCGCAGATGACGCCGTTCTTCTTCTATGCGCAGATTCTCGGCGCCGAGCATGGGCGCCGCGACATGCTTTCGCGACTTGGCCACGAGGCTGGCGATGCCATGGATGAATTCCTCGCGCTGGCGCTGGAGCATGAAACACGCAAGGCGCCCTCGCTCGTCGAATTCCTCGCCGCCCTGCAAAGCGCCGACCTTCAGATCAAGCGCGACATGGAAGCCGGCGCCGACGCCGTACGCGTGATGACCGTGCATGCCTCAAAAGGGCTAGAGGCGAAGATCGTGTTTCTCGGCGACACCTGCGGCGCGCCCGTCTCGTCGCGGCATGACCCGAAACTCTACGAAGTCAGCGCGGGCCAGTTCGGCGAGATCATCGCCTGGTCGCCCGGCATGAAGGGCGAGCCCGCGCTGCTGACGCAAGCGCGCGAAAAGGCGCGCGAGGATTCCGAGCAGGAACATCGCCGCCTGCTTTATGTCGCCATGACGCGCGCCGAAGAACGCCTCTATGTGGCGAGTTTTCTCGGCAAGCAGAAACTGAAGGACGGCTGCTGGCGCCAGATGGTCGAGGCGACGCTCGAAGGACATATGACCGAGGCCCCGGCGCGCTGGAACCCGGACGAGAAAATCCTGCGCTGGACGTCTGGCGTCGCGCCCCGGCTCGATGCGCTGGGCGAGCGCGCGCCTGCCATGCCCGAGGAATCCTTGCCCGACTGGGCGGTGACGCCGGCGCCCTTCGAGGCCCAGCCGCTGCGCCCGCTGAGCCCGTCCAACGCACTCGCCGCCGCCGACCGCATGGAGCCCGAGCCGCGCGAGCGCTCGCCCGCTGTGGCGACCGCCGCCAAGGCCGGCGTGATGGTGCATGCGCTGCTGCAGCACCTGCCGGAGATCGCGGCCGGCGAGCGCGCGGCGGCTGCGGTACGCTTTGTCGAGAGCCGTGGCGGCGCCTTCGAGCCCGCGCAACGCGAGGCCATTGTGGCGCAGGCGCTGGCCGTGCTGGCCGACCCGCTGCTGGCGCCGCTGTTCGGGCCGGGCTCGCAGGCCGAGATCGGCCTTGGCGGGCGCGTGGCCCTGCCGGGCGGGCGCCAGATCGAGATCTACGGGCAGATCGACCGCCTCGCCGTCACCGGCGACGAGGTATTGCTGGCGGACTTCAAGACCGGGCGTCCGCGCCCTGCCGCCGACACGCCTGATTCGTATCTGGCGCAGCTCGCGGTGTATCGCGCCGCCGTCGCGCCGCTTTATCCGGGGAAAAAGGTGCGCTGTTTCCTCGTCTGGACCGAGGGCCCCCTTGGGCTGGAGATCGACACGGCCAGGCTCGAGGCCGCGCTCCTTGACGTTCAGCGGGCGCGTTCCTAGTTTCACGCGACCGAGCGCTGAGTCCCCGCGCCCCCAAAAACAGAGGCATGCCATGACCGAGAAAGTCACCGACGCAAATTTCGAGGCCGAGGTGCTGAATTCCGTTGAGCCGGTCGTGGTCGACTTCTGGGCGGAATGGTGCGGCCCCTGCCGCCAGATCGCGCCCGCGCTGGAAGAAATCTCCAAGGAGATGGCCGGCAAGGTCAAGATCGTGAAGATGAACGTGGATGAAAACCCCGGCATCCCCGGCAAGTTCGGCATCCGCTCCATCCCCACGCTGATCCTCTTCAAGGGCGGTCAGGCCGCCTCGCAGAAGGTCGGCGCGGCGCCCAAGGGCGAGCTGAGCAAGTGGATTTCCGGCGCCATCTGAGCAGCCTTTCCACAGATTGATTCAGGGCCGCTCGCGCGGCCCTTTTTCATTGGCGCCGCGCGCTGCGCCCTTTTTCATTGGTGCAGCGCCCGAGCGCCTTTATGGTCGCGCCGACCCCGATAAAAGCTGAAGCAGAACGACATCATGACCCAGGACAACAGGACGAACGCAGCACGGCCCCTCGGCCCCGGCGACCACGTCTTCCTCGTGGATGCGTCGAACTTCGTCTTCCGCGCCTATTTCCAGTCGATCCGGCAGGACCCGCGCTACAACCAGCGCTCCGACCGGCTGCCGACCGGCGCCGTGCGGCTGTTCTGCACCAAGATGTTCCAGTTCATCCGCGAGGGCGCGGCGGGCATCAAGCCTACGCATCTTGCGATCATTTTCGACAAGTCGGAAAACTCATTTCGCAAGGAGCTCTACCCCGCCTACAAGGCGAACCGCTCCGAGCCGCCGGAAGACCTCATCCCGCAATTCCCGCTGATGCGCGCCGCCGTGCGCGCCTTCGGCCTGACGCCCGTCGAGCAGGACAGATACGAGGCGGACGATCTCATCGCGACTTACGCGCGCCAGGCGCGCGAGCGCGGCGCCGACGTGCTGATCATTTCCGCCGACAAGGACCTGATGCAGCTGATCGGGCCGGGCGTCGCCATGTTCGATCCCGCCTCGGGCGAAAAGGGCAATGCAGGCGCGCGCGAAGAGCGCCGTATCGGGCCCGATGAAGTGTTCGAATATTTCGGCGTGGCGCCCAACCGCGTCGTGGACGTGCAGGCGCTCGCGGGCGATTCCACCGACAATGTGCCGGGCGCCAAGGGCATTGGCGTGAAAACCGCCGCGCAACTCATCGCCGAATATGGCGATCTCGAAACGCTGTTGGCGCGGGCGCATGAGATCAAGCAGCCCAAGCGCCGCGAGAACCTCACCGATCCCGAATGCGTGAAGCTGATCCGCGTGTCGCGCCAGCTGGTGCAGCTCGTCGACGATGTGGAATGCGAAACGCCTATCGATGATCTGACATTGTTCGAGCCCGACGGCCGCCAGCTCGTCGCCTTCCTGAAGGCGCTCGAATTCTCCACCATCACCAAGCGCGCCTCCGAAATCTACGGCGTCGACGCCACCGAAATCGAGGCCGACCCCGAACTCGTCGGCGCCGGCGGATGGCGCGGGCGCAATGGCGAGGCGATGACGCCGCCAGCGGCGCCAGCTCCCGCGCCTGCATCTCCCGTCGCGCCGACCAAGCCGGGTGAAGCCGCCGCAGCCTCGCCGGCAGCGCTCGCCGCACAGCGCGTGGCCGAAGCGGCCAAGAGCCAGATCGCGCGCGACCGTTATGAAACCGTGCGCGACATGGCCCGGCTCGATGCGTGGATCACCGAGGCCTATGAGACAGGCGTTTTCGCCATCGACACGGAAACGACTTCACTCGATTCCATGCAGGCGGAACTCGTCGGCGTGTCGCTCGCGACCGCACCGGGGCGCGCGTGTTATATCCCGCTCGCCCATCGCGGCGAGGGCTCTGGCGATCTCTTCGGCGGCAACGACCTGCTACCCGGTCAGCTGAAATGCGAAGACGTGGTGGAGAAGCTGCGCCCGCTGCTTGAAGATCCGGGCGTGCTGAAAATCGCGCACAACATGAAGTTCGACTGGCAGATTTTTAGAGGTTTCGGCATCGAGACCCGCGCCTTCGACGATACGATGCTGATGTCCTATGTGCTCGACAACGGCCTGAACGGCCACGGCATGGACGAACTCGCGACGAAACATCTCGGCCATACGACAATCCAGTTCGGCGAGGTTGCGGGAAGTGGCAAGAGCTTCATCGGCTTTGCCCGCGTGCCCATCGATCGCGCGACAGAATATGCGGCGGAAGACGCCGACGTGACGCTGCGGCTGTGGCGTCTTTTCAAGCCGCGCCTTGTGGCGGAAGGCATGACGCGCGTCTACGAGACGCTCGATCGCGCGCTGTCGCCCGTGCTGGCGCGCATGGAGCAGCGTGGCGTCTCCATCGACCGCGCGATTCTCTCGCGTCTGTCGGGCGAATTTGCCCAAAGCATGGCGCGTCTGGAATCCGAGATTCACGAACTCGCGGGCGAGAGCTTCAACCTCGGTTCGCCCAAGCAGCTCGGTGACATATTGTTTGGCAAGATGGGCCTGCCCGGCGGCAAGAAAACCGCCACCGGCGCCTGGTCGACATCGGCCAGCGTGCTCGACGATCTCGCTGAACTCGGCCATGAATTGCCGTCGCGCATTCTCGAATGGCGGCAGGTCTCGAAACTGAAATCGACCTACACGGACGCTCTGCCCGGCTATGTGAACCCGCGCACGAAACGAGTTCACACATCCTACGCGATGGCGCTGACGACGACGGGCCGCCTGTCGTCCTCCGATCCGAACTTGCAGAACATCCCCGTGCGCAACGAGGAAGGCCGGCGCATTCGCACCGCTTTCATACCCGCGCCGGGAAACAAGCTTTTGTCGGCCGATTATTCGCAGATCGAGCTGCGTATTCTCGCGCATGTCGCCGACATTCCGCAGCTGCGCCGCGCTTTTGCGGAGGGCCTCGACATTCACGCGATGACGGCGTCGGAAATGTTCGGCGTGCCGATCGAGGGCATGCCGTCTGAAGTGCGCCGCCGCGCGAAGGCGATCAATTTCGGCATCATCTACGGCATTTCCGCCTTCGGCCTCGCCAACCAGCTCAGCATCGGCCGCGAGGAAGCAGGCGCGTATATCAAAAAGTATTTCGAACGCTTCCCGGGCATTCGCGACTACATGGAATCGACGCGGAAATTCGCGCGCGAGAATGGGTTGGTGACGACGATCTTCGGGCGCAAGTGTCATTACCCGCGCATCACCGCGTCGAACCCGTCGGAACGCGCCTTCAACGAGCGCGCGGCCATCAACGCGCCGATTCAGGGCTCGGCGTCGGACATCATCCGCCGCGCCATGGTGCGCATGGATGGCGCGCTCACTGATGCGAAACTCTCCGCGCAGATGCTGCTGCAGGTTCACGACGAACTTGTGTTCGAAGTTCCCGAAAACGAGATCGAGGCGACCATCGCCGTGGTGCGCCGCGTGATGGTGGACGCGCCACACCCGGCGCTTCAGCTGGCGGTGCCGTTGCAGGTCGACGCCAAGGCCGCCGCCAATTGGGACGAAGCGCACTGAGCGCTTGATTGCGCTCTCGCTTCAGGCAATCCTCTCGCCGTCATTGCGAGCCAAGTGAAGCTTTGCTCCCCGCAATGACAACCGGGAGGAATGCGTTTGAAGAAGATCGTTTCAGCTTTGGTTCTGGGGCTCGCCCTCACCTCGCCGGCGCTCGCCGCCACCGGGGTGGATGGCGCGACAATGCCGATCTTCTGGGCGATTCCTTTCGCCGGCATGCTGCTTTCGATTGCGCTGGGACCCCTGCTCTTTGCCGATATCTGGCACCATCATTACGGAAAAATCTCCGCCGCATGGGCTGCGCTGATCATCGTGCCCATCGCGATGATCTACGGTTTGGACGCCACGCTGCATGTGCTGTTTCACACGGCGGCGCTCGAATATATTCCCTTCATCCTGATGCTCACGGCGCTGTTCACCGCCGCGGGCGGACTTGTCGTGCGCGGAAATCTGCACGGGTCCCCGGTGCTGAACACCAGCCTGCTGGCGATCGGCACGATCCTCGCAAGCATCATCGGCACCACCGGCGCCGCCATGGTGCTCATCCGTCCGCTGCTGCGCGCCAACGACAACCGCCGGCACAATGCGCATGTCGTCGTGTTCTTCATCTTTCTCGTCGCCAACATCGGCGGTTCGCTCACGCCGATTGGCGATCCGCCGCTATTTCTCGGCTTCCTGCGCGGCGTTACATTCAGCTGGACGCTGTTTCACCTGTGGCCGGAAACGCTGTTCGCCGCGATCGTGCTGCTGACCTTGTTCTTCCTCATCGATGCGTGGCTCTACAAGCGCGAAGGCTGCGTCGCGCCCGACCCGACGCCCGATAGCCGTGTCTTCGTGACGGGCCTCGTCAACCTCGCGCTGATCGCCGTCGCCATTGGCGCGATCGTGATGAGCGGCGCCTGGCAGCCTGGCGTTTCTTTCGAGGTCTTCGGAACGAAGCTCGAATTGCAGAACCTCCTGCGCGAGGCCGTGATGATCGGCGTGACGTTTGCGTCGCTGGCGCTGACCAAGAATGTCGATCGCGCGCTGAACGGATTCGAATGGGGACCCATCGTCGAAGTCGCCAAGCTGTTCGCGGCGATCTTCGTCACCATCCTGCCGGTGATGGCGATGCTGAATGCGGGCAAGGCCGGCGCCTTTGCGCCGCTGGTGGCGCTGGTGACTGATGCGAATGGCGCGCCCGATAATGTCGCTTATTTCTGGCTGACGGGTTTTCTGTCGTCCTTCCTCGACAATGCGCCCACATATCTCGTGTTCTTCGAGCTCGCCGGCGGCGACGCCGCGCATCTGATGACGGACATGGCGAAGACTCTGGCCGCCGTGTCGCTGGGCGCCGTCTACATGGGCGCGAACACCTACATCGGCAACGCGCCAAACTTCATGGTCTACGCGATCGCGAAGGGAGCCGGCGTCAACATGCCGAGCTTCTTTGGTTACATGGTGTGGTCGGGCGCTATTTTGATACCGCTGTTTCTGGCGGTGACGGTGCTGTTTATCAGGTGACGCGGCGCCAAACCCTCTCCCATTGGGAGACGGCGGACTCGGGGCAAAGCCCCGAGCCGGGTGAGGGGTTACAGTTTATCCTGTGAGATGGAATCCCCTCATCAGTCTGCTCCGCAGACAGCTTCTCCCCCTGGGAGAAGCGGGCCGCGCGTTTGCTAGCGCAATTCTCTACTGTTGGCGCCGCTCGATGGATTGCCGCGTCGCTTTGCTCCTCGCAATGACAAAACAAAAACGGCGGCCACATGGGCCGCCGTTTTCATTTGTCCAATCAGATAAAACTTATTCAGCAGCGATGCGCGAAGTCGGCGCGGCCTTGCGGACCTTTTCGTCGACGTGGCTTTCGAAGTTGACGAAGTTCTTGCGGAACATCTCGCGCAGGTGCTTCGCGGTCGCGGCGAATTCGGACTTGGAGGCCCAGGTCTTCACCGGATCGAGAATGTGCGGCTCGACGCCCGGCACCGAAACCGGAACCGCGAGGCCGAAATAGGGGTCCGTACGGAATTCAACCTTCGACAGCGAACCATCGAGCGCGGCCGACAGCAGGCGGCGCGTGACGCGGATCGGCATGCGGCGACCCGTGCCTTCCTTGCCGCCGGTCCAGCCGGTGTTGAGCAGCCAGCAATCGGCATGATGCTTGGCGATCAGCTCGCGCAGCAGGTTGCCGTATTGGGAAGGGTGCAGCGGCAGGAAGGGATGGCCGAAGCAGGTCGAGAAGGTCGCTTCCGGATCGGTCACGCCCTTTTCGGTGCCGGCCACCTTGGCGGTGTAGCCCGAGAGGAAGTGATACATGGCCTGCGCCGGATCGAGCTTCGAGATGGGCGGCAGCACGCCGAACGCGTCGCAGGTCAGCATGACGACGTTTTTCGGATGACCGGCGCGGCCGGTGGCCGAAGCGTTCGAGATGAAGTCGAGCGGATAGGCGATCCGGGTGTTTTCGGTCTTCGATTCGTCGTCGAAGTCGGGCTGGCGCGTGATCGGATCGAGAACCACGTTCTCCATCACCGTGCCGAAACGCTCGGTCGTCGAGTAGATTTCGGGTTCGGCTTCGCGCGACAGCTTGATCGCCTTGGCGTAGCAGCCGCCTTCAAAATTGAAGACGCCTTCCTTCGACCAGCCGTGCTCGTCGTCGCCGATGAGGATGCGGTTCGGATCGGCCGAGAGCGTCGTCTTGCCGGTGCCCGACAGGCCGAAGAAGATCGCGACTTCGCCGTCATCGCTGACGTTCGCCGAGCAATGCATCGGCATGACGTTCTGCTTGGGCAGGGTGTAGTTGAGATAGGTGAAGACCGACTTCTTCATTTCGCCGGCGTAGCTGGTGCCGCCGATCAGCATGATCTTGCGGGTGAAGTCGATGGCGACGATCGTCTCGGACTTGCCGCCATGGCGCTTCGGATCGTTCTTGAAGGTCGGCAGGTCGATGATCGTCAGGTCTGCCGTGTAGCCCGCGAGCTCTTCACGCTTCGGGCGGATCAGCAGGTTGCGGATGAACAGCGAGTGCCAGGCGAATTCGCAGATGACGCGCGGCTTGCAGCGGAAGGCCGGGTCTGCGCCGCCGAAGAGATCCTGAACGAACAGGTCCTTGCCTTCAGCGTGCTTGATGAAATCCTGGAGGAGCGTTTCGAACTGCTCGGGCGTGATGGAATTGTTGTTTTCCCACCAGATGACGTTTTCGGTGTTGGCGTCGCGGACGGTGTGCTTGTCCTTCGGCGAGCGGCCCGTGTGGATGCCGGTCTCGGCATTGATCGCGCCGCCGGGAACCAGAACCGCCTCGTTGCGGCGGATGGATTCCTCGTACAGCATCGGCGCTTCGAGATTGTACGCGACGCTTCGGAGGTTCTTGAAGCCGAAATTCTCGACCGTGAACGACGGATTGAAAATGCCGGTCTGTTTCATCACGTTCTCCAGATGCATCTGCGTAAGGGCCGCCGCGCGCCCAAGGGCACGACGCTTAAAATGGTGATGGGATCGTTTATTCCGCGAGCGGCCTCAGAGCAAGGGCAAGATCACGCGATCGTTCGACACAGTAAATCTCCCGCAGCGCACCATTTCTTGCCCGCTCTACTTCAGCCTCTTGCCAGTGCAGCGAGCTTAACCAGTGTTTTGCGCAGCGCGCCCGGATCGGTGACGCGCTCAGGGAAAATCAGCCGCGCCGTCTGGTCGCCGCTCGCCAGATCCATGCCCTCCGGATCGAGCCCGCTGGTCCGCCAGCGGCCCTTTGGCGCCCCGCAAAGCTTGTGGGCGTAAAGCGCCAGAGCCTCGGCGTGATCCTCGTTCATGTGCGAGACCGCACTCTCCTCGGCCTCGGCCAGTTCGCCCGCATCCGCGACATCGAGCAGCAGCTCGGCCCCCGTATAGGCCGCCGCCTTGGCGAAGCCGCCGTTGAGATGGCCACGGGCAACCTCCACGCGCCAGAACGAGAAGTCGCCGAAATCGGCGTAGAGCGCTGATTTGGGATGCCGTGCGAGGAAGCGCCGCCTTGCCTGCGCACGGCCGTCGCCCTCCAACCGCACGGCGCTCCCTGAGACCGTCAGTCGCGGGTGGGCGAGCGGGTCGCCTTTGCCGGTTTCCGCCAGCAGCAGCGAGGCGCGGGGATCCTTGTCGAGGAATTGCGTATGGGCCGAGAGGCCCGACATCAGGAGCAGCGGCGAGCCGTCGAAGGCGGTCGCGACGTTCACCAGCGACGCGAAGGGCGCGCCGGTCGCATCCAGCGTCGCCAGAGACCCGGCCCGTGTCGCGCGCAGCAGGCGCCTAGCCTCCGCGAGCCCGTCATAGCCGGGTGGCAGCTCGAATTTGCGTTCCGCATCAGGGATTTCGCTCATTCCCGGCTCCTGAAGGGCTCAGCCAGAAAGGCCGAGGTGTGAATTAAGGTGATTTTCTCAGGCTCGGACTATATAAGTCCACTTAACGCCGTGGCGAATGCGCCAGCTGAACCTTTCTCCCACGGCCAAGTTGTTTCCGCAGGTCCGTCACATTTCGGCCTGTAAACGAGCTGATTCTCCGGGCGCTGGCGACCTTGAGGGTCGCCATGCGCTCAAGGCCCGGTCCGGGCCGGTGCGGTCTCCCTGCGGGGACCCTTTTAGGTTTTGGAATCCATGCCGACCATCGCCCTCGTCGACGACGATCGCAACATCCTCACCTCGGTCTCCATCGCTCTCGAGGGCGAAGGCTACCGCGTGCAAACCTATACCGATGGCGCCAGCGCGCTGGACGGGTTGAAGACCAATCCGCCAGACCTTGCGATCTTCGACATCAAGATGCCGCGCATGGACGGCATGGAGCTGCTCCGCCGCCTGCGCCAGAAATCGGACCTGCCGGTGATCTTCCTCACGTCCAAGGACGAGGAGATCGACGAGCTGTTCGGCCTGAAGATGGGCGCCGATGATTTCATCCGCAAACCCTTCTCGCAGCGCCTGCTGGTCGAGCGCGTGAAGGCGATCCTGCGCCGCGCCAATCCGAAGGAAGCCGCCGCGCAAAAGGAATCCGAGGCCAAGATCCTCGAGCGTGGATTGCTCAAGATGGATCCGGAGCGGCACACCTGCACGTGGAAGAACGAGCCGGTGACGCTCACCGTCACCGAATTCCTCATCCTGCAGGCGCTCGCCACCCGCCCCGGCGTGGTCAAGAGCCGCAACGCCCTGATGGATGCGGCTTACGACGACCAGGTCTATGTGGACGACCGCACCATCGACAGCCACATCAAGCGGCTGCGCAAGAAGTTCAAGGCGGCCGACGATGATTTCGAAATGATCGAGACGCTCTATGGCGTCGGCTATCGCTTCAAGGAAGCGTGAAGGCCCTGACCTTTTGAAGGAACGGGAGGATGGCGGCGTCGAGCCGCCATCTTTATGATGGGATCGCAGATGAGCGTCGAGGTTGAAAGCGATTCCGTGGCGTCCGTGCGCCCGCGCGACGAGCGTGCGCAGACGCGCCGCCGCCTGCGCCGGTTTCTGTCCGTCATCGGCTCGCGCTTTTCGTCCTCGCTGACGCGCCGCATTCTCGTCCTCAATCTCGGCGGCCTCGTCGCGCTGCTGGTTGGCTTTCTCTATCTCAACCAGTTTCGCGCGGGCCTGATCGACGCGCGCGTGCAGAGCCTGCAGACGCAGGGCGAAATCATCGCCGCCGCTGTCGCCTCCTCGGCGACGGTGGAAACCGATGCGCTGTCGCTCGATCCCGAAAAGCTTCTGCAGCTCGCGCCGGGTCAGAGCTACGGATATCGCGACGAGGGCGATCAGGGGCTCGAATTCTCGATCAATCCCGAGCGCATCGGCCCGGTGCTGCGCCGTCTCGTGTCGCCGACGCGCACGCGGGCGCGCATCTACGATCGCGAAGGCTATCTGCTGATCGACTCGCGCTCGCTCACCGCGCGCTCGAACATCCTGCGCTTCGACCTGCCGCCGATCGGCGCCGAGGACAAGCCGGCGACACGGCTGGAGCGCGCATGGACCAATGTGAAGCGCTGGTTCAGTTCGAGCGATTTGCCGATCTATGAGGACATCGGCGCCGGCAATGGCCGCGCCTATCCGGAAGTCGAGCGCGCCCTGTCGGGCAGCGCCACCTCCATCGTGCGCGTGAATGCGCGTGGTGAGACGATCGTGTCGGTCGCGGTGCCCGTCCAACGTTTCCGCGCCGTGCGCGGCGCGCTGCTGATGTCGACGCAAGGTGGCGATATCGACAAGATCATCGCTTCCGAAAGATGGGCCATCTTCAGGGTCTTTC
Organism: Hyphomicrobiales bacterium; assembly: GCA_025356415.1. GTDB lineage: Bacteria > Pseudomonadota > Alphaproteobacteria > Rhizobiales > Beijerinckiaceae > Terripilifer. The sequence goes on from JANXTB010000073.1 coordinate 22,147, forward strand.
TCGTGTCGGCGGGCGTGATGTTCCTGCTGTCGCTGTTTCTGGCCGGCACCATCGCCGAACCGATGCGCCGCCTGGCGGAAGCGGCCGACCGCGTGCGCCGGGGCATCAAGTCGCGTCAGGAAATTCCAGACTTCACCGACCGCGCCGACGAGATCGGCCATCTGTCAGGCGCGCTGCGCGACATGACCAAGGCCCTCTATAACCGCATCGAGGCCATCGAATCCTTCGCGGCCGACGTGGCGCATGAATTGAAGAATCCGCTGACCTCGCTGCGCAGCGCGGTGGAAACCCTGCCGCGCGCGCGCACCGAGGAATCGAAGGGCCGCCTGCTCGACGTCATCCAGCACGACGTGAAGCGACTCGACCGGCTCATCACCGACATCTCCGACGCTTCGCGCCTCGACGCGGAACTGGCGCGCGCCGATTACGAACTCGTCGATCTCGTGCGGCTCGTCTCCGCCATTCGCGATTTCGCCAATCAGGTGAAGCGCGGCGACGGCGTGACCGTCTCGATCGACATAGCGCCCGCCGATCCCGCACGGCACGGCGCCGATTATCTCGTGCTCGGCCACGATTCGCGGCTGGGGCAGATCGTCACCAACCTCGTCGAAAACGCGCGCTCCTTCTCGGCGCCCGGCGGCAACGTGCGCATCGCTTTGCGCCGCTCGCGCTCCAGCGTCCCCGGCGCGCCGTTGCGCGACGGCGTCGAGATCATTGTCGATGATGACGGGCCGGGCATTCCCGACCACGCCATCGAGCGCATCTTCGAGCGCTTCTACACCGACCGTCCGGAGCAGGGTTTCGGGCAGAACAGCGGTCTCGGCCTGTCGATCTCGCGCCAGATCGTCGAGGCGCATGGCGGCTGGATCCGCGCGCAGAACCGGATGTCGACCGACGGCGCCGTGCTCGGCGCGCGCTTCACCGCGTGGCTGCCGGCCCCGGGCAGATGAACTCCCCTCCAGCGACCATTCACGGCTGCGCTCTCGTCATTGGCGAGACCGGGGTGCTGATCCGCGGCAAATCGGGGTCCGGCAAGTCGTCGCTGGCGATGGCGCTGCTGGAGGCCGCCGCCGCAAAGGGCGTGTTCAGCCGGCTCGTGGCCGACGACCGCGTCGCCCTGCATGCGGTGGGCGACCGCCTGATCGCCGCCCCGCACCCGGCCCTGGCGGGGCTGGTGGAGCAGAGGGGCAGCGGCATTTTGCCGATCGATCACGAAAAAAGCGCGCGCATCACCTGCGTGATCGATCTCGTCGAGGGCGGCGGAGACCGCATGCCCGAGGCCCGTGATCTTCAGGCGGAGGTCGAGGGCGTGACCCTCAGGCGGGTCGTCCTGCCCTCCGAACTGCCTATAGAATCGGCAGCTAGGCGGATTTTGGCGGTTTTTTGAGGTCCCCGGAATCTCATATTGCGCATTTCGCTTGCCAATTCGCCCGCAACGCACAAAATGGCGCTCCTTGGCCGGGCCTCCCCCGGACAAGTCACGCAGCGTCATTCTTCAGGAACGGTAATTTCCGATGATCGGCATGGTCCTGGTGACCCACGGCCATCTCGCGACGGAGTTTCGCGCGGCTCTCGAACACGTCGTCGGTCCGCAAAAGCAGATCGAGACCATCACCATCGGTCCCGAAGACGATATGGAGCAGCGCCGCAAGGATATCATCCACGCGGTGCACCACGTCGACACGGGCAGCGGCGTCGTGGTTCTGACAGACATGTTCGGCGGCACGCCCTCCAATCTCGCGATTTCGGTGATGGAAGGTTCGCAGGTCGATGTCGTCGCCGGCATCAATCTGCCGATGCTGATCAAGCTCGCCTCCGTGCGCGAGGACGCCACGCTTGAGCAAGCTGTCGTTCAGGCGCAGGATGCGGGCCGCAAATATATCTCCGTCGCGAGCAGGATCCTGAGCGGGAAATGAGTTCTGAACTGACAGAAGACGGGCAACCATGCCCGCCCGCCCCGACTTTCGCCGATGGCGTCAGCCGCGAAATGTTGATCGTCAACCGCAAGGGTCTTCACGCCCGCGCCACCGCTAAATTCGTGCAGTGCGTCGAGAAATTCGATGCGGAGGTCACCGTCACCCGCTGCAGCGAGACGGTCGGCGGGACATCGATCATGGGCATCCTGACGCTCGGCGCCGGGATCGGCACCACCATCACCGTGTCGGCGCGCGGAGAGCAGGCGCAGGACTGCGTTCAGGCGCTCGCCGACCTGGTGGCGAATCGCTTCGGCGAGGACGAGTAGCGAGCGCTACCGCGTCAAAGCCCGCCGATATTCGATCAACCCCGCCGTGCTCGCGTCCAGCCCCTTCGTCGCAGCGCTGTCGTCCGCGACGATCGGGGCGAGGCGGTTCGCCAATTCCTTGCCGAGTTCGACGCCCCATTGGTCGAACGGGTTGATGTCCCAGATCGCCGCCTGCACGAACACCTTGTGCTCATAGAGCGCGACGAGGCGGCCCAGCATGCGCGGGTCGAGACGGCGATAGAGGAACAGGCTTGATGGTCGGTTGCCTTCAAACACCTTGTGGGGCGCCAGCGCCGCGATCGCGTCATGCGGCAATCCCTGCTTGACGAGGATCGCATCGACCTCCTGCCGCGAGCGTCCTCGCATCAGCGCTTCCGACTGCGCGAGGCAGTTTGAAAACAGCAGTTCATGATGATGCTCGTCGGCGTCGATCGGCTCCGCTGCGACGAGGAAATCGATCGGCACGATGTCGGCGCCCTGATGCAGCAACTGGAAAAACGCGTGCTGGCCGTTGGTGCCGGGCTCGCCCCAGATCACCGGCGCGGTCGCCATGCCGACCGGCTTGCCATCGCGGCGCACCGACTTGCCGTTCGATTCCATGTCGAGTTGCTGCAGGTAGGCGGGGAAACGCGCGAGACGCTGATCGTATGGGATGACGCCATGCGCGCCGAAGCCCCAGACGTTGCGATACCAGATGCCGAGAAGTCCCATCAGGACAGGGATATTCTCCTGCAGCGGCGCGCTTTCGAAATGATCGTCGATCTCGTGGCCGCCACGCAGGAACTCATCGAAATTGTCAGGCCCGATCGCGATGGCGAGCGCGAGCCCAATGGACGACCAGATCGAATAACGCCCGCCAACCCAATCCCAGAATCCGAACACGCGATCGTCGCGGATTCCGAATTTCGCCACGAGATCGAGCTTGGTGGAAACAGCCGCGAAATGATCGCCAACCGCCGCCTCGCCCAAGGCAGCCGCGACGCGCGCACGCGCCGTCGCCGCATTGGCCATGGTCTCCTGCGTCGTGAAGGTCTTCGACGAGATGATGAACAAAGTCGTCGAGAGATCGAGTGGCGCGAGCGTGTCGGCCATGTCGGCGCCATCGACATTCGACACGAAATGCGCGCGCAGGCCGGACTTGATGAAAGGCGACAGCGCGCGCGCCGCCATGGCCGGACCGAGATCCGAGCCGCCGATCCCGATATTGACGATGTCGGTGAAAACCTTGCCGGTTGCGCCGCGAAGCGCGCCATCGCGGATTTTTGTGGCGAAAGCGTAGAGCCTGTCGCGGGTGGCGAAGATGTCGGGCATCACGTCATGGTTATCGACCATCACGGCGCGGCCGGAGAAATTGCGCAAGGCCATGTGCAGAGCCGGGCGATGCTCGGTGTTGTTCACCTTCGCGCCTCCAAACAGCGCAGCTCGCTTGTCCTCGAAGTTAGCCGCGCGGGCCAGCGCAAGCAGATGCGCGAGCGTCGCGTCGGTGATGCGGTGCTTGGAATAATCGAAGAGCAGATCGTCGAATTTCAAGCTGAGCCGGGAGAAGCGGGCGGGATCGTCCTGAAAGAGATCGGAAATCAAGCGGTGGCCGATATCGACGCGATGCGCTTCAAGGGCGGCCAAGGCCGCTGCAACATCCACATCCATCATGCCTTTGCTCCCTCGTGTGTCGGCGCCACCATGCCGAATATAAGGTGTCGGGGGCGTTAATGCGACGACGTGCAGCGCAGCGCAGCGCTGGCAAGCGCCGCCCCGCTCCTGTATGGGTTGCCCCGGCCCGCCAGCCTTGCGAACGCGGCGGCGCCCCAAGGTTTCGCACAAGAGTACCCGATGGCTCCCCCTCCGATTCTTTCTCTTCAGGACATCAAGTTCACCATTGGCGGCAAGCCGCTGCTGGAAGGCGCCGAACTCTCGGTCGGCCCGGGCGAGCGCATCTGCCTTGTCGGGCGCAACGGCTCGGGCAAGTCGACGCTCCTGAAGATCGCCGCCGGCATGCTCGAAAAGGATGGCGGCACACGTTTTTTCCAGCCCGACGCCACCGTGCGCTACCTGCCGCAGGAGCCCGACCTGTCGGACTTCGCCGATGTGCTGGGCTATGTGGAAGCGGGGCTCGGCCCCAACGACGATCTCTACCGCGCGCAATATCTGCTGAGCGAACTCGGCCTGCGCGGCGATGAAAATCCGGCTCATCTGTCGGGCGGCGAAATCCGCCGCGCAGCGCTCGCCCGCGTGCTCGCTCCCGAACCCGACCTGCTGTTTCTCGACGAGCCCACCAACCATCTCGACCTGCCCGCCATCGAATGGCTCGAAAGCGAACTCGCGTCGCTGCGCTCGGCCCTCGTGCTGATCAGCCATGACCGTCGCTTCCTTCAAAACCTGACGCGCGCCACCGTCTGGCTCGATCGCGGCCGCACCAAGCGGCTCGACAAGGGCTTTGGCGACTTCGAGGCGTGGCGCGACAAGGTGATCGAGGAAGAAGAGCGAGACCGCCACAAGCTCGACCGCCAGATCGTCAATGAAGAACATTGGGTGCGCCATGGCGTGAGCGGACGCCGCAAGCGCAACATGGGTCGCATGGATCGCCTCGGCGATCTGCGTCAGGAGCGCCGCGAGGCCCGCAATGGCATCGGCGACGTGAAATTCTCGGTCAGCGAAGGCCGCACCTCGGGGAAACTCGTCACCGAGGGCGAGTTGATCTGCAAGAGCTGGGGCGACCGCCCGATCGTGAAGGATTTCTCGATCCGCATCCTGCGCGGAGACCGGCTCGGCATTGTCGGCTCGAACGGCGCCGGCAAGACGACGCTGCTCAACATCCTCACCGGCAAGCTCGAACCCGACAGCGGCCACATCAAGCTCGGCGCCAGCCTCGAAATGGCGACGCTCGACCAGAGCCGCAAAGCGCTCAAACCCGAATGGACGCTGAAGGA
>JANXTB010000080.1 GCA_025356415.1 Hyphomicrobiales bacterium
GAGGATCGAAGCGACGAAGCAATCCATCTAGCGGCGGCCATGGATTGCCGCGTCGCTTCGCTCCTCGCAATGACGAGGCTGAGGGGGCGCCTAGAAAACTTGCATCTCCCGGCTGTTCGGGGCATTGACCGTCCATGATGACAATCGACCGCCAACGCCAGATCGAGGGGCTGATTTGCCTCGTCGCCTTCGGAGCCTGCATTCCGCTCGCCAATTGGATGATCGGCCATGTCGGGACGTTTTGCGTGCCCAATGGCCCGTGCGTGATCCCGGTCGCGCCGGGAATCACGGCGCCTTCGGGCGTGCTGATGGTGGGCCTCGCGCTGGTTTTGCGCGATCTCGTGCAGCGTCGGCTCGGGGCGAAATTTGCGCTGATTGCCATTGCGGTCGGCACGCTGCTCTCGGCGGCGGTCGCGCCGCCTGCGCTGGTGGCGGCCTCGGCGACGGCTTTCCTGCTGTCGGAACTGGCTGATTTTGCGGTCTATACGCCGCTCCAGCGCCGCCGGCTGGTGCTGGCGGTTCTCGCCTCCAGCGTGACCGGGCTGGTGATCGATTCCATCGTCTTTCTGTATCTTGCCTTTGGCAGCCTCGATTTTCTGGGCGGGCAGATCATCGGCAAGGCATGGATGGTGCTGCTCGCGCTGCCGCTGATCAACTGGCTGCGCCAGCGCGACGCCCGCATCGGCCTGCAGCCGGCCTAGAAGCGCGTCGCCGCGTAAGGAGCCGGATTGGTGAACGGCTCGGCGCCGGTGACCAGATCCGCCATCAGCCGGCCCGAGACGGGGCCGAGCGTGAAGCCATGGTGCTGGTGGCCAAAGTCGAACCACAGCCCCTTGTGACGAGGCGCCGGGCCGATCACCGGCAGCATGTCGGGCAGGCAGGGCCGCGCGCCCATCCATGGCGCCGGGTCGAGCCGTTCTCCCAGCGGAAACAGGTCGCGCGCCATCGGCTCCGTGCGGGCGAGCTGGACGGGCGTTGGCGGCGCGTCGCGGCTGGCAAATTCGGCGCCGGTCGTCAGGCGGATGCCGCGCACCATAGGCGCCAGCACATAGCCGCCCTCCACATCGAGCACCGGCACATTGAGCACGGCCCCGGCTCCGGGCGCATAATGCATGTGGTAGCCGCGCTTCACCGCCATCGGAATGTCGTAGCCGAGCGGTCGATAGACGACGTCCGACCACGGCCCGAGCGCGACCACCACGTCGCGCGCGCTGGCGCGGCCCTCCATCAGAGGGACGCTCCAGCCGTCCGGCTCCTGCGTCAGGCCGCGCGCGTCGCCGGTGAGAAAAGCGCCGCCGCGCTGGATGAACAGCGCCGCATAGGCCTTGGCCAGCCCGCCGGGATCTTTCACCACGCCGGGATCGAGCAGGTGGACGGCGCCGGCGAGCCCCGCCTTAAGCGAGGGCTCCCGCGCCTTAAGGGCGGCGCCGTCGAGCACGTCGAAAGCCCGCCCGTAGGGCACAAGGCGCTGCGCCTCGGCGATGGCCTTGTCGAAGCTCTTTTGCGAGCGGCAGACCTTCATCCAGCCCGAGAGCGTCAGCAGTCCCATGGAGCCCGACGCCTGCATCAGCGCCTCGTGCTCGGAGAGCGAGCGCTCGATGAGGGGGAGCGCCGCCTTGGCGCTGCGCAGGGCTCCCTCAGGCGACGAGTTCATCCAGTAGCGCAGGAGCCAGCTTGCGAGGCCGGGCAGGGCGGAGAGGTGATAATGCGCCTCGGGGCTGGCGTTCAGCGCATAGCGCAGCAGCGCTCCGGGCTCGCGCGGAAACATGTAGGGGAAGATGGACGACCGCTCGATCAGCCCGGCATTGCCGAAACTGGTTTCCTCACCCGCCATCGTGTGCTTGTCGACAATGGCGACAGAGCGCCCGCGCGCCTGAATATGCAGCGCCGCGCCCAGGCCGACCATGCCGGCGCCGAGGATGATGCAGTCGAAGCGTTGGGTCATCGTGTGAAGGTAATGTTTTCGCCTCGTCATTGCGAGGGCAGGGCCGCATGGACTCATCCCGCCCCAGATGCTACCCCGCGCGCATCAACCCGGAGCCCGCCATGCGCCCCCTGAAAATCCTCCCCTCCATGCTCGCCAGCGATTTCTCCAAGCTCGGCCAGGAGGTCAGCGACGTCATGGAAGCCGGCGGCGACATCGTGCATCTGGATGTCATGGACGGGCATTTCGTGCCCAACATCACCTTCGGGCCGGATGTCATCAAGGCGATCCGCAAGGCGACCGACAAACCATTCGACACGCATCTCATGATCTCGCCCGCCGACCCGTATCTCGAGGCCTTCGCCAAGGCGGGTTCGGATTACATCTGCGTCCACGCGGAAGCGGGCCCGCATGTGCATCGCTCGCTGCAGGCGATCCGCGCGCTTGGCAAGAAGGCGGGCGTCGCCGTCAATCCGGGCACGCCCGAAAGCGTGCTCGAATATCTGCTCGAGGACGCCGACCTCATCCTCGCCATGACGGTGAACCCGGGTTTCGGAGGCCAGAGCTTCATCCGCCCCGTGCTCGAAAAAGTGCGCCGCATCCGCGACATGGTTGGCGACCGCCCGATCGACATCGAAGTCGATGGCGGCGTGACGGCGGACAACGCCGCCGATTGCGCCGCGGCTGGCGCGAATTTCCTTGTCGCCGGATCGGCGGTGTTCAAGGGCGGCCCGAACGCTTACGCGAAGAACATCGAAGCGATCCGCCGCGCCGCGCTGATCGCGCGTGGGGAGATGGTGTAGTCGTCATTATGAGGAGCCGCAGGCGACTCGGCAATCCATCTTTGGGGTCTGTCGATGGTCGGCTTGGCGCGCATCGCGAATTCGCGGATCTCTAAAGTTGTGCTTGTTTGAAAATATGCTAATATTGGCTTCCCGTCTCAGGCGGTGGTTTTTTAAATCAATTTGAAAGAAGGCCGGGCATGCGGCCGGTTCATTTTATTGCCTCTTGTCTGCGCGACCTGCGGCGACTGCCGCCAGATGTGCGAACCGATTTTGGTTTTGCGATCTATGAAGCGCAGAAGGGCGAAAAGGCGCTGAGTGCAGTGCCGATGGTTGGTTTCGGAAGTGCGAAAGTCCTCGAAATCGTGAGCGACCACGATGGCGAGACTTACAGGGCGGTCTCCACGGTTAAGTTTGCGAAAGCGGTTTACGTGCTTCACGCGTTTCAGAAGAAATCAAAGCGGGGGATCGCGACGCCGTTGGCTGATCTGAGCGTGGTGAAGGAACGCCTCAAGGTCGCGGAGGCGCATTATCGAGCGACCTATTCAGCGCGGAGCGAAAAGGATGCCAAGTAATCCGGCCGGGAAAGTCGCCGACGCTGTTCACGACAGCACCGGCAATGTTTTCGCCGATCTGAATTTGCCCGAGAGCGACGAGCTTCTCTACAAGGCGCAAATTGCATCGGCTGTTGCATCGACGATCAGGAAACGTGGGCTGACCCAAGTCGAGGCCGGCAAGCTGATCGGCGCCGATCAGGCGAAGGTTTCATCGCTTTTGCGCGGGCGGCTCACCGACTTCTCGGTGGACAGGTTGATCCGGTTCCTGACGCTGCTCGGGCGTGATGTCGAGTTGAAGATCTCACGCGAGGTCAAATCAAGGCCAGGGCGTGTGCGCGTGACAGGCGCTGCATAAGGCAAGAAGCGGCGCGGGGATGACATTTCGTCATTGCGAGGAGCCGCAGGCGACGCGGCAATCCATCTCCGGGTGGTTGCCGTTAGATGGATTGCCGCGTCGCTTTGCTCCTCGCAATGACGAGGGAAACGGATTTTCTAAATCCCCATCTCGGTGAAAACTTCCTGCGCCAGTTTGAACGCGTGGTTGGCTGGCGGCACGCCGGCGTAAATCGCGCATTGCAGGATGATTTCCGCGAGCTCTTCCTTCGTCAGTCCGTTGTTGAAGCTCGCGCGGACGTGCAGCTTGAATTCTTCCCAGTTGCGCGTCGAGATCGTCGAGGTCAGCACGATCACCGAGCGCGTGCGGCGGTCGAGTCCCGGACGAGACCAGACATCGCCCCAAGCGGTGCGCGAGATGAAGTCGATCCAGTCGGCATTGAACTCGGTCTTGCCCTTTTCGGACTTGTCGACCCAGGCGTCGCCCAGCACTTGCCGGCGTACTTTCGTTCCCTGTTCAAAACGGGTCTTGTCGTCCATCGCGGCGCGCTCCTCTGGTTACTTCGTGTCTGTCAGGAAATGCAGGACCGCCGCGGTGAACTCAGCCGGGCGCTCGACATTCGAGAGATGCGCGGCCTCTAACTCCACATATTTCGCGCCGGGAATCGAATCCGCGATCCCCTTGCCAAGATGCGGCGGCGTCGCGGGGTCGCGCGATCCGGCGATGACCAACGTCGGGCGGCGGGCGGCGCGCACGGTTTCGCGCTGGTCCATGTCGCGCACGGCGGCGCAGGCGGCGGCATAGCCTTGCGCGGGCGTGGCGCGCAGCATGGCGGTGATGCGCTCGACTGCGGCGGGATCGCGCTGCTGGAATTCCGGCGTGAACCAGCGATCGACGACGGTCTGCGCGACAGCCGCCATGCCCTCTCGTTTCACGGTGAGCACGCGCGTGTTGTAGGCGCGGGGATCGGGAATGTGGGACGAGGTGTTGGCCAGCACCGCTCGCTCGATGCGCTCCGGCGCGTTGACGAGCAGCCACTGGCCGATCATGCCGCCCATCGAGAGGCCAAGCCAGTTCACCTTCGACAGGCCGAGCGCATCCATGATGGCGAGCGCGTCGCGGCCCAGGCTGGCGATGGAATAGGGGCCGGCATCCGCGACCGAGCCGCCATGGCCGCGCGTATCGTAGCGCACCACCCTGAACCGCTTGGTGAGTTCCGGCATCTGCGGTTCCCACATATGCAGTTCGGTGCCGAGCGAATTGGACAGCATCAGCGCGGGAGCGTCAGCAGGACCTTCGATTTCGACGCGAAACGTCCCCGTTGCTGTCTTCACCTGTCCCATGCTCTTGCTCCTCCGGCGCGCGGGTATTAACACCGTTGTGTCAGGGCGCGACAAAAGTCGCATAGCCTTCCAGGCGCGTGAGCGCAACCGGAGGCGACCAGCACAAGCGCCCGGCATGGCAGCGAAACGGAGACCAATGCATGGCGATGACGATGAAGGGGGAGGTTGCTCTTCCCGCCGATAAGGAAACCGTTTGGGCGAAGCTCAACGACCCGGAGATCCTGAAGGCCTGCATTCCCGGCTGCCAGAGCCTCGACAAGACCGGCGAAAGCGGCTTCTCCGCCGTCGTGAAGCTGAAGGTCGGCCCGGTTGGCGCAACGTTCAAGGGCTCGGTTGAACTGACCGACCTCGACCCGCCGAACGGCTATCGTATTTCCGGCCAGGGTGAGGGCGGCGTCGCCGGCTTCGCCAAGGGCGGCGCCACGGTGCGTCTGCTCGATCCGGCTGAAGGCGAGACCGGCTGCATCCTGTCCTATGACGTGGAAGCCAATGTCGGTGGCAAGATCGCCCAGCTCGGCGCGCGCCTGATCGACGGTGTTGCGAAGAAGACGGCGGACCAGTTCTTCACGGCTTTCGCGAATGCCGTGAAGGCGGGCTGAGACGCCAACGCACGAGGCTTCATCATTAGTGTGATGAAGCCTCGGCTTGACCGGCGCGTTGCAGTCGGTTCAAATCGACGCCAATTAACCGAGCGCCTGCCGCGCGCATGTCCGGCAGGTCAGGCTTGCGCATAATGGAGGGAACACCATGGCCACCGTATCCATGTCGGTGAACGGCAAGCTCGTCAGCCGCGACATCGATCCGCGCACGCTGCTCGTCGATTTCCTGCGCGAACATTTGCGCCTCACGGGAACGCACGTTGGTTGCGACACCACTCAATGTGGTTGCTGCACCGTGCATGTCGACGGCAAGGCGATGAAGAGCTGCACCTTGCTCGCCATCGGGCTTGAGGGCGCGCAGATCACCACGATCGAAGGACTTGCGAAGGGGCAGGAATTGCACCCGATGCAGGCGGCCTTCCGCGAACATCACGGCCTGCAATGCGGCTTCTGCACGCCGGGCATGATCATGGCGGCGGTCGATATGGTGAACCGCAAGGGCAATCACCTCGACGACCAGACGATCCGCGAGGAGCTCGAAGGCAATATCTGCCGCTGCACGGGCTACCATAATATCGTGAAAGCCATTCATTCCGGCGCCGAGGCCATGGGCGCGGCGAAATAAGTCTGCCGCGCAATCGTTTTTTAAAAATAGCCAAGACCAAGAGCCGGACGCAAGCGTCGTGAACCGGCCCCTTTTCTGGAGGGATTGCAGATGAGTGGGACCGGCATTGGCGCGCGCGTTCAGCGCAAGGAAGATTTCCGCTTCCTGACGGGCAAGGGCAATTATACTGACGACGTGAACCGCTATGGACAGACCCATGCGGCCTTCCTGCGCTCGCCGCACGCCCATGCCGAGATACTCTCGATCGACGCCGCCGCCGCGCTCGCCATGCCTGGTGTGGTCGCGATCTTCACGGGCGACGATCTCGCCGCCGACAAGATCGGCGGATTGATTTGCGGCTGGATGATCCATTCGAAAGACGGCGAGCCCATGAAGGCCGGCGCTCACCCCGCGCTCGCGCAGGGCAAGGTGCGCTATGTCGGCGATCATGTCGCCGTCGTCATCGCCGAGACTCTTTCACAAGCGCGCGACGCGCTTGAAAAAATCTTGGTCGACTACAAGGTGCTGCCCGCCACGGTCGCCACGTCGGATGCGCTGAAGCCCGGCGCGCCGGTGGTGCATGATGTGGCGCCCGACAATGCCGTCTATCGCTGGGCGCTCGGCAACGAGGCCGAGACTGAAGCCGCTTTTGCGAAAGCGGCGCATGTCACCAGGATGGACATCGTCAACAATCGCCTGATCCCGAACCCGATGGAGCCGCGCGCGGCTGTCGGCGATTACGATTCCGGCAATGACGCCTTCACGCTCTACACCACGAGCCAGAATCCGCATGTCGCGCGGCTCGTGTTGTCGGCCTTCATAGGCATTGCGCCCGAACACAAGCTGCGCGTCATCGCGCCTGATGTCGGCGGCGGGTTCGGCTCGAAGATTTTCATCTATGCGGAAGAGACCGTCTGCGTCTGGGCGGCGAAAAAGGTTGGGCGCCCGGTGAAATGGACGAGCGACCGCACGGAGGCGTTCCTCGCCGACGCGCATGGCCGCGATCATGTCACCCATGCCGAACTGGCGCTGGACGCGGCGGGCAAAATTCTTGGGCTTCGCGTGCACACGACCGCCAACCTCGGCGCCTACCTCTCGACCTTCTCGTCGTCGGTGCCGACTTATCTCTATGCGCCGCTGCTCTCGGGCCAGTACGACATTCCCGCGATCTATTGCGAGGTAGATGGAGTCTACACGAACACGGCGCCGGTCGACGCCTATCGCGGCGCGGGCCGCCCGGAAGCGACTTTCGTCATCGAGCGCATTGTCGAAGTGGCGGCGCGCGAGTTGGGGAAAGATCCGGCTGCGTTCCGCCGCCAGAATTTCGTGACGTCCTTCCCGCATCAGACGCCGGTCATCATGTGCTACGACGCTGGCGATTATGGCGCCGCGCTCGACAAGGCCCTGTCCATGGCTGATTACGCGGGCATTGGCGCGCGCAAAGCTGAATCGGCGCGCAAGGGGATGCTGCGTGGCATCGGCTTGTCGGCGTATATCGAGGCCTGCGGCATTGCGCCATCCGCTGCGGTCGGCTCGCTCGGAGCGGGCGTCGGACTGTGGGAATCGGCGGAGGTGCGCGTCAATCCGATCGGCACGGTGGAAATTCTCACCGGCTCGCATTCGCACGGGCAGGGGCATGAGACGACCTTCGCGCAGCTCGTGTCGGAGCGGCTCGGCATTTCCATCGACAATGTCTCCATCGTCCACGGCGACACCGACAAGGTGCAGATGGGCATGGGCACGTATGGCTCGCGCTCGGGCGCGGTAGGCATGTCGGCCATTGTGAAAGCGCTCGACAAGATCGAGGCGAAAGCCAAGAAAGTCGCGGGCTTCGTGTTGGAGGCCTCCGCCGACGACATCGATTTCAAGGACGGCAAGTTCACGGTGCGCGGCACCGACAAGGAAATCGATTTCGCGAGCGTCGCGCTGCAGGCCTATATCGCGCACAAGTTCAATGGGCAGGAGCTGGAGCCGGGCCTGAAGGAAAGCGCCTTCTGGGATCCGACCAATTTCACCTTCCCCGCGGGCGTGCACATCTGCGAGGTCGAGATCGACCCCGCGACTGGCGTGACGCGCATCGAGCGCTGGACGGCGGTGGACGACTTCGGCAACGTCATCAATCCGATGATCGTCGAGGGCCAGGTTCATGGCGGCATCGCACAGGGCGTCGGTCAGGCGCTGCTGGAAGGCGCGGTCTATGATGCGACCGGTCAGCTGGTGACGGCGAGCTACATGGATTACGCCATGCCGCGCGCGGGCGACCTGCCGTCCTACCAGATCGGCATGACGCAAACGGTCTGTCCGTCGAACCCGCTCGGCATCAAGGGCTGCGGCGAGGCGGGCGCCATCGCCGCGCCGCCGGCGGTCATCAACGCCATTACCGATGCGCTCGGCCATGAGGACATCGCCATGCCGGCGACGCCGCTCGCGGTCTGGCGCGCGATCCAGAAACATCAGCCGCGCGCAGCGGCGGAATGAACCGACTGGCGGACGGCGTGGCCGTGCGCTAATTTCAGAAGACAGGCGCGGCCCGCGGGCGGCGTTCGGGGAGAGGCAAAATGTATCCGTTCACCTACCACCGTCCGGATTCGGTCAGCGCCGCAGCCAAACTTGCGGGCGACGCGGAAGCCAAGGTCATGGCTGGCGGCATGACCTTGCTGCCGACGATGAAGCAGCGCCTCGCCTCGCCTGGCGCCATCGTCGACCTCAACGGCGTGTCCGGCCTGTCGGGCGTCACGGTCGCCGGGGGCAAGGTGACGATCGGCGCCATGACGCGCCATGCCGATGTGCACACGAGCGCAGAGCTGCGCAAGGCGATCCCGGCGCTCGCCGATCTCGCCGGCTGGATCGGCGATCCGATGGTCCGCCATCGCGGCACGATCGGCGGCTCGGTCGCCAATAACGATCCGGCGGCGGATTATCCCGCGGCCTGCATGGCGCTCGGCGCGACAATCGTCACCGACCGGCGCGAAATCGCCGCGGAGGATTTCTTCACCGGCCTGTTCGACACGGCGCTGGAGCAGGGCGAGCTGATCACCAAGATCGTTTTCCCGGTTCCGCAGAAAGCCGCCTACCAGAAATTCCGCAACCCGGCCTCGCGCTATGCCATCGTCGGCGTGTTCGTCGCGCAGACATCCGCTGGCGTGCGCGTCGCCGTGACGGGCGCTGGCGAGAGCGGCGTCTTCCGCGTGAAGTCTTTTGAAGATGCGCTGTCGAAGGATTTTTCCGCGAAAGCCATCGAGGCGATCAAGCTTCCGACCGATGGGCTGAACTCCGACATTCACGCCGATGCGGTCTACCGCGCGCATCTCATCAACGTGATGGCGCGCCGCGCGGTGGACGCCGCGAAGTAGCCGCGGCTGAGTCAGCTCACGCGCGGCGTGCAGCGCGCGTCGCCGATGCGCTCGAAATCGTTTTGCAGCATGCTCATGGGAACGCGTGAGAACGGCGAGCGGCCTTCGGTCGCCGTCACGCGGATCCCGGCGCTATGTCGCCAGACGAAAAGATCGAGGCTGCGCCCGCGCCAGGTGCTGATGCCTTTGTAATGCGGGCGCGCCTCGCCGGTGTAAGTGTGCGCTTCGGCGAGATGGGCCTCGATGAAATTCACGCCGCAATTGCCCTTGGGGTCGACGCGGATGCCGCACATGTTTTCGCCGCATGGCGTGAATTCAATCGTGCCGATCTTCAGATCTCCCTGAATATCCGAGCGGATTTCTTTCCAGCGTCCGACGATGTCGAGCGGTTCCTGCGCGCAGACCGGGGCGGCGATGCAGGTGGCGGCGAGTGTCGTGAGAATCCGTGCCCTGCGCCTGAATTTCATCATCTTCTCCAAAATATCATTCAATATCGATTTGATCAGAACACGACCGCTCTCATTGCGTCGAGTAGATTGCACGATGGAAAGAAGTCAATTCTTGGGCTTGAACGCAACGGCGCCAGTACGCGCTGCGCAATGTGCGGCAGCGCTCTTTGCTGGATTTGTCAGCCTCACCGCGCTCGGTGAATCCATCGGCCTCGTCAACACGCCGCTGGCGCTCGAACTGGGCGTAGGCGCCCGCATGCCTCAGCTTTTCTTCCTGCATATGGCGTCGGGCGGCGCGGCGCTGGCGTTTATTCTTTGTGCGCTTGCCGTCCGGCGCCGTCGCGCGCTGCATCGCGCGGCCGGGCGCGCCGCGGCGCTTTGTGTGTTCGTCGCGGGCGTCAGCGCCATTCCCGTGGGCTTCGGCAGCACAGCGTCGGATGTCGCGCGCGCAAGTTTCATCACGCAGGGCGTCCTCTGGCTCGTCTTGCTGGCCGTGGGCCTGCACGCGATCCGCAACGGCAATCGTGCGCGTCACCGCATCGCCATGTCTCTCATGAGCGCCGCCGCCTTCGGGGCGGTCCTGCTGCGCGTTCTGCTCTCGCTGCACGCCGAGCTCTTTCCGCTTGCCGATTTCAGCACGTCCTATGGCGTGATGACCTGGGCGAGCTGGTGCCTGCCGCTCGCCGGCACGAGTCTCTATCTGCGCTGGCGGCCGAGCTTGCGCCTTTGATTGCCTGCCAGCCACGCGAATGGCATGTTGGCGTTGAAACAAGGAGCCTGCGCCGCCGTGTCCCAACTTCCCGTCTCCATTGATGAAACGCTCGCACTGCTCACGCAGGGCGATTACGTCGCAGACCGTGCGCTCGCCACTGTCGTGTTCCTGTCGATCAAGATGGGGCGCCCGCTCTTCCTCGAGGGTGAGGCGGGCGTCGGCAAGACGGAGATTGCTAAAGTCCTGTCCAAAGTGCTCGGCCGCAAGCTCATCCGCCTTCAATGCTACGAGGGGCTCGATGTATCTTCCGCCGTCTACGAATGGGATTACGCGCGCCAGATGATGGCGATTCGGCTGGCGGAAGCGGCGGGCGAATCCGATCGCGCGCGCATCGAGCATGATGTGTTTTCCGAGCGCTATCTCATCAAGCGCCCGCTGTTGCAGGCGCTGGAATCCTCGACCGAGGGCGCACCGGTTTTGCTGGTCGATGAACTCGATCGCACTGACGAGGCGTTTGAAGCCTTCCTGCTCGAAATTCTTTCCGACTTTCAGGTCACGATTCCAGAACTCGGCACGATCCGCGCGGAAGCCGCGCCCATCGTCATCATCACGTCCAACCGCACGCGCGAAGTGCATGATGCGCTGAAGCGCCGCTGCCTGTATCATTGGGTCGATTATCCGGACGCGCAGCGCGAGCTCGATATCCTGCGCGTGAAAGCGCCGAACGCGCCGCAGCGCCTGACGGAGGAAATAGTCGCCTTTGTGCAATCGCTGCGCAATCGCGATCTGTTCAAGCAGCCGGGCGTCGCGGAGACCATCGACTGGGCGTCCGCGCTGACCGAGCTCGACGTCGTATCGCTCGATGCCTCGCAGGTGTCGGATACTTTGGGCGTGTTGTTGAAATACCAGGATGACATTCAGAAGCTGCAGGGCGGCGATTTGCAGAAGCTGATCGACGAGGCGAAGGCGAGCATCGGGACGGCGCGTGTCGACTGAGGAGAGCGGCAAGCTCGCAGAAAACATCGTCCATTTCGCGCGTCTGCTGCGCGGCGCCGGCCTGCCCGTCGGGCCGGGCCATGCGCTCGATGCGGTTCGCGCTGTCGAGGTCGCGGGCGTCGCCTCGCGCGAAGATTTTCGAGCGACCCTGCATGCCGTGTTTGTCAGCCGGCACGAGCAGACGATCCTCTTCGATCAGGCCTTCGCGCTGTTCTGGAAAAAGCGCGGCTTCATCGAAAAGCTGATTGCGATGATGTCGCCGCTCGCCGCGCCGCAGGAGCAAAGCAAACCCAAGCCCGGCGCCACCCGGCTGGCCGAGGCGC
>JANXTB010000085.1 GCA_025356415.1 Hyphomicrobiales bacterium
CTCGCCATGTCGATCAATCTCGGCGGCTATTCGACCGAGATCATTCGCGCGGGCCTGGATTCCATCGGCAAGGGATCGTGGGAGGCGGGCTATTCGCTCGGTCTCACGCGCTGGCAGACGTTTCGCCTCGTCGTGCTGACGCCCGCCTTGCAAAAGGTCTATCCGGCGCTGACCAGCCAGTTCATCATCATCCTGCTCGGCTCGTCGGTGGTTTCGCAGATCGCCGTCGAGGAACTCACTTACGTGGGCAGCTACATTCAATCGCGAAACTTCCGCGCGTTTGAAACAACGCTCGTCGTCGCCGCGATCTACCTCATCCTCGCGCTGCTCTTCAAACGCGTTTTCGCGCTCGTCGAAAAACGCGTCTTCGCTTACACGCAGGTGTCCCGATGACCGAGTTCACACTCTGGGACATTGTCCGCAACCTGTTGCTTGCGGCGCGCTGGACGCTGCTGCTCTCGGCCATCGCCTTCATTGGCGGCGGTCTCGTTGCGATGCCGATCACGATGGCGCGGATTTCCGACAGCAAGGCGTGGCGCAATGCGGCCCGCAGTTACATTGCGTTGATCCAGGGCACGCCGCTTCTCGTGCAATTGTTTCTTGCCTTCTTCGGGCTGGCTTTGCTTGGGCTCAACGTGTCGCCGCTGGCGGCTGCCTCGCTGGCGTTGACGCTCTACACGAGCGCGTTTCTGGCGGAAATCTGGCGCGGCGCCGTCGAGGCCGTTCCGCGCGGCCAATGGGAAGGCGCGAAATCGCTGGCGCTCACTCGTTTGCAGCAAATGCGGCTGATCATCATTCCGCAGGCCCTGCGCGTCGGCATTGCGCCGACGGCGGGTTTTTCCGTGCAGGTGGTGAAGGGGACTGCGCTCGCCTCGGTCATCGGCTTTGTGGAATTGACGAAAGCCGGCACGGTGATTTCCAACGCAACCTTCGATGCGTTTCGCGTGTACGGGCTCGTGGCGCTGTTCTATTTCGCGATGTGCTATCCGCTGTCGATTGGCGCGAAAGTGCTGGAGAAGCGCATGGGCGCCGGGCAGGGGCATTAGGCGTGCGCCCCTCTCCCGCGCTCGCGGGAGAGGGTGGCAGGCGAAGCCTGACGGGTGAGGGCGCTGCCGCTTCGATAATCTTGAAAAGATGCGTTCTGTTGAAACGCCCTCATCTGTCGCGCGTTGCACGCCACCTTCTCCCACCAGTGCGGGAGAAGGGTTTCACGCTACCTAAATTCTACTCTTCCTTGAATCCGTAATCCGGAATGCCCTGCTCATTGCCGTAATATTTGAACGGCAGGAACTTGCCCGACATGCTGATCTTCACGCGGTCGCCCTTCGGGTTCGGCTCGCGTTCGAATTCCATGTTGAAGTCGATGGCCGACATGATGCCGTCGCCGAATTCTTCCTCGATCAACGCCTTCCAGGCCGGGCTGTTCACCAGCACCAGCTCGTAGAAGCGATAGATCAGCGGATCGGTCGGCGGCATCGGCGTGCCTGTGCCGCGCATCGGCACTTCGTTAAGCATCTTCTGCTCGTTCTCGCTGAGGCCGAAAAGCGCCGCGGCCTTGGCGGCGAGCGGCTTCACCAGCTTGTGCTGGCCGAGCAGGGCGCCGACGATCAGCACCGGCGACATGCCGCCGATTTCCGTGCAGATGTAGGCCCAGGTCCAGCCCTTCTCGCGCTTGATGTCGAGTAGCTTCTCGGTGAGTTGTTCGCGCTTCATGTTTCTCTCCTTGGGATGTCGTCAGGCGAATGTTTTCAGGCAGCCTGGCTGGTTTCGCCGCCGCCCGGGTTGGTAGGTTGCGCGCTCGGGCGCACGATCGGCGGATGACGCTTGTCATAGCCCGCCGGCAATTCGTCCTTGAACGACCGCGAGCGCGACACCAGAAAATCGATCAGGTGGTTGCGCAGCGCGTAATAGTCGGGATGCTTGTGCAGATCGATGCGGCGACGGTCGCGCGGCAGCGGGTTCTCCACGATCTCGGCGATCATCGCGTCGGGACCATTGGTCATCAATACGATGCGGTCGGCGAGATAGATCGCTTCATCGACATCATGCGTGA
>JANXTB010000205.1 GCA_025356415.1 Hyphomicrobiales bacterium
CACTTCGACCCAATCCTGATTGAGCCGGTAGACCGCCTTGCCTTCGAGCACATACAGGCCGTGCTCCATGACATGCGTTTCCGCAAACGGGATCACCGCGCCGGGTTCAAGCGTGACGATGTTCACATGCATGTCGTGGCGCATGTCGGCGGGGTCGACGAAGCGCGTCGTCGCCCAGCGGCCGTCTGTTCCAGGCATGACGGCAAGCGCGGTGTCCTGATCGCGGGCGATGATCGGCTCGGGCTTGTCGATGCCGGGCACGGCCTCGTAGATCTTGCGGATCCAGTGAAAGCGCGCGGTCGCGTCGCTCGTGTTGCGCAGCGTCCATTTCAGGCCTGCGGGGAGATAGGCGTAGCTGCCGGGCGTCAGTCGATGCGTCGCGCCATTATACGCGACCTCGATCGCGCCATCGACGACGAACAGCACGCCTTGCGCGCGCGTATCGGGCTCGGGGTTTTCACTGCCGCCGCCGGCGCCGACTTCCATCACATATTGCGAGAAGGTTTCGGAGAAGCCCGACATCGGGCGGGCGATGATCCAGGCAGCCGTCCTGTTCCAGAACGGCAGGTTGCTCGTTACGATATCCTGCATGACGCCTTTGGGGATCACCGCATAGGCGTTGGTGAAAACCGCGCGGCCGGTGAGCAGGTCCGTCTGCGGAGGATGCCCGCCGGGGATCGAGTAATAGGGCGACTTGCTCATGAGGCGGCTCCGGTCGTGTTCAGTGTGGGCGCGTCGAAATCGAGTTCGAGTGGTTGCGTCTTGTCGAGAAAGATTTCTTCGAGATTGGCGCCCGGACCGGCGCGGTCCACGACGATGAAACGGCTGTCGGCGTCGAACACCAGCAGCGGATGGTGCCAGACATTGCGCGCATAATTCACGCCCTGCCGTCCGCTGGCGAGGAACGCGCGGTAGCTCGCAAGATCATGCGGGTCGGCGCAGATCACCACGAGCCAGTCGCGATCCTGCAACGGATAGAACAGCTGGCTGCCGTCCGGGTGCCGCTCCATCACCTCGATGGCGATGGGGGCAGGGCGCGGCTGCGCTACGAAGAGACAAACGTTCGTGTCGCCGCCCTGATGGGCCACATCCACGCTCGCCAGGCCGTTGCGGCGCACGGCGAACCCCTGATTGATCGGAATTTCCCGGGCGCCAGCCGCCTCGACGACCTCGCCGAAGGGCGCGAAGGCTTCCTTCGTGAGCTGTTCAACCTTGAGTTTCATGCGTGTTCCGACTCCGGCGCTGCGGCGCCATCATAAGGATGCGCCCGGCGTAACAAAAGACGCGCCGGGAATCGCGGTCGCCGCATCCGCCAAATTGATAAGGCAGGCGGGGGCTGGCCGACCACTCGCGGTGAAGTTCGCTTTTTTCCACACATTCAAGTACTTGAGCCTCACGTTGCGTTATCGCAGCGGCGCTGCGCTTCGGCCCCGGTTCCGAAAATGTTGGATTCAGCGAAGGTTATGCTGCCAAATCAGCGTGAAAAGCGAATCTCACGCGCTTTTGGAGGGCGAACCATGTCTGACCGGCAGTCCGTAGATGAAATCCTGCCGCCCGCGCGGCTAACCGCCTTGGGCATTCAGCACGTGCTGGTGATGTATGCGGGCGCGGTCGCCGTGCCGCTGATCATTTCCGGCGCTCTGGGCCTGCCGGCCGAACAGCGCACGCTTCTCATCAACGCCGACCTGTTCGCCTGCGGCCTCGCCACTCTGGTCCAGGCCTTCGGCTTCCCGGGTGTCGGCATCCGCATGCCGGTCATGATGGGCGTCACCTTCGCGTCCGTCGCCCCAATGCTGGCGCTGATCGGTGCCGGCAAGGGCGCGGGGCTCACGCCCAACCAGATCCTTGTGCAGATCTACGGCTCGGTCATCGCCGCTGGCCTGTTCGCGCTGCTCGTCGCGCCGCTGATCGGGCGCCTGCTGCGTTTCTTCCCGCAGGTCGTCACCGGCACGATCATCACCGTGATCGGCATCACGCTGATGCGCATCGGCATCGGCTGGTTCGGCGGCGGATTGCCCACGATCAAGAAGCCCGTCGATGGCGTGCTCGGCGATTTTCCGAACCCGGCCTTCGGACAGCTCGATAATATGGCGATCGCGCTCGCCGTTCTGGTCGCGATTCTGCTGATCGCCAAATTCGCAAAGGGCTTCTTCGCGAATATCGCGGTGCTTCTCGGCATTATCGCGGGCGGCTGCATTGCAGCGGCTTTCGGCAAGATCAATTTCGCGCCGGTCGCCAGCGCGCCGTGGGTGGACTTTGTCTATCCATTCCAGTTCGGCATGCCGACGTTCGATTTCTGGTCCATCGTCACTATGTCGATCGTCATGATCGTGGTCATGGTGGAATCGACCGGCATGTTCCTCGCGCTGGGTGAAATGACCGGCAAGAAGGTGACCTCCGACGACCTGACGCGCGGCCTGCGCGCCGATGGCCTCGGCACCATTCTCGGCGGCGTCTTCAACACCTTCCCCTACACGTCGTTCTCGCAGAACGTCGGCCTCGTCGGCGTCACCGGCGTGCGCTCGCGCTGGGTCGCGGTGGCGGGCGGCGTGATCCTGATCGTGCTGGGCCTCATCCCGAAGCTCGCGGCGGTCTTCGCCGCGATCCCGGTCTTCGTGCTGGGCGGCGCGGGGCTGGTCATGTTCGGCATGGTGGCCGCGACCGGCATCCGCATTCTGTCGGGCGTGGATTACACGACCAACCGCAACAACCTCATGATCGTCGCGGTGGGCATTGGCGTCGGCATGCTGACGCTGGTCGCGCCAAACATCTTCGACAAGCTGCCCCGCGAACTGAAGCCGCTGCTCGATTCCGGCATCCTGCTGACGACGATTGTCGCAGTGGCGCTCAACGCCTTCTTCAATGGCGCGGGTTCGGATGAATCGGCGAAGGAGGGTGTCTCCGCTGCCGCCATCAAGTCTGGCGCGCTGCACTAGAACGTGTGCGCCCCTCTCCCGCGTTGGCGGGAGAGGGTGGCTGGCGAAGCCAGACGGGTGAGGGCGTCGCCGCCTGGATGATTTCGAAGAATACGAGATGTGGAAACGCCCTCATCCGTCACGCTTCGCGCGCCACCTTCTCCCGCCAGCGCGGGAGAAGGTTTCGCCCACGTCTTCAATCCTTCTCAAGCTCGATGTCGAGCCCCGCCACAAAGCGTGCATGCATGTTGTAGGTGCCAATCAGCACCATGATTTCCACGACAGCGCGATCATCGTAGAAGACCTTCAGTACAGTCGCAGTCCCGTCCGACAATTTGGCGCGCAGCGTCAGTTCGTCGGCTGCATGGATCGCCGCTCTCTCGGCTTCCGAGAAGCCATCGCCGAAGTCCTCGCGTAGCAGCGCCTGGCAGTCCGTGGCGCTCAAACCTTCCGGCTCGGCGAGCTTGGGGATGTGTTGCTTCATGATGTAGGCGCTGTCGAGCCGCCAGCCGATGCGGATGATCAGGATCTCGCGCAGGCGCCCGCTGAGCGTCGTCTCCCAGCGCACCGCGTTGAGATGCTGGAACCATGTGCCCGCCAGCTTCGCATTGTGCAGCAGCGCTTTATAGATGCCGAGCAGATTGCCGCGCCGTCCCTTGCGCAGTCTGTCTATCAGAACTTGTGTCTCAGCATCGTCGCTGGTTTCCAGTAATGGTACGCGCGCCATCTCAGGCTCCCGCATTTCTGGCGACGAGCGCGTCGGACATTTTCATGAACATTTCCTCGATATCGAGCAGTGCATTGTGCCGGTCGGCGATGGCCGTATGCGGCAGCACGACGACATTCCTGTAATTGAAAACCGGATCGTCGGAGCGGGCAGGACGGTCGAACCAGACGTCCGTACCATAGCCTGCAAGCCGCCCTAAATTGAGCGCCTCGAACAAAGCCGCGCGGTCGATGAGTTCGGGCCGCGAGACATTGGCTAGAAAGGCGCCGGGCTTCAGTGCGGCGAATTCGGCGGCGCCCAGAATGCCGGTGGTCTGCGGCGTGACGGGCAGGTTGACGGTGAGATAATCGGCCTGCGCCATCAGCTCGTGAAGCGGCAGGTATGTCGCGCCGAGCAAGCCTTCCTCGACCTCCGACAGTCGAGTGCGCTGCGTATAGACGACGCGCATTTCGAAAGCCTGTGCGCGCTTGGCGATCTCGCGCCCGACTTCGCCAAACCCGATGATTCCGAGCGTCTTGCCGAACATGGTTCGCAGGCCCGGAATGCGGGCGAAATTGCTGCCGCCCGTGTAGCGCTTGTCGTAGGGGCGAATGGTGTGGCCCGCC
Source organism: Hyphomicrobiales bacterium (assembly GCA_025356415.1). Classification (GTDB taxonomy): domain Bacteria; phylum Pseudomonadota; class Alphaproteobacteria; order Rhizobiales; family Beijerinckiaceae; genus Terripilifer. The sequence continues at coordinate 4,248 of JANXTB010000205.1, forward strand.
GCGTTGAGGCGCTTCTCGTCGATGACATGGTTCAGCTCGATGACATGCTTGCCCATGGCGAGCAGCAGCGCCATCGCGAGTTCGGCCAGCGCCACATTGATGCGGCGGCGTTGCACGCAGACGCGCACGTTGCGCGCGGCGCAGGCGCTCGCATCGATGTTGCGCGTCAGCGCGCCGTATTTCTGCACCACGGCAATCTTCGGCGCACACGCCAGCTCTTCCTTGCCGAAGGCGAGGCTCTCGATCAGACACGCGTCTGCGGTTTGCAGCAATTCGCGGAAATGCTCCTGATCCTGCGCGAGCGACACTCGCGCGGGGAAGAGCCCCGGAATGCGGTTTCGCATGGCGGCGAGCCAGCCGTCGAAATCGGGCTCGTCATGCGAGAAGAAATCCGCGACCGCATCGTGAAACGCCTGCGGCGCAGTGGGATCGAGCATGGGCACGAACATGCGCATGAACGCGTCCTGTTCGAGAACGAGATGTGTCATGCCGGTCACTTGCCTTCCAGAACTTGCTTGAGCTGATCGACGGTTTCTTTCGGCGCGCCGTCGAGCTCCTTGATGAAACGCTCGACCATGGCGGGCGTCACCATGCCGCCGGTGATGCGCATCGCGGAAAGTTGCGCCTGATACTCAGGGTCTTTCATCGTCGCCGCGAAAGCATCGCGCAAGGCCTGCACCTGATCGGCGGGCACGTCGGGCGGCAGTACGACAGGATAGGCGGCGGTGAATTTCACGCCGTAGAGACGCAGCATGTCCTGCGCATTCTTGTCTTGCGTGAGTTCAATGCCGGTCGGCACATCGGGCAGCTCGGCGCTGCGGTCGGTGCCGAATTGCGCGAGGATCTTGATGCGGCCCGATGCGATCCAGTCCGCATGCGCTGCCATCAGAGCAGCATAGGTGGTCACCGCGCCGTCTATTTCGCCGTTCTCGAACGCCAAGAAATATTCCGCCGCGCCCTTGTAGCCGGCGACCACCTTGATCTTCGCGCCAAGCAGCTTGTTGCAGAGGTTGGCGAGGATCGTCGAGTCGGCGCCCGCGCCCGTCGACCCGAAACTGGCGCCGCGCGTGCGCAGGTCATCGAACGTCTTCAGGGGCGAATTGCCGCCGACCCAGGCGACCGCGGGGTCCTGTCCGGGCGTGCCGAGCCAGGCCATGCGCGACAGGTCGAATTGCGCATTGCCGCTGGCGCCCGAGACGAGTTTCAACGACGGCTCGAGCAGCATCGTGTTCATCGGAAAGCCGATGGCGGTGCCGTCGCGCGCGGCGCGGTTGTAGAGGTAGTTCATCATCGTCAGGCTGCCGGCGCCGGGCATGTTCTCGACCACGATGCGCGGGCTGCCCGGAATGTGCTTGCTCATATGCGCGGCGAGAATCCGCGGCGCGAGGTCATAGGCGCCGCCGGGCGGAATGCCGACATAGAAATGCAGCGTCTTGCCCTCGAAGGATGCGGCGGCCTGCGCGGCGCGCGGCAGGGCAAGCCCGATCGCGGCGGCGGCGCCCGAGGCGAGCCAGTCGCGTCTGGACATTGCGGTCATGATTTCTCTCCCGATGCGGCCGAAAGACCCTGTTTATTTTGCGCTCAGAAGGTCGCAAGCCCTTCTGCCTGTCAAGGCGAGCGGCGCGGCAAAGCGCGCGGGCGACGCATCCCGGCTTGTTGCGGAGGCCCGCATCGGGTATTTCCAGCGCGAGCGCCATTCAGGCCTTTCCCACATTTCCGCCGGCACGCTGTTTTCAGGCAGGGGCGCCGCATTGCTTCGGACGGCCCG
>JANXTB010000217.1 GCA_025356415.1 Hyphomicrobiales bacterium
AGCGCGAGCGGCAGCCCGGCGAAAGACGGCGAACGTCCCACCGCCCGGAAGCGCTTGGCCGAGAGATTATACCAGCACACGCCCGTCAGCAGGATGATGAAGGCGTAGAGCATCAGGTAGACATAGACGCCGAGCGTCGCCGGATCGAAGAGACCACGGCGCGCGAGATCGCTGGTCGCGAACGGGCTGATGACGAACCAGATGATGGTCGCCACAAAGACCACGGCGCCGGTCATCGCCGTGCCGAGGAGCCACGTTTCGCGTGTGATTTCGCCCTTGTCCGTGCGGAACAGGAAGCGGAAGCCTTCCGCCGTCAGGAGCGCGGCCATCAATCCCTCAGGAGTTCGTTGATGCCCGTCTTCGAGCGCGTCTGCGCATCGACGGTCTTCACGATCACGGCGCAATAGAGCGACGGGCCGGGCGTGCCATCCGGCAGCGGCTTGCCCGGCAGGTTGCCGGAGACGACGACCGAATAGGGCGGCACATAGCCGACATGCACCTGGCCGGTGGCGCGGTCGATGATCTTGGTCGACGACGAGATGAACACGCCCATCGAGAGCACCGAGCCCTCGCCGACGATGACGCCCTCGACGACTTCTGAGCGCGCGCCGATGAAGCAATTGTCTTCGATGATGGTCGGGTTGGCCTGCAGCGGCTCAAGCACGCCGCCGATGCCGACGCCGCCCGAGAGATGCACGTTCTTGCCGATCTGCGCGCAGGAGCCGACCGTGGCCCAGGTGTCGACCATCGTGTTGGCGTCGACATAAGCGCCGAGGTTGACGAAGGACGGCATCAGCACGACGCCGGGCGCAATATAGGCCGAGCGGCGCACGATGCAGTTGGGGACCGAGCGGAAGCCGGCGGCGCCATGCTGTTCGGCGGTCCAGCCGTCGAACTTGGAGGGCACCTTGTCCCACCAGGTCGCACCGCCCGGCCCGCCCGAGATCGGCGCCATGTCGTTCAGGCGGAACGAGAGCAGCACGGCCTTCTTGAGCCATTGATGGACGACCCAGGCTTCCGGGCCGGTCTTGCCCGCGACCTTCTCGGCAACGCGGGCCTTGCCGCTGTCGAGCAGGTTCAGCGCCTCGTTCACCGCATCGCGCACGGCGCCCTTGGTGGAGGGACCGACATTGTTGCGGTCCTCGAAGGCGGCTTCGATGGTCTTGGCGAGATCGGTGATGGACATGGGGCTCCCCGGGCGCAGGTATTTTGTCGCCGCGAGGTATCCTTCGCGCGGGCGCGCGCGTCAAGCCGCCTTGATCTTGTCGATCAGGGAGGGGTCTGCGGCGATGAGTTTCAGCAAGACAAACGTCGGCCAGCTCGGCTGCGCCTCGCCGCGCTCGTATTTGGAGAAAGAGTTCGGCGAGCCGGTGAGGAGGAGGCTGGCTTCTTTCTGGGTGAGGCGGGCGGCTGTTCGGAGACCCTTTGCGAGCCGTTTGGTATCTTCCGCGAAACGCTCTTTCATTTCATCGAGAGCCGCGTCGAACACCTCATGATCAGAGCCTATGATGACACCGTCGCCGTCGTCTTCTGGAAAGTACCCTTCGACAAGAATTTCTTTCGAATACCCCATGTAGGTCACGGTCTCCTTGCGTCGCCGCCGGGACAGGAGGGCGCCGCTTTCAGGATGGATCATCGTTTCGGGGTAGATGAATGGGTCGGCCAATCTCTTACTTCCTCTTGAATGAGAGAAGGATGAACTCGGTCACGGCGCGATCCGTGAACTTCAAATACAGCGTGAGCGACTCTCTGCGAACGACATAGACATCCTGCCAGCGCCTGTGATCGTTGTAGCTCGTCATTGACTTGATGAAATCGCCCGATGTGACGCTACTTATTATTTCCATGACGCCGCCGATCCTGAAACCAAGATCTCCCGCGCTCAGCCGTGCCGTAAGGGTCATGGCTCCGTGAAGTGCGAAGGCTCTTTTAAACGCCTCAAGATCGTGCGTAGGCTTCAGCTTTTCCAAAATAGATAAACCTTAAAGGTGCTTTTCGCAAGAAATTTGCGCCTTGACGCCCATATTGGGTGTCAAGATCACCCAAGGTCAAGCCTTGTGGCCGAGCCCGGTCAGGAACGCCTCAAGGTCGTTCGTCACGAATTCCACATGCGCCGCATTGGCGCCCGCCAGCTCCCACGGCTCGCGGTGAACGCCCGCCTCGGGCTTGGGGACCACCAGCACCGTCGCCATGCCGCGCGCGTGGGGGACGGCGAGATTGTGGGAGATGTCCTCGAACATCGCCGAGCGCGCCGGATCGACCGCGTGGCGATCGAAGAAGCGCTGGTATGTTTCAGCCGCCGGCTTGGGCACCAGATCGGCGGCGACAATGTCGAAAATATCTTCGAACATGTGGTCGATGCCGAGCTTCTCGGCCGTGCGCAGCGCGTGTTCGCGCGAGCCGTTAGTGAGGATCAGCTTGCGGCCCGGCAGGGTGGTGATCGCGCCAGCCAGCGTGTGGTTGGGGAGCAGTGACGAGCGGTCGATGTCGTGCACGAATTGCAGAAATTCGTCGGAGGAGATTTCATGCTCCTCCATCAACCCGCGCAGAGTCGTGCCGTAGCGCTGGTAGTAATATTTCTGCAGCGCGCGTGACGACAGGCCGTCGAGCCCAAACATATGCGCGAGAAACACGGTGATGCGCGCATCGATCTTCGGCCAGAGGTCGCTGCCTGCGGGATAGAGCGTGTTGTCGAGATCGAACACCCATGTGTCGACATGGGCAAAGCGCGCGCGGGTCTCGGGCGGCAGCAAGGGCGCCGGGACCTCGCTCCCGCTCCGCGCCGCCGGGTCCGGCGCGGGCCGGCCCTCGGGAGCGGTGGGATCGAAGCTGTCGGCGTTGCGTGTAATGGGGCTACCTCGTGATCAGCGTGCCTGCGCCGTGGTCCGTCAGCAATTCGACAAGCACCGCATGCGGCGACTTGCCGTCCAGGATCACGACGCCCTCCACGCCCTGTTCGAGCGCGTAGATGCAGGTTTCCACCTTGGGGATCATGCCCCCGGTGATGGTCCCGTCCGCGATCAGGCGCCGGATGTCGTCAACTTTCAACTCCTTGATCAGGTTCCGGTCCTTGTCGAGAACGCCGGGAACATCGGTCAGGAACAGCAGGCGCTTGGCGCCCAGCGCGCCCGCGATGGCGCCCGCGAACGTGTCGGCGTTGACGTTATAGGTCTCGCCGTCGGCGCCCATGGCGACGGGCGCCAGCACGGGGATGAGCTCACGGCCGAGCACCTGCTCGAGCACGGTGGCGTCGACCTTTTCGGGCTCGCCGACAAAGCCGAGATCGACCGCCGAATCCGTCACCTTGCGGGCCAGCACCATATTGCCGTCCTTGCCGCACAGGCCGATGGCGCGCCCGCCCTCGGCATTGATGAAGCCGACGATCTGCTTGTTGATCGATCCGGCGAGCACCATCTCGACGACTTCCACCGTCTCGCGGTCGGTGATGCGCAGGCCGGATGAGAACTCCGACTTGATGCCGAGCTTCTTCAGCATGGCGCCGATCTGCGGCCCGCCGCCGTGCACGACGACCGGGTTCACGCCCGATTGCTCGAGCAAAACCATGTCCTTGGCGAAGGAACGGGCGACCTCTTCGTCGCCCATGGCGTGCCCGCCATATTTCACGACGATGATCGTCTCGTCGTAGCGCAGCATATGCGGCAGCGCCTGCATCAGGATTGCGGCCTGCTCCTGCGGGGTGCCTTTGGGCGTATCGGTCATCGCATCGTCCTCATCGCGAAGGTGCGCATGCCTTGTATCGGGTCGGTGGAAG
>JANXTB010000240.1 GCA_025356415.1 Hyphomicrobiales bacterium
TTCGCCCCACACGCCCATCGAGCGGGCGAGCGCGCCGAAGTCGGGCTCCGGACCGAAAAGGTCCATGCCGATATGGGCCTTCTCGAGATCCGTGCCGCGCAGGCGGGCCATGCGGATCTGGTGTTCCCAGTCGTTGTAGTAAGCGCGGTTGTTGTACATCACGATCAGCATCGGGATTTCGTACTTGGCCGCGATCCAGAGCGCGCCGGCGTCGAACATCAGGTCGCCGTCGGGCTGAAGATCGACGACAAGGCGGCCCTGCTTCTTGTGCGCCAGCGCGACGCCGAGCGACATGCCGATCTGCGTCGCCGTGCCGAGCTCGATGCCCGGATGACGGTAAGCCTTGTCGAAGTCCCACTGCTTGCGGACCTGATGCTTCAGCGTGTTCGCCGTGAGCACCCAGTCTTCATTCTTGATGACTTCCCAGACTTCATGCGCGAGACGCGGCGTGGTCATGGGCGCAACGTCCCAATCCTTTTTCGCCTCGTCCTGCCACTTGGCCCAGGTGGCGTCATGGCGCTTGCCGATGACGGCCTTGCGCTTTTCGATCTTGTCCTTCAGCGCGGAATTGCTGGAGATCTTCTTCTGCAGCATGTCTGTCAGCGCCGGGATGCCGAGCGACGTGTCGCCGAGCGCGCGCACCGAGCAGGGCTGCATGCGGCAATAGTCCATGGACCATTTGCTCATGTTGATTTCAGCAAAGCCCATCTCGACCCAGTCGCAATTTTCGGCGACGACGGGTTCGACCTGGCGCGTCGTCGAATTCAATTCGCGCGTGGCTTTCTCGACGTCCTTGCAATCGAGGCCGACGACGAGATCGACATTGCCGAGCGCGCCCTTGTCGAGCGACAGGCAGAGCGGATGCTTGTTGGGGAAGTTCAGCGCATTGCAGATATCCCACACGCCCGCGCCCGCTGTTTCGGCGAGTTTCACCATGGCCTCGAAACCGCCTTCGCGGCGCCCGACATATTCGGGCATCAGCAACGGCATGTCGCAGGCGAGCAGCTTGTCGGCGATCGCCTCGATGGCGCGCGGATCGGGCATCATCAACGCGGGCGTCGCGACGGATGTGATCGGCGGCAGCGGAATCTCGCGTTCGAGCTTGGCTTCCTGCAGGCCGGCGTCATAGCACATGTACACGGGGCCCTGCGGCTGCGTCGTCATCACCGAATAGGCGCGCGCGAACGACTCCGGCACGCCGTCGATGGAGTAGGGCTGATAATCCCACTTCACATAATCGCGGATGGCGTTGCCCTGCACGAGCGCGGTGTGCGTCCAGTCGATGTGCGGGCGGCGCTTGCCTTCATCCATCGGGCCGGTGGCGCCCATGATGAAGATCGGCACGCGATCGATATAGGCGTAATAGATCGCCATGGTGGCATGCAGCAGGCCGACGAGATTGTGCAGGATGACGGCCATCGGCTTGCCGGACGCCTTCGCGTAACCATGCGCGATCTGGACCGCAATTTCCTCGTGCTGGCAGAGCAGCATCGGCGGATCTTCCATGCCGTAATTGACGATGGAATCGTGCAGGCCGCGGAAGCTCGCGCCGGGGTTCATCGAAATATATTCGAACTCATAACGCTTGATGAGATCGACGATGACGTCGGATTGCCATCCGCGCAGCTTGTCGTCCGTATTGCGGCCCATGTGTTTCTCCCGGATGTTTTTTCGTGATGCTTGGCGCATCTTCCCGCACGCGAGCGGCCTAAAGCAAGTGGGGCGCGGCGTGTTTCGCGCCGCGCCCCAAAGGACTTATTTCAGGAGCTCGCCGGCCTTCTTGGCGATCTCGGGCGAAACCTTGTAGGCGTCGACCACGAGCTGCTGGATTTCCTCGCCCCGCACGGGGGTGATTTCCAGTTTCGCCTTGTCGGCTTCCTCCAGCAATTCCTTGTCCTGCATCGTGGCCCAGAAGCCGTCACGCAGCGTCTTGACGCGGTCGGCGGGCACGTTCGGGGGCGCCATGAACGGGCGGCCCATGACCTGCCGGGCGAATACGAGCTTCAGGATCTCGCGCTGTTCGTCGGTCTTGGCGAGGTCGATCACCGCCGGGATGTTCGGAAGGTCTTCGTGCTTCTTCATCGAGAGCTGCACGAGCACGTTGATCTTCTTCTCGTCGAGCCACTTCTGCTGGGTCGACTTGACGCTCGACCACGACCAGCCGCAGCGGCCCTGCACTTCGCCGCGCTCCATGGCGAGGTTGACGTCATTGCCGCCCGGATAGCCGATGATCACCTTCATCTTGGTGCCGAGCACACCGTTCAGCACGCGCGGGAACTGGTCGGTGTCGGCGCTGCCGCCTGTGCCGCCGACGATCAGCTCCTTGGTCATCAGGTCGTCGACGTTCTTGACGGTCGCGGTGGCAGTCCAGGCGACGCAGACGGAGACTTCGTCGTTGGCCGAGCCGATCCAGTTGAACTTGGCCGCATCGAACTGCGTACCCGGCAGGCCGAACAGCGGATCGAAAGCCGCGCCGCGCGCAACGGTGCCGAAGGCGAGGCCGTCCTTGGGGGCGACGTTATAGACGTAATTGGCGGCCCGCAGGCTACCCGCGCCCGGCATGTTGGAGACGACGACCGTCGGCTTGCCGGGGATGTGGGCGCCCATGAAACGGGCGAGGATGCGGGCGTAGACATCGTAACCGCCGCCGGGGCTGTAGCCGACGTAAAGGTTGATGGTCTTGTCCTTGAAAAATTCAGCCTGTGCCTGAGCGGCGCCGGCGCTGGCGGCCAGGCCCAGAGAAAGAGCGGCCGCTCCCAACACCTTAATGCGGGTGGTCATATCGAATTTCCTCCATCTGCCCCGCGCTTCTTGAGCCGCGCCTAAAGGGGAGGGGCGCGTGGGACGCGTTTCCCTAGCCCAGCGCACCCTGTCGGGCAACCCCGGCCTCATACGAAAGTGGAAGACCACTAGGGTTCGGACGAGAGCGGGCGGGCCACTTCTTCCAGCGGTTTGCGCTCCGCAGCCACAGCGTAGCGGGCGGCCACGACAGCCGCGACCAGCATCAGGGCCGCGCCAAAACCGTAGCCGGCGAAGACGCTGGCGCGCGATCCGCTCTCGACCAGCAGGCCGAAGACGACCGGCGCCGCGACCCCGCCGAGCGCCGTGCCGACCGCGTAGAAGATCGCGATGGCCAGCGCGCGGATCTCCAGCGGGAAGTTCTCGCTCACCGTCAGATAGGCCGAGCTGGCGGCGGGCGAGGCGAAGAAGAAGATGACGACCCAGCCGAAGGTGAGCTCGGCGGCGGTCAGCGCGTCGCGGGCGAACAGCCAGCCGACCACGAGCAGCAGCACGCCCGACATGGCGTACGTAATGGTGATCATGATGCGGCGCCCGACCGTGTCGAACAGGCGGCCCAGCAGCAGCGGCCCCAGCACATTGCCCAAGGCGAGTGGCAGGATGAACCAGCCGACGCCCTCC
>JANXTB010000250.1 GCA_025356415.1 Hyphomicrobiales bacterium
CAGCCTTCGCCCATGGTGAAGAAGGCGAGAATCCAGTTGTTGCGGCTGTCGTCGCCGGTCACGTAGGTCTTGTAGCCGTGCACGTGGGCCAGCGAATTGATGCAGAAGGTCGCGTGGTAGAGCGCGACCGTGCTCCAGAAAAACCCGACGAACAGGCCGCTCCAGCCGGCGATCAGATAACACACTACGGCGAGCACGACGGCTGGCGCGAGCTCGAAACGATGCAGGAGACGCAGCTCGGGATATTTGGCGAAATCCTCGATCTTCACGAGATCGGTCTCGTGATTCTGGCGCGCGAAAATCCAGCCGACATGGGAATAGAGAAACCCCTTGTGGCGCGGCGAGTGGATGTCCGTCTCCGTGTCGGAGAACAGGTGGTGATGGCGATGCTTGGCGGCCCACCACAGCACGCTCTTCTGCGCGGTCGCCTGCGCGATCCAGGCGAGCAGGAACTGGAACACGCGGCTGGTCTTGTAGCTGCGATGCGAAAAGTAGCGGTGGTAGCCGCCGGTCACACCGAACATGCCGAGCCAGTACAGGCCGATGCCCAGCGTCGCTGCCTGCCACGTGACGCCGGACCAGATGGCGCCGAAGCAGGCCAGGTGGGCGGCCAGAAACGGAATCACTTGCGGATAGATGATGTCGTCGTGCTGGTCGGCTTGCGCCGGGGCGCTGGTGTCCTGATGCGTCACGTAGGCGTCCTTTGACGGCGTCTGAGGGGTGGCGTCTCCTGACGGATAAATCCGGCTTATTGACGGCCTCCATCCGCACAGGATGTCCGATCCGGCCCCGCCCGGCAACTGCCGCGTTGAACCTTGCCGCATATCTAAGCGTTACCTAAAGACAGGTCCCAGGAGCGGGCGATGGCGCAGGAATCGATACAAATCGGCGTCGTGGTCATGCGGTGCAAAGCCATGGGACGTTGGGCAAGCGAAAGCTGGCTGCCGGTCGCCGCACTTCCCGCCGTTCCGGAAATCGCGACATGGTCGTCGCTCGATTGCTCGGGCGAGGGCGACATGCGCTACGCGGGCTCTGCCGATCTCGAACTCCACAGCGGCCAGACGAGTCACTACCGCGACAATCTTGTGTCAGGCCGTCCGTCGATCTGGGTCGCGATGCGGCCGGAAGGGGATGGCTTCGTGGTGCGCGCCGCCAGCGCCGATCCCTACGAGGGCGAGGCGATGGCCGAAGGCCTTGGCGAGATCGTCGAGGCGGTGCCGATGCCAGCGGCGGTGCGCGCGGCGGTCGGTGATTTTATCGCGCGGTTTCATGTCGAGCGGCCCTTCATCAAGCGCAAGCGCGACCGCCTCGGGCGGCGCGAGCAGGGGCTTGAGTAGTCTCCGGATCCAAATGCTCCGCCACGCGTTGTCTGCCGCTGGAATGCCCGGAGTGCGCAAAAAATGGTGCAGGCAAAGTTTGATCGCCGTCGCTTCCTGAAGACTTTGGGGAGCGCCACGGCCGCCACCGGCGCAAGCGCCGCTCTTCTCCCGACACTGACTGAAGAAGCGAAAGCCTACGATCCCGGTCGGGACGAAACCCGCGCCCGCTACCAGGCCGATGCGCCAGACGTGCAGGCCTTCTACCGCACCAACGGCTATGAAACCCTGAAGAAGTGAGGTCGCCCCATGCTGATCAAGCGTAAGGGCGCAGCCCGGCCGTCATTCTCCGCCGCCGCACTCGATGGTCTTGCCTCAGGCGCGCTCAACCGGCGCGCGTTTCTCGCCCGCTCGGGGCTGGCGACAGCGGGCGTCGCGACGTTGGGCGCCATGCAGCTAGGCTCCGTGCAAAAGGCTAAAGCCGCCGGCTCGTCCGTGTCGGGGCCTGAAGTCGTCATCAAGAAAAACATCTGCACGCATTGCTCGGTCGGCTGCACAGTCACGGCGGAGACGATCAACGGCGTGTGGGTGGGGCAGGAGCCCTCGTGGGAAAGCCCGATCAATCGCGGCACGCATTGCTGCAAGGGTGCGTCGATCCGCGAACTCGTGCACGGCGACCGCCGCTTGCGCTATCCGATGAAAATCGTCAACGGCGAATGGCAGCGGCTTTCCTGGGATCAGGCGATCAGCGAGATCGCGCAGAAGACGGCCGACATCAACCAGAAATACGGCGCGGATTCCACCTACTGGCTCGGCTCGGCCAAATTCACCAACGAAGCCGCCTATCTCTTCCGCAAGCTCGGCGCCTTCATGGGCACGAACTCGGTCGATCATCAGGCGCGCATCTGCCATTCGACCACGGTGGCGGGCGTCGCCAACACCTGGGGTTATGGCGCGCAGACCAACAGCTACAACGACATTCGCAACGCCAAGACCATGATCATCATGGGCGGCAATCCGGCGGAGGCGCATCCCGTCGCCATGCAGCATGTGCTGTCTGGCAAGGAGATCAACCGCGCCAACATGATCGTCATTGATCCGCGCTTCACGCGCACGGCGGCGCATGCGACCGAATATGTCCGCATCCGGCCCGGCACCGACATTCCGGTGATCTGGGGGATGTTGTGGCACATCTTCCAGAATGGCTGGGAGGACAAGGACTTCATCGCCAAGCGCGTCTACGGCATGGACGCCGTGCGCAAGGAGGTCGAGAAGTGGACGCCTGAGGAAGTGCAGCGCGTCACCGGAGTACCCGGCGACCAGCTGAAGAACGTCGCGCAGATGTTCGCGCAGCAGAAGCCTTCCACGCTGATCTGGTGCATGGGCGCGACGCAGCACACGGTCGGCACCGCGAACGTGCGCGCTTTCTGCATCCTGTGTCTGGCGACCGGCAATGTCGGCAAGCCTGGGACGGGCGCCAATATTTTCCGCGGGCACACCAATGTGCAGGGCGCGACCGATCTTGGTCTCGATGTCACGACGCTGCCGCTCTACTACGGGCTGGTCGAGGGCGCGTGGCGCCATTGGGGTCGCGTGTGGGAAGTCGAATACGACTGGCTGCAATCGCGCTTTGATGAAGTGCCGGCGATTGGCGGGCGCAAGGCGCGCACGCGCAAGGAAAACATGGAGACGCCCGGCATCACCTCGACGAGGTGGTTCGATGGCGTCAATCTTCCCGCCGAACAGATCGACCAGAAAAACAACATAAAGGCGATGATGGTGTTCGGCCACGGCGGCAACACGGTCACGCGTATCCCCGAAGCCGTCGAGGGCATGCGGAAGCTGGAATTGCTGGTCGTCGCCGATCCGCATCCTACGACTTTCGCGGCGCTGAACGCGCGCAGTGACAACACCTATCTGCTGCCCATCGCGACATCGCTTGAAATGGATGGGTCGCGCACGGCGTCCAATCGCTCCCTGCAATGGGGCGAGCAGATCGTGAAGCCGGTCTTCGAATCCAAGAACGACTACGAGGTCATGTATCTGCTCGCGCAGAAATGGGGCTTCGCCGACAAGATGTTCAAGAACATCAAGGTCGAGAACAATGTCCCGGCAGCCGAAGACATTCTGCGCGAAATCAATCGCGGCGGCTGGTCGACCGGCTATTGCGGCCAGAGTCCCGAGCGTCTGAAGGCGCATATGAAAAACCAGTCGAAGTTCGATCTGGTCACGCTGCGCGCTTCGAAAGACACGCCCGATGTTGGTGGCGATTATTACGGGCTGCCGTGGCCGTGCTGGGGCAAGCCTGAAATCCGGCATCCGGGCTCCGCGATTCTCTACAACACCAGCCTGCATGTGAAGGACGGCGGCGGCTGCTTCCGCGCGCGCTTCGGCGTCGAGCGCGCCGGCGAGACATTGCTGGCGGAGGATTCATTCCCGCTGGGTTCGGAACTCACCGACGGGCATCCCGAGATCACCTTCGGGATCATGAAGAAGCTCGGCTGGGACGCCGACCTCACGCAGGAAGAGCGCGACACGATCACGCGCGTGGGTGGCGCAAATATCGACACTGTGAGCTGGGCGACGGATCTGTCGGGCGGCATCCAGCGGGTGTGTCTGGATCGCGGCGTGATGTTCTACGGAAACGGCAAGGCGCGCGCGAATGCGTGGAATTTGCCCGACCCCGTGCCGGTGCATCGCGAGCCGATCTACACGCCGCGTCCTGATTTGCAGGCTAAATATCCGACCCGTCCTGACGAGCGTCAGTTCCGCATTCCCAACATTGGCCTCAGCGTGCAGAAAGCCGCGATCGACCGCAATATCGCGCGCGATTTTCCGATCATCCTGACGTCAGGTCGTATCGTTGAATATGAGGGCGGCGGCGAGGAGACGCGCTCGAACAGGTGGCTGGCTGAATTGCAGCAGGACATGTTCGTCGAGGTGAATACGCAGGATGCGGCGGAGCGCGGCGTCAAGGACGGACAATATGTCTGGGTCTATGGCGCCGAGAACAACGCGAAGATCAAGGTGAAGGCGCTTGTCACCGATCGCGTCGGGCGCGGCGTCGCGTGGATGCCGTTCCACTTCTCCGGCTGGTACCAGGGCGAAGACATGCGCCGCTTCTATCCCGCGGGCACGGATCCGATCGTGCTGGGCGAGAGCGTCAACACGGTCACGACTTATGGTTTCGATCCGGTGACGGGCATGCAGGAGCCGAAAGCGACGCTCTGCCAGATTCGCACGAGCTGAGCGGAGAACAACATGGCGAGAATGAAATTCCTCTGCGACGCCGACCGCTGCATCGAGTGCAACGCCTGCGTAACCGCGTGCAAGAACGAACACGAAGTGCCGTGGGGCATCAACCGCCGTCGCGTCGTCACGATCAACGACGGCAAACCCGGCGAGCGCTCGATCTCGGTGGCATGCATGCATTGTTCGGATGCGCCGTGCATGGCTGTCTGCCCGGTCGATTGCTTCTATCAGACCGAGCAGGGCGTCGTTCTGCACAACAAGGATCTGTGCATCGGTTGCGGCTATTGCTTCTACGCCTGTCCGTTTGGTGCGCCGCAATACCCGCAGGCCACCAACTTCGGCAGCCGTGGCAAGATGGACAAGTGCACGTTCTGCGCGGGCGGTCCTGAAAAGGACGCCGAAGTGCAGTTCAAGAAGTACGGTCGCAATCGCCTTGCGGAAGGCAAACTTCCGCTCTGCGCGGAAAT
>JANXTB010000260.1 GCA_025356415.1 Hyphomicrobiales bacterium
CGCTTCTTGTGCAGAATTGGTTTTATGGGCTTGCCGGCGGCACCGATGCTCATTTCTTCGCGCCAACATGGTCGCTGGCCGTAGAAGAGCATTTCTACATCGTGTTGCCGCTTCTTGCGCGCGTCGGTTCCGCGCGAAGCCGGGTCATTGCGTGTTTGGCGCTCATCGTCCTTTCGCCGCTGATCCGGTTGGCTATCGGCGCCGCGGAGGGGCCTGCCGCCGCCTATCTGTGGAGCGTCGCGCGCGGAGACGCCTTCGCCTGGGGCATCTTGCTTGCAACCGCGCCTCAGGTTTGGCCCGCGTTCTACAAGCAGGTCCGGCCTGCATGGGCTTTTGTCGCTGGCGTTGCGCTTCTCCTTGCGACTGCGCTCGTTATTCCAGATCACGGCGGCCGGCACGATTATCTGTTTGGGATCACAGGCACAGCCTTTTCCGCAGCGCTGTTGACTTACGCTGCGATCTCCGGCGCGCCGAGCTTGGGGCGGTTCGTCCGGATGCTGGAGTGGCTTGGGAAACGCAGCTATTCCCTTTATCTGCTGCACATGCCCGTCCTTGGTCTCACGTTTGCCGCTCTTGGCGACCACTGGCCTCGGGTCGAGACAAGCTTTGATCTATCACTCGTTGGATTAGCGTGTTTGCTGAGCGGCGCCCTTGCTTGCGTCACGTTCCATCTTTTTGAGCGCAGCTTTGTCTCGGAGCCGCGCCCGCGAGACACGATCCCAAGCGCCGCGCCGATAGAGCGCGTTGCTTAAGGCTGAGCTTTATTCGATCTGAAACGAAGCTGGCGGAGACGGTGGGATTCGAACCCACGATAGGGTTTCCCCTATGACGATTTAGCAAACCGTTGCCTTAAGCCTCTCGGCCACATCTCCGCGCGCCGGGCTTTGGGCCGGGCGGGTTTCATATGCCCGAGCGGGCTCTTCTTGGCAAGGGTCGCGTGGCGTCAAGTTGCGACCGAGGCGATGAAGCCGCAGACGCGTGCGATGGACGGCTCGTCGAGCAGAAGGGGGGCGTGGCCCTGGCCCGGAACGATGAGCGATTGGGCGTTGGGATGGCGCTTTAGCATCTCGGCCAGCGTGGCCTCGGAGAGCAGGTCGGAGTTCTCGCCGCGAATCACCAGCAGCGGCAGATGGCTCAAGCCCTCGAACTGCGGCCAGAGATCGGGAATCGGGGCCTCGAGGTCCATGGCCTCCAGCACTTTCATGAGCATCGGGTCGTAGCGCGAGATGAGACGGCCGTCTTTTTCGTCAAGCGTCAGGCGGGCGTAGTCCATCCAGTCGGCGTCGCTCAGCGCCGTGAAATGGGCGCCCGAGATCTGCTTGAACATTGCGATGGCGTCGGCCCAGGAGTTGGGGCTCGGCAGCTTGCCGACATAGCCGCGAATGCGCGCGAGACCGCGCGCCTCCAGCACCGGGCCGATGTCGTTCATCACCACGGCGCGCATCAGCGTCGGGCGGAAGGCGGCGAGCAGCATGCAGTGAATGCCGCCGCGCGAGGTGCCGACGAAAATCGCCTCGGGAATTTCCACCGCCGCCAGCAGCGACTGGATGTCGGCGCTCTCGACGCCGAGATCGTAATTCTTCCAATTGGGGTCGCGGGCGGAGAGGCCGCGTCCGCGATAATCGATCGCAACGACGTGGCGCGGAACGCCCGCCTGTCCGCCGGCTATGGCGCGCGCGAGCGCATCGAAATCCTGCGCCGTGCGCGCAAGGCCAGGCAGGCAGACCACCGGCAAAGCGGCGCCCTCGCGCGGGCCGTATTCACGCAGATGGAGCTGCAGCCCGTCGGGACCGGAAAGAAATCGGGATTGAACGTTGATCATGCGGTGGAGATTAGCCCGGCGTGCGCGCGCGTCAAAGCTTCGCTTCGGCGCCGCGCAGATCGGCGCGGATCGCGAAGGGTCGGGTGTCGCCAAAACGCAGGCGGTAGATCTCCAGATTTTCCGTCACGCGCTGCACGTAATTGCGCGTTTCGGTGAACGGAATGCGCTCGACCCAGTCGACAGGATCGACAGCCGGATCGCGCGGATC
>JANXTB010000267.1 GCA_025356415.1 Hyphomicrobiales bacterium
CGAAGGGCTTCAAGCGGCCTGAAGAATTATCAGGCGGCGAACAGCAACGCGTCGCTGTGTGCCTCGCGCTGGTCAACGATCCGCCGATCATTCTCGCCGATGAGCCGACCGGCAATCTCGACAGCGCCAATGCGAAGATCATCACGAAAATACTGGTCGATCTCGCAAGCGAGCGCGGCAAGACCGTGATCGTCGCCTCGCACGATCCCAAAGTCGTCGAGACATTTCCGCGCGTCTGCTACATGCGCGACGGGCTGATCGAGCGCGTCTCGTGAGCGCGTCATCGCGGATGCTCTTCGCGGTTCTTGGCCGGCGCCCTTTCATGGTCTTCGCGCTGGTGACGGGGCTGATCGTCTTCCTGCTCGCGGCCATTACGGTCACGTCGCGCTATGCGATGCAGCGCTACGTCGCCGATCAGGTCGAGCGCGTGCCGTGGGATTTGTCGATCTACCAGACCGCGGAAATTCCGCTGGGCGACAAGCTCAACAAGGCGATCGGCGCGGTGAAGGGCGTGCTGGAAACGCAGCGGCTCTATTTCCTGCGCACCATCCTCCCGTTCACGACACGGCCTGAAATCGATGGTCAGCAGATCCGCTCGCCGTGGGTGTCGATCATCGCACCCACAGCCGTCTCGATGCTGCCAGCCGACATCCGGCCGAGCGGCAAGGACGCAGTGCTCGTTCTCGTCGGCTCCAAGGCGCAGATGGGCGATGCTTACCTGCGCCTGCAGGACAAGAAGAGTTTCCGACTCGTTGTGGACCGCAAGGATCTCGCGAGCGAGGATGATGACGACCATGGCGCCGACGTTGCGCATGGCGAGCCCGGCCATTCGCACGCTTCGAAAACCAAGGGCTACATCATCGTCGAGACCGGCATCGAGCGCGTGATCCGCGTCGATTCGAACGAGATCAACCGCTGGTACATGGAGCAGACATCGTCTCCGACGCTCGTGCCGGAACTCGGCATCATTCTCGTCACACCCTATGACGAAAAGCGGCTGCGGGATTTCGATGGCGTCTCGCGCGGCCTCATTCACCAGCACGACCACGCCGACATTCACGCAGACCCAGGCAAATATTTCCCCGAGATCATCCATCTCGTGCGCGTCGACCGCCCTGCCCTCGTGTCCGGCTGGGACATTGACGGCTCGCTCACGCGCGTGCTGCGCGTCGGCTCGCTGCTGACCGACGAAGTGCAGGACATGACGCAGAGCGCGGCTGTCGACCACAATCTCGGCGCGATGTTCATCCGCATGAACGACATCGCCCGCAAGATCGCGCTGATCGCGCTGCTGGTCTCGCTGCCACTGCTCATCATCGCCGGCATCCTGCTCGGCAATCTCGCGAGCCTGCTGCTGCTCAACGAACGCCGCAAGCTCGGCCTGCTGCGCTTGCGCGGCGTGAAGGGCGCCGACATCGCGCGCACCATGCTCACGGCCATCGGCGTAGGCGGGCTGATCGGCGGTTTCATCGGCGCGGCGCTGGGCACGATCCTGCCCATGTGGCTCTACATGGGCGCGCTCCCGCCGCTGGCGCTCATGGCGAAGATCCAGGAACCGCTCACGCTCGCTGGCTTCCTCGTCGTCGGCATTCTCATCGCGCTTGCGAGCGGGTGGCAGCTGGTGCGACAGGCCTCGCGCGTTTCGCCGCTCGAAGCCTCGCGTCGCGTCGCGGGTTTCGAGGGCGCTGCGGCTGGCGTGCGCTTTGGCGTGCTGCAGGCGCTGGCCCTCCTGATCGGCCTCGCCAAGCTTGCGAGCTGGATCACCGGCGTCGGCCTCAACAACCTCCTGCCGCAGCCATGGATGTTCGAGATCGACCGCGCGCTCGATTTCATCGCCTTCCCGCTGCTCGTCTACGGACTCGTCAGCCTGATTGCGTCACGCCCGAAACTCATGGCGGCGTTGATGGCGCCAGCGACATGGATGGTGGCGGGGCCGCTGCGCAACGCTGCGCTGCGCCACATGAACATCCGCCGTCATCGTGCGGCGTCGTTCCTGCTGATCGTTTCCATGCTCGCGACATTGGCGCTCTACCCGACCGTCATGACCGCCGTCTTCGACAACAAGACTGAGCGCGGCGCGCGCGCGCAGCTTGGCGCCGATCTGCAACTCACGCTAAACGCGCTCGATCTCATGCCGGCAGAAGCGCAATCGCGCGGCGGCATGAAACAGCGCATCGACGTGCTGCGCGAGCGGCTGCTGCCCGTCGTCGAGCGCTTGAGGTCACAAGGCCAGATCGCCTCCGTCAACTGGATCGTGGAAGGCATCACCGAGGGCGTCTACATGCCCGACCGCGGCTTCAGCGGCCTGCCCGTTTACATGCTTGGCGACGCCAGCCTCTACAATGCCTCCGTGCACGCCGAGCAGGCCTTGGGCGAAAGCAACGGCTTCGATCCGCTGATCGCCTCGCTGGATTCCCAAAAGGTGTTGGGCTCTTCGTCGGTGACGAAGTTCTACAAGCGCACGCTCGACCAGCCGATGCCGATCGGCCGCACGGTGACGCAGCAGATGGAGCGCGCGCCCTATGGCGGCTCGCTGCGGTTTCTCCCCGGCCTGCCCTTGCGCACCGTCAACGACCGCGAAGGATTCATCGGCGCGCGCGTCGATTACCTGAACCACCTCTTCGCATCGAGCCCCTATCTCGTCAGCGCCGCGGGCAATCCGCGCTTCGACAATCTCGATGTGCTGCTGCCGCGCGTGGTGCTGATGATCAGCGGCAAGGCGGGCGTCACTCCACTGGCGCTGCGCACCGCAGCGCTCGGCGCCATCGACGCCACGCCGCTGGAGGTGCGCGACGTGGCGACGGAAGTCTCGCGGCTCGGCAGCGACATGTACATCTATCTCGCGCGCCAGAATGTGCAGATCTACC
>JANXTB010000289.1 GCA_025356415.1 Hyphomicrobiales bacterium
GCACGACGGGTGCGGGCTGCAAGATCTACAAGAAGCGCCCGGACGTCTGCCAGGATTACGAATGCTCGTGGATGATGGAGCGCGATCTCCCCTCCACGCTGCGCCCCGACAAGGTCGGCACGATCCTGATGGAAGACGCCGATTCCGACGAGTACCAGGCCGTATGCGACCCGGCCAAGCCGATGGCCTGGCGCCATCCGCTGGTGTTCAAGCACCTGTTGATGAAAGCCAAGGAAGGCCGCGTGGTGGTCGCCAAGGCCGGGCTGACCGCATGGCGGATCTACGACACGGGTGAGGTGGCGCCGTGGGCGTGAAATCGCGACTTTGAAATTCTCTGGACATCCTATCTAAGCATCAGCCAAGCTGCAGCTATGAAAAGGGCGTCAGGGGTCCCCTCTTGTCTTTCAGAAAGTCACGCCTCCTCTCTGCGATAATCGTTTGCGTCGGGATCGTCGAAGCGATCTTGCTTTGGCGGATTGCGCAGCACCCGCCGGATCCTACAGGGGTCGTGTCGGACCAGCTCATATCAATGGCGCAAGCCGGTCGTCATTTCGAGACCATGAACGTCCTGGCGAACACGCCCGTAATTGTTGGCCTCATATTGGCCGCGGGCGTTGTCTCCGTTGCCGTCAGTTTTCTCGCCGCTTATCGAAACAGGCGTCGCTGAGAGCGGCTGCCCCCTTGCATCCCGCCCGCATCCCTGTATAAGCGCGACTTCGCACGCCCCGGCCGGGGGCTGAACGGAAGGTCGCGCTTGCGCGGCAGGGGTAAGGACCCCGTCTTCCCGTGTTCCCGCCTTCGATATCTGTCGTTTCCGTCGAGCCTTTCTCCAGGCTCGAAGGGCTCCGCGCCAGGGCGTCGTAACCGAGAAAGGCAAGCACAATGGCTCTTTACGAGCACATCTTCCTTGCCCGTCAGGACGTGACCGCCCAGCAGGTGGAAACGATGACGGAGCAATTCAAGGGCATCATCGAGGCCAATGGCGGCAAGGTCGCCAAGGTCGAGTATTGGGGCGTCAAGTCCCTCGCCTATCGCATCAAGAAGAACCGCAAGGCTCATTTCTCGCTGCTCAACATCGACGCTCCCTCGGCCGCCGTGGCCGAAATGGAACGCCAGATGTCGATCAACGAAGACATCCTCCGCGTGCTCACCATCCGCATGGAAGAGCATGAGGAAGGCCCGTCGGCCATGATGCGCAAGCGTGAAGACAGCGACCGCGACGACCGCGGCGGTGATCGCGGCGACCGCCGTGGCGGCCGCCCGGGTGGCGATTCGGGCCGCGCGCCCCGCCCCCGTCGTGACGATTTCGCCAATGAAGGAGGCCAGTTCTAATGGCTACCGCACCCCGTCGCCCCTTCTTCCGCCGCCGCAAGACCTGCCCCTTCACGGGCCCGAACGCGCCGAAGATCGACTACAAGGACACGCGTCTTCTCTCGCGCTACATCTCCGAGCGCGGCAAGATCGTTCCCTCGCGCATCACGGCGGTTTCCGCCAAGAAGCAGCGCGAGCTGGCCCAGGCCATCAAGCGCGCGCGCTTCCTCGGCCTGCTGCCCTACGTCATCAAGTAGGACTTCAACTTCGCCTCTCCCCGTTTTCGGGGGGAGGCTTCTTCGTTCGCTGGACGTGACGGCCCAATAGGGACGATCCGCCCTAACCGCAAGCCGCGGGACAGCAGAGAAACAATGTTCTTCAAGGTCGCCATAGCCATCGGCGCGGGTCTCGCGTCTGCGCTGCTCTTCTTCATTCCGGTGAAGGGGACGACGGCCGCCATGGCGTTGGCCTTGCTCGGCCCCCTCCCCATCATGATCGCCGGCCTCGGCTTCGGCGCCCGCGTCGGTTTCGCCGCCGCCGCCGCCGGCACGCTCGCCATTTCGCTCGCGCTCGATCCGTTGCTCGGCGCCTTCTTCGCCGCCTCGCTCGGCCTTCCGGCTTTCTGGCTCGCCCGTATCGCGGCGCAGACCGTCGAGGTTGCCGATCCCGCGACATCCCAGCCGCTCGCCATTCCCGCCTATTCCACCGGCAAGCTACTCGCCTGGATCGCCACCGTGTCGGCGGCCAGCGCCATGCTGCCCGCGCTGGTTCTTGCGGTGCGCTTTCCCACGGTCCCTGAGGGGCTCGACGAGACCGCCCGCCAGCTTGCGCCCATCGTGCGCCGGTTGCTCGGCGGCGAGCAGAACATTCCCTACAGCATGTCGGCGCCCGAATTCGCCCGCGTGATGGTGCTGGCCATGCCGGCACTGATCGCCGCCTGGAGCGTCGCGACGCTGTCGCTAAACCTCTGGCTCGCCGGCAAGGTCGCGCGGAAGTCCGGCCTCACCGCGCCCCGGCAGGATGACCTGCCCCTGAGCCTGCGGCTGCCGCGCGATTGCGTGATCGTGCTCGCGGCCTCGATCGCCGCCTGCGCTCTGGGCGAGACGCCGCGTTTCGTTGCGTCCACGCTGACGGCGGCTTTCCTGATGGCCTACGCCCTGCACGGGCTGGCCGTCGTGCACGGATATCTTCGCGCCAACCCGTTGCGGGGCGCGCTCCTGTTTGGCGTCTATGCGCTCATTTTCATGACCGCGTGGCCGCTTCTTCTCGCCGTGGCTATCGGCGTCTTCGACAGCCTCATTCCCATCAAACGGCATCCCGCGCCGCAAGCGCCCGCCGCCTGAAATCAAACTGAAAGAACGGAGAACTCCCATGCATGTCATTCTTCTGGAACGTATCGCCAAGCTCGGCCAGATGGGCGATGTCGTCCGCGTCAAGAACGGCTTCGCCCGTAACTTCCTGCTGCCCCGCAACAAGGCGCTGCGCGCCACGGAAGGCAACAAGAAGCAGTTCGAAGGCCAGCGCGCGACGCTTGAAGCCCGCAACCTCGAGCTGAAGTCCGAGGCCCAGACCGTCGCCGACAAGCTCGACGGCCAGACCTTCATCATCATCCGCCAGGCTGGCGAAACCGGCCAGCTGTACGGCTCGGTCTCGACCCGCGACATTGCCGAAGCGATCAGCGCCGGCGGCGTTTCGGTCAACCGCAACCAAGTCGTTCTCTCGACCCCGATCAAGGCGCTCGGCCTGCACACGCTTCCCGTGCAGATGCATGCGGAAGTCACCGCGTCCGTGACCGTCAACGTCGCGCGTTCGGCTGAAGAAGCCGAGCGTCAGGCGAAGGGCGAAGAGCTCTCTGCGCGCGAAGAGACCTCGATGGACGACCTCGGCCTCGAAATCGGCGCGGCGCTTGCCGAATCGAACGGCAGCCTCGGCGACCGCTAAGTCTCATTCAACGTCTTGAATTCAACGCCCGCGGTGAAAGCCGCGGGCGTTTTTCGTTCGTCATTGCAAGCCGACGGTCGGGTTTGGCGCGAGGCATGCGTGCCGCGCGATCTTCGATCGCAAGCTTGAGTCAAGCCACAGTCTCAAGCTTCATCGCAGGCCTGTGCGTAACGGGTACGGCGGTCGGGTTTAACCGAGTGTGCTTTGTAGACACTCGTCGCAACCGGCGCCGGATGCGATGAACGAACCGCCGACGACATGCGGCCGGCGCCTTGCCGATTGGCCTGCATGTCCTTGGCCCGCCAGACTTACGGGCGTATCTTCTCCGTGATTCTGAGCGCGCACATCGCG
>JANXTB010000291.1 GCA_025356415.1 Hyphomicrobiales bacterium
GCGCGGCGGCCCGCGCGATCTCGCCTGCCTGCGCGACGGGTTGGCGGCGGCGCGCGATGCAGCCGCCTTGCTGACTGATGCTGCGGACCTGCCAACCGAGATTGAGAATTGCGCCTTGGGCCTCGCGGCTTTGCCCGACGATCTCGAAACGCGTTTAATCCATGCTCTCGCCGACGACCTGCCGCTGCAAAAGCGCGACGGCGGCTTCGTGCGCGCCGGTTTCGAGCCCGCGCTGGATGAACTGCGCGCGCTGCGCGATGAAAGCCGCCGCGTCATCGCCGCCATGCAGGCCGATTATTGCGACAAGGCGGAATCGAAACAGCTTCGCGTGAAGCACAATAATTTTCTGGGTTACTACATCGAGACGCCGCAGGCCGTTGGCGAAAAGCTCCTGAAGCCGCCGTTCAACGAGACGTTCATTCACCGCCAGACGATGGCGGGCGCGATGCGTTTCTCGACCACGCAACTCAACGAGATCGAGGCGAAGATATCCTCCGCCGCCGACCGCGCCGTGGCGCTGGAATTGTCCGTCTTCGAAGACCTCTGCGCCGCAGCGCTTGCGGCGACCGATGCGCTGAAGGCGGCTTCCGATGCGCTCGCCGCCATCGATGTCGCAGCCTCGCTTGCCGAAGTCGCCGCGCTGCGCGACTGGGTGCGACCGACCGTCGACGACACGCTCGCCTTCCGCATCGCAGGCGGGCGCCATCCCGTCGTCGAGGCGGCGCTGCGCACGCGGGGGCAGGGGTTTGTCGCCAATGACAGCGATCTTGCGGACGACGCGGGCAAACACGGCCGCATCGCCATCATCACCGGCCCCAACATGGCCGGTAAATCGACCTATCTGCGCCAGAACGCGCTGATCGTCGTGCTCGCGCAAATGGGCGCTTATGTTCCGGCGCGCGAGGCGCATATCGGCATTGTCGATCGTCTCTTCTCGCGCGTCGGCGCGGCGGACGATCTGGCGCGCGGCCGCTCGACCTTCATGGTCGAAATGGTCGAGACGGCCGCGATCCTCAATCAGGCCACCGCGCGCTCGCTCGTCATTCTCGATGAGATCGGTCGCGGCACGGCGACCTTCGACGGCCTGTCCATCGCCTGGGCGACGGTCGAGCATCTGCACGACGTCAACAAGTCGCGCGCGCTCTTCGCCACGCATTTCCACGAGCTCACGCAATTGTCGCGCAAGCTCCCGCGCCTCACCAATCTCACCGTGCGGGTGACGGAATGGAACGGCGACGTCATCTTCCTGCATGAAGTCGTCCAAGGCGCGGCGGATCGCTCCTACGGCATCCAGGTGGCGAAACTCGCAGGCCTCCCGCCCGCCGTCGTCGCGCGCTCCAAGGCGCTGCTCGCCGAACTCGAAGCCGGCGAACGCTCCGCGCCGGTGCAAAAGATGATCGACGACCTCCCGCTCTTCGCGCCGCTGCTGTCGGTGAAAGAACAGACGCCCGCCGCCCCCGTGCGCGATCTCGTGCGCGAGGCGCTCGAGGCGACCGACCCGGACGAGCTGACCCCGCGCGAGGCGCTGGAGCGGCTTTACGAGATGAAGCGGATCGCCGGGCGGCCACCGGGCTGAGCGGGCCTCGACCCGGCAACCAATCAGTAACTACATTACTGGATTGTGTTTTCGCTCACCTAATCGGCTTTGCTCGCGGATCGGGGCGATGAACCTTTGGCCGGGCCGTTTGTTTACTCAGAGCGCCCGCCTGAATTTCGACTATAATTCAGCTAAGCTGATCCTTGCCGGGGCAATCCCGATTTCACGATAGAGGCCTAAATGTTCCCGAAGCCTTCCCACGCGCTTGCTCCCAACACCTACGGCTTCGAAACGCAGCCGCTCGTCAAGCCGACCGGTTTCCGCGAATACGACGCGCGCTGGCTCTTCGGGAAAGAGATCAACCTCATGGGCGTGCAGGCGCTGGGGCTTGGCCTCGCGACCCTGATCCACGAGATGGGCGTCAAGCCCGAGCTGGTCACCGGCCACGATTACCGTGAATATTCATCTTCCATCAAGCATGCGCTCATCACCGGCCTGGTTGCCGGCGGCGTGAAAGTGCACGACATCGGCCTGGCTTTGTCGCCGATGGCCTATTTTGCGCAGTTCGAACTCGATGTGCCCTGCGTTGCGATGGTCACCGCCTCGCACAACGACAATGGCTGGACCGGCGTGAAGATGGGCGTTCAGCGCCCCGTCACCTTCGGGCCGGACGAAATGGGCCGACTGTCGGATATCGTACTTAACAATAAGGGAATCACCCGTCCGGGCGGCGGATACCTCTATGTTGACAACTTCCCGGCGCGTTACTTTGCTGATCTTACCAACCGCGCGCCGATCAAGCGCAAGCTCAAGGTCGTGGCCGCCTGCGGCAACGGCACGGCGGGCGCGTTTGCCCCGCAAATCCTCGAAAAGCTCGGTTGCGAAGTCGTGCCGCTCGATGTCGAGCTGGACTATACTTTCCCGCGTTACAATCCAAATCCAGAAGACATGGAAATGCTTCACGCGATCGCCCACAAGGTGCGTGAAGTGGGCGCGGATGTCGGCCTCGGATTTGATGGCGACGGCGATCGTTGCGGCGTAGTCGATAACAATGGCGACGAAATTTTCGCCGACAAGATCGGCGTCATGCTGGCGCGCGATCTGTCCGCGCTGCATCCCGGCGCCACCTTCGTGGTGGACGTGAAATCGACCGGCCTTTTCGCGACCGATCCCGTGCTGATCTCGCGCGGCGTGAAGGCCGATTACTGGAAGACCGGACACTCCTACATCAAGCGCCGCGTCACCGATCTGAAGGCGCTCGCGGGTTTTGAAAAGTCTGGCCATTTCTTCTTTAATGCGCCTGTGGGACGCGGCTATGACGATGGCATCGTCACCGCGATCCAGGTCATCGACATGCTCGACCGCAACCCCGGCAAGACGATGGCGCAGCTCTACGCTGACGTGCCAAAGACATGGGGCTCGCCGACCATGTCGCCGCATTGCGACGACGAGATCAAGTATCAGGTCGTCGAGCGTGTGGTGAAACGCTTCCAGGATATGCAGGCGAAGAACGAGCCGGTGTCGGGCCAGAAGATCCGCGATCTCGTCACCGTCAACGGCGTGCGCGTGACGACGGAAGACGGCACATGGGGATTGGTGCGCGCATCGTCCAACAAGCCCGAACTCGTCGTCGTGGTGGAGAGCCCGGTGTCGGAAGCGCGCATGCGCGAAATGTTCAAGGCGGTCGATGGCGTGATGCGCGAGAACCCGGAAGTCGGCGCATATAATCAGACGATCTGATTGCTCTCACGCGAAGTCAAAAAAGCCGCGGGCGCATGCGCTCCGCGGCTTTTTTATTGGGGCTCGTCGCCCGGCGCCAGTAGATGAGCCCGGACCGCTTCCGGGCGCCCAATTCAAGTACGGAGAATATGGTAAACGGCTTCTTTATTGAGAACGCAGCTAAACTTCATTCCGAACTTAACTTTGTTGTAACTCGTTCTGTTTCATAACTCGTTTCAACACTATCTGCACTAAACCTCCATCTCGCAGACGGTGTGACGAGGAGCAGGACATGAACATGATTTCGCGTTTTCTGAAAGACCAGTCCGGCGCCACCGCCATTGAATATGGCCTCATCGCTGGTCTCATCGCCGTTGTGATCATCACCTCCGTGACCGCCATCGGCACGAAGCTGAATTCGAAGTTCACGACGATTTCGAACAGCCTGACCTAATCAGGCTTGAAGCGTCGCCCGGCTCTGCCGGGCGCGCTTTCACCCAAGGAGACGACGCATGAAAATCCTGAAGGCGTTTCTTGGTAATGAATCCGGCGCTACGGCGATTGAATACGGCCTCATCGCCGGTTTGATTGCGGTGGTCATCATCACGGCCGTGACGCAGATCGGAACGCAGCTGAATGCGAAATTCACTTCGATCGGCAACAGCCTGACCTAAAACTAGCGTGGGCCGGGACGGCGCCTTGAACGCTCCCCCGGTCCTCTCGATTCACGAAACATAGTTAAGCAAAACTATAGAGACTTCGCTCCGCTTCAATGACAGATCCGTTGCGGAGCGTCCGCGCGGCTGGAGGCTGGCATGCAGGTTCTCGCATCTATGATTTTCCCGATCCTGATGGCCTATGCTGGCGCCTCGGATCTTCTCACCATGCGACTGCCGAACTGGCTCACGATCGCGATCGGCGTGTCCTTTGTCGCGCTCGCCTCCAGCGTCCACATGCCGATCGAGACGATCGGCGCTCATTATCTTTGCGGGCTCGTTGTCCTCGCCGGCGGTTTTGCGCTGTTCGCCTTCGGCTGGATCGGCGGCGGCGACGCCAAGCTGGCAGCCGGCATCGCCGCGTGGCTCGGATGGGATGGCGTTGTGGAATTCCTGTTGATCGGCGCCATTCTGGGCGCGGCTCTGACGCTGCTTATCCTGCAGATGCGCCGCATGCCGCTGCCGGCGATGCTTCACAATGAAGGCTGGGTCCTGCGTCTGCACGACAGGAAAGAGGGCGTGCCCTACGGCGTCGCGCTCGCCGCAGCCGCGCTGCATGTTTATCCCTCGACGCCGATCTGGAGTCTGCTCGCCGGAATCTGACTGACGCTACGGGAAAGCAACGCTTCCTTAACAGTGATTATGTTTATTTCTATCTACATTTATTTTGCAGGAAAAGCGGCTTGCCGCAAGGGAAGCTCTCAAGTGCGGACCCAAGAGCGCCCTGGCTACCCGGTTGGAGGACTTTGTCGTGAGTGACGCAGCAAACCCGATCGCGCCAGTGCCGCGCGTGTCGATTCAAGCCTTCTGCGAGCAGGACTCGACATTTCAAATTCTGTCGCAGGCCGGCGCCGACCGTCGCATGATCCGCGCGCATTTCAAGACTTTCATGGGCGGCGTCGCAGGCGCCATGACGGCCTTCAGCGAAGCCCCGACGCCAAACCTCATCGTCATCGAATCCTCCGTCCCTCGCGACGCATTGATCGCCGAGCTCGATCGTCTCGCCGAGATTTGCGACGAGGGCACGAAGGTCATCGCCATCGGCCACGTCAACGACATCGTGCTCTATCGCGAGCTGATGGCGCGCGGCGTTAGCGAATATCTCGTTCATCCCTTCGATACGACGGATTTCATCCGCATCGTCTCCAACCTTTACGCGCAACCTTCGCAGCGTCTTATCGGCCGCGTCATCGCCGTCACGGGCGCGAAGGGCGGAGTCGGCGCCTCGACGATTGCGCATAATCTCGCATGGACGATGGCCCGCACGCTTGAGCAGCCGACGATCCTCGTCGACATGGACATGCCGTTTGGCACGGCGGGACTCGACTTCAACCAGGACCCGCCGCAGGGCGTCGCCGACGCCGTCTTCGCCAAGGACAGGCTCGACCTGAATTTCGTGGAGCGTGTGCTGACGCGCTGCACGGATCACCTCAGCATCATGGCCGCTCCCGCCATGCTCGACCGCAATTACGACATCCACGAAGACGCTTTCGAGCCGGTCATCGAACTGCTGCGCGGCGCGGCGCCTTATATAGTGCTCGATCTGCCGCACGGCTGGGATGGCTGGAAGCGCAACGCGCTGGTGTCGGCCGACGAAGTGATCGTCGTCGCAGGGCCCGATCTCGCCAACCTTCGCAATTGCAAGAACCTGTTCGATCACATGCGCGGCGCGCGCCCCAACGATCTCTTTCCGCGCTTCGTGATGAACGGCGTGGGCATGCCCAAGCGCCCCGAAATTCCGGCGGCCGATTTTGCAAAAGCGCTCGATCTCGATCCTGTGGCCGCCATTGCGCATGACGCGAAAATGTTCGGCGCCGCCGCCAACAACGGCCAGATGCTCGGCGAACTCGATCCGTCCGCACGGGCCAACGAAGTCTTCGTGGAATTGACGCGCCTGGTGACCGGACGGGCGGAAATGCGCGCGCCGTCGCGCGGCCTGTTCCGCCCGATGGTCAAACGTTTCAGAGGCGCATTCGCGTGATCGTGGACGTCGCGAAAGGTCATGTAGATGTTCGGTAAGCGTGCGAGTCAACCAGGACAGGCGCCGGCGAGCCCCATGCCGGCTGCGCCCAAGCCCGCGCCTGTGCCTGTGCTTGCAGCAAGGCCCGCGCCGACAGCTGCGCGCAGTGCGCCCGTGGCGCCCGCCAACCCGGGCGAGACGCCGCGCAACGACGATTATTACGTTACGAAAGCGATGATCTTCAGTGCGCTGATCGAGGCGATCGATCTGTCGCAGCTCTCACGGCTCGATCCCGAAAGCGCTCGCGAAGAAATTCGCGACATCGTCAATGAAATCATCTCGATCAAGAATTTTGTCATGTCGATCGCCGAGCAGGAAGACCTGCTCGACGACATCTGCAACGACGTACTCGGCTTCGGTCCGCTCGAGCCCTTGCTGGCGCGCGACGACATTGCCGACATCATGGTCAATGGTTGCAACAAGACCTACATCGAAGTCGGTGGCAAGATTCAGCTGACCAATGTTCGCTTCAAGGACAATGCGCAGTTGATGAACATCTGCCAGCGCATCGTCAGCCAGGTCGGCCGCCGCGTCGATGAAGCCTCACCGATCTGCGACGCGCGATTGCTCGACGGTTCGCGCGTCAACGTCATCGCGCCGCCGCTCGCCATCGACGGGCCGACGCTCACCATTCGTAAGTTTCGCAAGGAAAAGCTGACGCTCGACCAGCTTGTGAAATATGGCTCGATCAGCCCGGAAGGCGCGGAGATCCTGAAAGTGATCGGCCGCGTTCGCTGCAACGTCGTCATCTCCGGCGGTACCGGTTCGGGCAAGACGACGCTGCTCAATTGCCTGACCAATTACATCGACGAGGACGAGCGCGTCATCACCTGCGAAGACGCCGCGGAATTGCAATTGCAGCAGCCACACGTCGTGCGTCTCGAGACGCGTCCGCCGAGCCTCGAGGGCACCGGCGCGATCAGCATGCGCGATCTCGTCAAGAACTGCCTGCGTATGCGTCCCGAGCGGATCATCGTCGGCGAAGTGCGCGGACCTGAAGCCTTCGATTTGCTTCAGGCCATGAACACCGGCCATGACGGCTCGATGGGCACGCTCCACGCCAACTCGCCGCGCGAGGCGCTGAGCCGCGTTGAATCCATGATCACCATGGGCGGTTTCTCGCTGCCCGCGCGCACGATCCGCGAAATGCTGGTGTCGTCCATCGACGTCATCGTGCAGGCCGCGCGCCTGCGCGACGGCTCGCGCCGCATCACGCACATCACCGAAGTGATGGGGCTGGAGGGCGATGTGATCACGACGCAGGACCTCTTCATCTACGACATCGTCGGCGAGGATGCGCAGGGCAAGCTGGTCGGGCGCCACCGCTCAACAGGCATCGGACGTCCACGCTTCTGGGATCGCGCGCGCTATTACGGCGAGGAAAAGCGCCTAGCCGCAGCGCTCGACGCGGCCGAATTCGGCGAACGCCCGGCGGGAGCATAAGCCATGCATATCGCGGGCAACACGCTTCTCATCGCCCTGCTGATCGGCATCGGCGCGCTCGCCCTGTTGCTGGCGCTGCTTTATCCTTTTCTGTCGGGCGATCGCATGGCCGACAAGCGCCGTGCGAGCCTTGTTCAAAGCGGTCCGGGAAAACGCGTCGCGCCGACGCGCCAGGTGGACAGCGCGCAACGGCGCAAGCAAGTTGCCGACAGTCTCAAAGAAATCGAATTGCGCGGCAAGCAGCAGGCCGTCACGCTCGATCAGCGGCTGTTGCATGCGGGCCTGAAAATCGGCAAGGGAAAATTCCTGCTGTGGTCCTGCATCTTCGGCGCATTCTGCGCACTCATGGCGTTTATCACCGTCGAAAATCCGATCATCATCGGCGCGGCCGCTTTCGTCGGCGCCTTCGGCATTCCGCGCTGGGTTTTGTCTTTCATGCGCAACCGGCGCCTCAAGCGGTTCGGCGCGCTGTTTCCGGACGCGATCGATGTCATCATCCGTGGCGTCAAGGCGGGCCTGCCGCTGCTTGAATCCCTGCGCATCGTCGCCAAGGAATTTCCCGATCCGGTGCGCACCGAATTCATGAACGTCATTGAATCGCAAACCGTCGGCCTGTCGCTGACCGAAGCGGTGGAGCGCATCGCCGAGCGCGTGCCGGTGGCGGAAGCGCGCTTCTTCGCCATCCTGATCGGCATCCAGCAAAAGTCTGGCGGCAATCTCGCCGAAGGTCTCGGCAATCTGTCGCGCGTGCTGCGCGAGCGCAAGAAGATCGCGCAAAAGATCAAGGCCATGTCGGCGGAAGCCAAGGCTTCGGCGGGCATCATCGGTTCGCTCCCGTTCATCGTCGCAACGCTCGTCTATCTGACGAGCCCCGGCTACATGGACATGCTGTGGCTGACCTCGGAAGGCCATACGATGCTGCTGTTCAGCGCGTTCTGGATGGGGACTGGCATCATGGTGATGAAGAAAATGATTTCCTTCGACATTTGAGATCGCGATGACCGCCTACGTCGAACATATCCTGCGCCCCGATGTCCTCATCCCGCTGCTCGCCGCTCTGTCGGCGATGGCGACGGTGCTGACGCTCGCCATGCCGTTCCTCGCGCCAGATACTTTGCAGCGGCGCATGAAGGCTGTCGCCACCGAGCGTGACCGCATTCGCCTGCGTGAGCGCGAGCGGCTGGGTAAGGCGCAGGTCGTCGGCCTTCGCCAGCAGGAAAAGGCCTACATCAAGAATATCGTGAACATGTTCCGCCTGTCTGAATGGCTGGGGCTGGAAAATGCCAGGGCGAAACTTGCGGCGGCGGGCTTTCGCGGCTCGGCTTCGGAAACGACGCTTATTTTCTTCCGCGCCGTGGTCCCGGTGGCGCTGCTCGTCACCGGCTCCGTCTATCTGTTTCTCATCGACGACATGGGCTATTCAAGCCAGACGCGTTTCGGCGCCATCATCGGGCTGACCTATGTCGGCATCAAGCTGCCGGAAGTCTATCTCGACCACGCGGCCAACACGCGCCGCGCTTCCATCCGCCGCGCCTTTCCCGACGCGCTCGATCTGCTGCTGATCTGCGTCGAGGCGGGCATTTCGATTGAACACGCCTTCCGTCGTGTCGCCGAGGAAATCGGCCGCCAATCCGTGCCGCTCGCCGAAGAGCTCACGCTCACCACGGCCGAATTGTCCTACTTGCCGGATCGTCGTCAGGCGTACGAAAACCTCGCCAAGCGCGTCAATGTCGACTCGGTGAAGCAGATCGTGACGGTGCTGAACCAGGCCGAAAAATACGGCACGCCGCTCGCCAGCGCGCTGCGCGTCGTGTCGCAGGAAAGCCGCGATATGCGCATGGCCGAGGCCGAGAAGAAGGCCGCGTCCCTGCCGCCCAAACTCACCGTGCCGATGATCGTGTTCTTCCTGCCCGTGCTGTTCGTCGTCATCATGGGCCCAGCGATCACACAGGTGATGAAGCAGTTCTGAGCAGCCCTCTGGCGCAAGCCGAAATTCGCGCGATAATAACCATGATGAGATCGCGCGATTGAGCATTTCTCGGCGCGACCATAGACAACAAGCTTAACGGGAGCTGAAAACGCCCCGGCGAAGAGGGTTTGCCATGCCGTTGATCGAAAGCCGCCCGGGCAAAACCGTCTCGATTGTCTGCGTCACGCGCGAGACTTGGGAGGCGCGCTGCGCCACGCTTTCGCCTGCGGCGGCCGCCTTCGCGACAGCCTCCGGTTTTGAACCCAAGGCGGGCGCGCATGTCTTGTTGCCGGACGAGCAGGGCGGCCTCGCCTGCGTGCTGTTTGGCATGGACCCGGCCGGCTCCGCGAAAGCCGACACTTTCCTGCCCGGCAAACTGTCGACGCTGCTGCCGGCGGGAGCCTACGAATTCGAAGGCCTCGCGGCTGATGCTTGCGAGCCCGCGGCTCTGTCCTGGCTGCTCTCCGCCTATCGTTTCACGCGCTACAAGAAGCCCGGCGCCGAGAGGCCGCAGCTTGTGTGTCCGCAAGGCGTCGATGCGCGCCGCGTGAGCCGCATGGCGGATGGCATTTGCCTCGCGCGCGATCTCATCAACACGCCGGCCAATGACATGAGTCCGGTCGCGCTGGAAGCCGCCGTTCATGCGCTGGCCGAGCGCCACGGCGTGACGGCAAAAAGCATCATCGGACATGAATTGCTGGCGCGCGGTTTCCCGCTCATTCACGCCGTCGGGCGCGCCGCTGCGGAAGAGCCGCGTCTCGTCGACTTCAGTTTCGGGCCGGAAGATGCGCCGAAGGTGACGCTGGTCGGCAAGGGCGTTTGCTTCGACACGGGCGGTCTCGACATCAAGCCGTCAAGCGCCATGCTGCTCATGAAGAAGGACATGGGCGGCGCCGCCGTGGCGCTGGCGCTCGCGCATATGATCATGGACGCCAAACTGACGATCCGCTTGCGCGTGCTGGTGCCGATCGTCGAAAACGCCGTCGCCGCAGCGGCTTTTCGTCCCGGCGATATTTATCCGAGCCGCAAGGGACTGAATGTCGAGATCGGCAATACCGATGCGGAAGGCCGGTTGATCCTCGCCGACGCCCTGGCGCTGGGCGCTGAAGAAAACCCCGAGCTGTTGATCGATTTCGCCACGCTGACTGGCGCCGCGCGCGTCGCGCTCGGCCCCGATCTGCCGCCTTTCTACACGGGCGATGACGCCTTCGCCGCCGAGGTTCAGGCGACGGGGCTTCGCGTGCACGATCCCGTCTGGCGCCTGCCCTTGTGGGACGCCTACGATTCCCTGCTCGACAGCAAGTCCGCCGATCTCAACAATGTCTCGAACGGCCCTTTCGCGGGCTCGATTACCGCGGCTCTCTTCCTGCGCCGGTTTGTGGAAGGCGCGCGCGCCTGGGCGCATTTCGATGTCTATGGCTGGAATCCGTCCACCAAGCCCGGCCGTCCCGAAGGCGGCGAGGCGCAGGCGGCGCGTTTGTTGTACGATCTGTTTGAGCGGCGCTACCCGGCGGCATGAAGGCCCTGCGGGACAGGCGCAATGGCGCGTCAGGAGTGAAGCCGGCATGTCCATAGACTTGAAGCCGTCGCAGGGGCTCGATCTGTTGCACGACATCACGCTCGCCATGGTGCGGGAAACCAAGCCCGATGGGCTGGCTGATTTCACGCACCGGCAACTCGCGATCCTGCTCACCGTCTATCTCGAACGTCCGCCGCACACCGTGCGCGGGCTAGCGCAGAAACTGGGCGTCACCAAGCCGGTCGTCACGCGCGCGCTCGATTCCATGGGCAAGCAGGCAATCATCGCGCGCCGCCGCGACGAGGCGGACAAGCGCAACGTCATCATTCAGCGCACCGTAAAGGGCGCGCTCTATGTAGAGAAACTCGGCGACATGGTGACGCGCAAGGCCGCTGAAATCGGCCCCGGAGACGAGATGTGACGACAGGCTTCGACAGGCGCCGTACGCCCGCGCGCGAAGATCTCGCCGCCGCGCATCTTGAAGGCGTCATCGTCGCGCCGCGCTATGTCGAAGGCGTCCGCATGCGCGTCATCGATGAAGTGATTCCGTTGCGTGCAGAACCGTCGCCAGACTGCAGCCTCGACACGCAATTGCTGTTTGGCGAGGAGGTCGTCGTTTACGATTCTGAGGAAGGCTGGGCGTGGGGGCAGGCGCAAAACGATTCCTATGTCGGTTACATGCCAGCCGATTCTCTGGCTGCTGCGACAGGCGCCCCAACGCATAAAGTCGCTGCGCCACGAACTTTTCTTTATCCTGCCGCCAACATGAAAATGCCGAACCTCGGCGCGCTGCCCATGGGCGCGCAAGTCGAGGCGCGCGCAACGCGTGGCGATTTCGTGCAGCTCGCCAAC
>JANXTB010000326.1 GCA_025356415.1 Hyphomicrobiales bacterium
CGCCACAAGGTTGGCGACAGCAACCCTCGACCGCGCGACGCTGCGCGCCGTGCAGACGCCGCAGGCCTTCCGCTTCGCGCTGATCCTGGCGGCGCACGAAAGTGCTTCGCATGCGGGCGTCACTGATCTGCCCGACGACGCCGCCGTCATTGAGCGAACAGGCGGTCAGGTGCACGTGTTCGAAGGGGACGCGCAGAATATGAAAGTCACCCGCCCCGAGGATTTTGCCCTCGCCGAAGCGCGTCTGCTCAACGCATTGCCGGAAATCCGCACGGGACAGGGATATGATGTGCACGCCTTTGCGCCGGGCGATCATGTCTGGCTCGGCGGCCTGAAGATTTCGCACAGCGCTACTCTTCTCGGTCATTCAGACGCCGACGTGCTTTTGCATGCGCTGACCGACGCGATTCTCGGCGCGCTGGCGGATGGCGATATCGGTTCGCATTTCCCGCCCTCCGATCCGAAATGGAAAGGCGCGGCCTCCGATCAATTCCTGCGCAACGCCGTCGATCTCGTGACCGCGCGCGGCGGCATGGTTGCGCATCTCGATGGAACGTTGATCTGTGAGGCGCCGAAGATCGGCCCGCACCGCGAAGCCATGCGGGCGCGCATCGCCGATATCTGCGGCATGCCTTTGGGGCGCGTGGCCGTGAAGGCGACGACGTCGGAGGGGCTCGGCTTCACGGGCCGTCGCGAAGGCATCGCCGCCATGGCGATCGCCACCATCCGGTTGCCAGCGGGAGCGTGATCCCATGACCGACATATTGCACAACATCGCCGATGAAAGCCTCGTCGTCCGCGCGACGGCGCTCGTGCACGCTTGCGCCGGCCTCGGCCTGACGATTGCGACAGCTGAATCCTGCACGGGTGGTTTGCTGGCCGGATTGCTGACCGAAGTCCCGGGCTCGTCAGCCGTACTGGAACGCGGGTTCGTGACCTATTCCAACGCCGCCAAGACCGACATGCTCGGCGTGCCAGCCGAACTCATCCAGCAATACGGCTCGGTTTCGGCGCCGGTGGCGGGCGCGATGGCGGAGGGCGCGATCGCCCATTCTCGCGCGCATATTGCGGTGGCGGTCACCGGCGTTGCGGGACCGGGCGGCGGCAGCGCCGACAAGCCGGTCGGGCTCGTGCATTTCGCCCGCAGCGAGCGCGGCGGCGCCACGCACCGCCACGAGAAGCGCTTCAATGACAATGGCCGCGCGGGTATTCGCCGCGCGGCCCTGGATTTTGCTCTCAGTCTGCTTGAAGAGCGGGTTGCAAGCCTCTGAGCCTATTCGAATCGGTTGCTGATCTCGCCCAAGCCCTCGATCTGGATCGTGACAACGTCGCCGCTCTTCAGATATTCACCGCGACCGTTGCCGACTCCGGCAGGCGTGCCGGTGAGGATGATGTCGCCGGGCAGCAGCGTCATGCGGGCCGAAAGGTCAGCGATCTGCTCGCGGATGTCGAAGATCATCTGGCCGGAGTTCGAATCCTGCTTCACGACGCCGTTCACATCGAGACGCATCTTCAGGTTGTGAGGATCCGGCACGTCGCGGGCGAGCGTGATCCATGGACCGAGCGGGCAGGCGCCATCGAAGCTCTTGTGGGCCATCCAGTCGTTCTTGAAGGATGAATTGTCCGGCATGCCGGCGCGGCGCGACAGGTCGCGGGCCGAGAGATCGTTGCCGATCAGATAGCCGCCGACATAATTCAAAGCATCCGCCTCGGAGACCTTGCGGCACGGCCGCCCGATCACGACTCCGAGTTCGGCCTCCCAATCGAGCTTGTTCGAATGCGACGGCATGGCGATGACGGCGCCTGTCCCCACCGCGCAGCGCGAGGCCTTGATGAAATGCCAAGAGCGCTGGCCAAGCTCGTGCGGGTCCTTCGGCGGCTCGCGGCCGTTTGCCTTGGCCATCTCGCGCGCGTGGTCGGCATAGTTCGAGCCGGCGCAGTAAATCGCGGGCGGCACGGGAATCGGCGACAGCAATGTGACTTCTGACAAAGGGACGCCTGCGGGCTTGGACGCGGCCAGAGAATCGAGGCGCTCGATGCTGGCGTCCATGTTTTCAAGAAGGCCGAGAACCGCTTCGTCACCCCGCTGGCCGGTCGCCTTGGCGATGTCGATCGCCTTGCCGTCCAGGATCATGGCCGCGCGCGGGCCCTCGGCGGTTCGAATCGTCGCTAACTGATAGGTCAAATCATCCTCCCTGCCCGGGTTTGTGGCTTTGCCCCGGATCTTCGACTGACAAATTAGCGGAACGGGCGCCCCGAGTCGCCACCCCGCCCGGTCGAATCGTGAAGAAATCAAGAAAAGTGTGTGTTTCAATAACTATATTATGAGCCGTTTCGTACGTTACTTATACAAAGTTGACAACGTTACAGCTACGCCCTAGTTTTATATGTGACTTTTCAGGAACACTTCCATGAGAAGCACCCGAAGTCGGAATACTTCAGTTGCGGCGCCACCGCTTTTTGTTACGTTGCTGTGACCCGGGGGCGGGTTTGGGGACTGACTTTGGTTACCTTTTTGACTCAGGAGAAATATATGACCTTCCGTAGCGCACTTCTTGCCTCGGCGGCGATCTTGACGGCCGGTTCCGCCTTTGCTGCGGACCTTCCGGCCCGCGTCGCTCCGGCTCCGTACATCGCGGCGCCGATCTTCACCTGGACCGGCTTCTACGTCGGTCTGAACGCTGGCGCTGCCTGGAACAACAGCAACGGCGGCTTCGGTTACGGCGGACCGGCCTTCATCATCGCCCCGAACGTGTACGGCTCTGTCAACAGCAACAACAAGACCGGCTTCACCGGTGGCGTGACCGCTGGCTACAACTGGCAGATGGGCTCGTCCTTCGTGATGGGCGTTGAGGGCGACCTCAACTACATCGACCGCAACAACGGCAGCTCCGTCGCCGTTCCTGCTATCGCGCCGGCCACCTACTTCGTGGTCAACCGCGGCAGCCAGAACAACTTCTTCGGCACGTTGCGCGCCCGTCTCGGCTTCTCGTTCGACCGCGCGCTCATCTACGCGACCGGTGGTCTCGCCTTCGGCGGCGGCAACGGCGACGCGAACGCCACGTACTTTGCTCCGCTTGGCCCCCTCGGCGGCGTGGCGATCGCCACCACTGGCGGCAACAGCAACAGCAACGTCGGCTGGGCTCTCGGCGCTGGCGTGGAATACGCCTTCTCGAACGCCTGGTCCGCCAAGCTTGAATACCTGCACGTCGATATGGGCAGCCATAACCGTACGTTCTACCAGCCTGCCACCACGAACTTCATCACCATCAACAGTGACAACAAGTTCGACATCGTTCGCGCTGGCATCAACTACCGCTTCTAATTTCAGGTTCTCCTGAAACAGGAAAGCCCGGCCAACAGGCCGGGCTTTTTTGATTCCCGCCATCATTCGCGCCCCGTTCAGGTTGCATGTGCGGCGCGCCCATGGCATCGGAACGAGCATGACCGACACGCTCCCCCTCAAGGCTGCCTCCACGGGCGAGCCGCCCCGCATTTCCTTCGTCTCGCTCGGCTGCCCCAAAGCGCTGGTCGACAGCGAACGGATCATCACGCAATTGCGGGCCGAGGGGTATGAACTCACCCGCAACCACACGGGGGCCGACGCCGTCATCGTCAACACCTGCGGCTTCCTCGACAGCGCCAAGGCGGAATCGCTCGACGCCATCGGCGCGGCGCTGGCCGAAAACGGCAAGGTCATCGTCACCGGCTGCATGGGCGCCGAGCCCGAGCAGATTCGCGACCGCTTTCCCAACGTGCTGGCGATCACCGGCCCGCAGGCCTACGAGAGCGTCATGGGCGCGGTTCATCAGGCTGTGCCACCCGCGCATGACCCCTTCATGGATCTGGTGCCCCCACAGGGCGTAAAACTGACGCCGCGCCATTACGCCTATCTGAAGATTTCGGAAGGCTGCAACAACCGTTGCTCCTTCTGCATCATTCCCAAATTGCGTGGCGATCTCGTCTCGCGCCCGGCCGGTGACGTTCTGCGCGAGGCCGAGAAGCTGGTGAAAGCAGGCGTCAAGGAATTGCTCGTCATTTCGCAGGACACGTCGGCCTATGGGCTCGACATGAAATATGCGGAGAGCATGTTCCAGGACCGCACTGTCCGCACGCGATTCTACGATCTTTCACGCGAACTCGGCTCGCTGGGCGCATGGGTGCGCATGCACTACGTCTATCCCTATCCGCATGTCGACGAGGTCGTCGAGCTGATGGCGGAAGGGCTAGTGCTGCCCTATCTCGACATTCCTTTCCAGCACGCCTCACCGAACGTGCTGCGCGCGATGAAGCGCCCGGGGAACCAGGAAAAGACGCTGGAGCGCGTGCGCCGCTGGCGCGAGATCTGCCCCGAGCTTGCCATCCGCTCGACCTTCATCGTCGGCTTCCCGGGCGAGACGGAGGAAGATTTCGAGATCCTGCTCGACTGGATCGGCGAAGCGAAGCTCGATCGCGTCGGCGCCTTCAAATATGAGGCCGTCACGGGCGCCGCCGCCAACGATCTCGGCCTCCCGCATGTGCCCGAAGAGGTGAAAGTGAATCGCTATCGCCGCTTCATGGAAAAGCAGCAGGCGGTGAGCGCGAAGATTCTGGCGAACAAGGTTGGCAAGCGTTTGCAGGTCATCATCGATGAGCCAGGCCCAACTGTCTCGAAGGGCCGCAGCAAGTCCGATGCGCCTGAAATCGACGGGTCGGTTTACGTGTCATCGCGCCGTCCGCTGCGCGCAGGCGATATCGTCAACGTGAAGATCGAGCGCGCCGACGCCTACGACCTCCACGGACTCACAGCCTGACAAAGGAAACCCGGCCGAACCTCTTGGGCCGCCGGGTTTGTGAAAGTTAGCTCCGGGCTGACGCGAGGAGGGAGGAACCCCGCTCCGGAACGCTTGAATCATATGTGAGAGTGCGGTTTGGCGCGATCAAGATTTGATTAGACTTTAGGCGTTTTGGGTACCCCCGCCATCGCGACCGCAATCCTATCTTTCGGGAATGAAGCTTGTTCCGAGCGCGGCAGGCGCCACGGCGCCGCGGCGTTTGTTGAGCGAAAGTAGAACGAGCGCGACAATGGTCGCCAGATACGGCAGCGCCGTCAGCGCTTGCCCTGGAATGCCGAACGACGCCGCTTGCGCATGCAATTGCAGAACCGTCGCGCCGCCAAACAGAATCGCGCCAGCGAAGGCCCGAAACGGCCGCCAGGACGCGAAAACCACCAGCGCCAGCGCGATCCATCCCCGGCCCGCCGTCATGCCCGGCGCCCAGAAGGGCGTGTAGGCCAGCGAGAGGTACGCGCCCGCAAGGCCGGAACACGCGCCGCCGAATAGCACCGCGAGAAAGCGAATGCGCCGCACCGGCACGCCCAGCGCATGCGCTGACGTGTGGCTCTCGCCCACAGCGCGGAGCGTCAGCCCCGCCCGGCTCTTTTTGAGGAACCACGCGACGCCAAAGACCAGCGCGATACCTGCGTAGACGAATGGATCCTGTCCGAACACCAGCTTGCCGACGAGCGGCAGGTCGCTCAGGCCGGGAATATGCAGATGCGCGATGGCGTCGCGCTTCATGCCGACAAAGCCTGAGCCGATCAGGCCCGAGAGGCCGACGCCCAGAATCGTCAGCGCAAGGCCGGTCGCCACCTGATTGGCGGCGAGGAAGATCGTCAGCACGCCGAAGGCCGCCGACAGCGCCACGCCCGCGCCAATGCCGCCGAGCACGCCCAGCGCCGACGAACCGGTCATGATCGCGATCGCGAAACCGGACGCCGCGCCCATGATCATCATGCCCTCGACGCCGAGGTTGAGAACGCCTGCGCGCTCGGTGACCAGTTCGCCGATGGCCGCAATGACCAGCGGCATCGCCGCCGTCAGCACCGTAATGAGGATGAGTTCGATAATCTCGATGTTCATCCGCGCCTCGCGAAGGTGATGCGCATGCGGTAGCGCGTGAAGACATCCGCAGCGAGCACGCACATCAGCAAAATGCCCTGAAAGGCGCGCGTCATGTCGAGCGGCACTTTCATCG
Source organism: Hyphomicrobiales bacterium (assembly GCA_025356415.1). Lineage (GTDB taxonomy): Bacteria > Pseudomonadota > Alphaproteobacteria > Rhizobiales > Beijerinckiaceae > Terripilifer. The sequence continues at coordinate 6,016 of JANXTB010000326.1, forward strand.
AGATTTGCGCGCTCTCGCCACCGATGGTCGTCAGCGCGAGCACGAGGCCCGCGCACAGAATGCCCCACGGCTGCAGGCGTCCGAGGAAAGCGACGATGATCGCCGCGAAACCGTAACCCGGCGAAATCACCGGCTGCAGCTGGCCGATTTGTCCTGCGACTTCGCAGACGCCCGCAAGGCCCGCCGCGCCGCCGCTGATGGCGAAGACCGCGAGCGTGAGTTTCGCATCGCTGAAACCTGCAAAGCGCGCGGCTTTCGGCGCCGAGCCGACGAGCGCGACATCGAAGCCGAACAGAGTGCGGCGCATGACGAAGGATGCGATGGCCACCGCCAACACCGCGATGACAATGCCGCCATGCAGACGCTCGCCTTCCATAAGGAACGGCATGCGCGCGACATCGTCGAACGGCACGCTTTGCGGAAAGTTGAAACCGTTGGGATCGCGCAGCGGCCCGCGCACCAGATAGTCGAGGATCATTTCCGCGACATAGACCAGCATCAGGCTGGTCAGGATTTCAGAGGCGCCGAGTTTCACTTTCAGGAACGCCGGGATCATCGCGTAAAGCAGGCCCGCCAGCGTTCCCGCGATCAGCATCGCGGGCAAGATCCACCACGACCCGAGCGTCTCCTGACCGACGCCGCCCTGCGTGACGACGGCGATGATGCCGCCGCTCAGGCCGCCCATCACGAACTGGCCTTCGGCGCCGATGTTCCAGAGATTGGCGCGGTAGCAGAACGACAGGCTGATGGCGATGAGCGTCAGCGGCGCGGCTTTCACCGCGAGTTCCGTCAGCGCCCAAGGGTCGCCGAGCGGCTCCAGAAAATAGACGAAAAGCGCCTCGACGGGCGACTTGCCGATGAAGGCGATCACCAGCCCGCCGATGAATATGGCGCCGAGCAGAGCGGCGAAGGGCGAAAGGATTTCGAGCAACGGCGACGGCGCGCTGCGCGCCTCGAGATCAATGCGCATGAGGCGTGTTCGCAATGTCTGCTCCCGAGCCGCCCATGAGCAGGCCAATTTCCTCGCGCGTCGTGGCGCGCGCATCGCGCGTTTCCGACACATGGCCGTGGTGAATCACGGCGATGCGGTCGGCGATTTCAAACAATTCATCGAGGTCCTGGCTGATGACCAGCACCGCCGAGCCTTGGCGGGCGAGATCGATCAGCTGCTGGCGGATGAAGGCCGAGGCGGCTGCATCGACGCCCCATGTCGGCTGGTTGAGCACCAGCACCGACGGGTTTCGCGAGATCTCACGGCCTACCAGGAACTTCTGCAAATTGCCGCCCGACAGCGTGCGCGCGGCGGGATCGACGCCGGACGCGCGCACATCGAAGGCCGCGATGATGTCGCGCGCAAGTTTCTTGGCCGCAGGCAGATCGACCATCATGCCGCGCGAGACGTCGCCGGTCGCATGGCGTGACAGAATCACGTTCTGCGACAGCGTGAAATCGGGAGCCGCTGCATGGCCGTTGCGCTCTTCCGGCACGAAAGCCGCGCCATATTGACGGCGCAACGTGATGTCGTCGCGGCCGACCGAGACGCCATCGATCCGCACGGCGCCAGACGCATCCGCCAGCCGTTCGCCGGACAGCGCCGCAAACAATTCGTCCTGCCCGTTGCCCGCGATGCCAGCGATGCCGAACACTTCGCCGCCACGCACCTGCAGCGACACATCCTTCAACGCGACGCCGTGCATGTCCTCCGATGGCATCGACAATCCTGCAACCGCCAGCCGCTCCGGGCCTGCCGCATCAAGCTTCGTCGAACGCACTTCGACAACATGCGTGCCCACCATCATCGCGGCCAGCGAGCGCGCGCTTTCATCTTTTGGAATGCAGGTCGAGACGACGCGCCCTGCCCGCAGCACTGTCGCGCGATCGCACAGGCGGCGCACTTCTTCCAACTTGTGCGAAATGTAGAGGATCGCGCGGCCTTCCGAGCGCAGAACGTCGAGCGTCGAGAACAGCCGCTCGGCTTCCTGCGGCGTCAGCACGGATGTCGGCTCGTCGAGGATGATGAGCTTGGGGTCCTGCAAAAGGCAGCGCGCGATTTCGATGCGCTGACGTTCGCCCGCCGACAAGGTCCACACCGGACGGTCGGCCTCAAGGCTCAGGCCATAGCGCTTGGTGACTCCCGCGATGCGCTCCGGCAAATCCGCGAGGCTCTCGTCCTTGGGCAGGACGAGGCCGATATTGTCGGCCACCGTCAGATTGTCGAACAGCGAGAAATGCTGGAACACCATGCCGATCCCGGCCGCGCGCGCGGCTTCGGGATTGGCGAAGACGACCGGCGCGCC
>JANXTB010000342.1 GCA_025356415.1 Hyphomicrobiales bacterium
ATCGTCCCCGCCGAAAGGACTTTACAATCCGAAGACCTTCTTCATCCACGCGGCATTGCTGGATCAGGCTTGCGCCCATTGTCCAATATTCCCCACTGCTGCCTCCCGTAGGAGTTTGGGCCGTGTCTCAGTCCCAATGTGGCTGATCATCCTCTCAGACCAGCTACTGATCGTCGCCTTGGTGAGCCGTTACCTCACCAACTAGCTAATCAGACGCGGGCCGATCCTTCGGCGATAAATCTTTCTCCTCTCGGACGTATCCGGTATTAGCTCAAGTTTCCCTGAGTTATTCCGAACCGAAGGGTACGTTCCCACGTGTTACTCACCCGTCTGCCGCTCCACCATTGCTGGTATCGCTCGACTTGCATGTGTTAGGCCTGCCGCCAGCGTTCGTTCTGAGCCAGGATCAAACTCTCAAGTTGTAGTTGAGATTTCTTTCCCGACTAGTCACTACTCATTATTGACGAGTCCCAAACACTGCCAGATGCCCGCTTCACAGCAGAACACCCGACCGGTGTTTGAAAACGTGACCGTCGATAGTCTCTTTGCGACCCCCACTTCACAGTGAGAGTCTCGCAAGGACACCGCCGTCCACGTTTCTCTTTCTTCCGATTTAATTGTCAAACAGCGTATTCACTATCCAACCTGATGGCGACGGCGAAGCACACCGGTTGCCCGGCGTTTCGCCTCATCGAAGGTCAGGAAGGTCGGCAGAACGTCAAGCGCGCTGCCGGTGTGAGAGGCGTTCTAGTGCTTGCCCGAAGATGTGTCAACAACGATTTGAAAAAAGGCGGTCTGACTTATCCACAGGCGCCCCCGCCCCGAGGGGCAGGCTTGACCGCGTGACCATTCGAACAATTGGTTCCCGGATCTTATCAAAAATTTAAGAGCCGCAATGTTGCAATGGCTCAGGTGTCATTGACCCTATGGAGCAGATGATGATTGCCGTGACGGCCACGTTCCTGTGCAGCGCCCTTCTGGGGCTCCGGCTCACCGTGCTCGGGTTCATCCCCGTGATGCTGGTGGCGTCTATCGTGGCCTTCGCGCTTCAGGGCGCGCTTGCCGGCGGTCTGACGCTGATCGCCATGCAGGTTGGCTATACAGGGGGCATCCTGCTCCGCGCTTTCCTGCCGGCCCGCACGGCCCGCCCCGCCCTTAGCCGGGCCGCCCTGCGCTGAACACTCCGTTCCAGGCTTGTTTTGCTTAAGGCCTGACTTGACCCTGCTCCCGGCCGCCATCTAGGGTATACCCCCTACCCCTATATGGCTGGCCTGATTTGTCCCACACGATTCAAGACAAGACGAAGCTTCTCGCCCGCGTGCGCCGCCTTCGCGGTCAGGTGGACGCGATCGAGCGCGCGCTTGTCGCTGAGGCCGAATGCGGCGAGGTCATGCATCTCGTGGCCGCGGTGCGCGGCGCCATTGGCGGCCTTTCCCACGAACTCATCGAAGATCACCTGCGCAGCCATGTCCTGGACGTGGAAGCCGACGAGGTCGCGCGCGAGCGGGCCGCGGCGGAACTCCTGTCCGTTCTGCGCACCTATGTGAAATGACTCCGGAGCACTGTTGAACATGGCGCATTCGCATTCTAACGATCATGGCCACGATCATGATCACGCCCACGGCAAGGGCCACGATCATGGTCATGGTCACCAGAGCCAGAAGCATGCCGGCCATGGGCATGACCATGCGCCGAGAGATTTCGGCCGCGCCTTCGCGATCGGGCTAATGCTCAACACCGGCTTCGTGATTGCGGAAGTCACCTACGGCATCTTGGGAAATTCCATGGCTTTGCTGGCCGACGCCGGCCACAACGTCGGCGATGTGCTTGGGCTGATCGTCGCCTGGGCCGGCGTGACGCTGTCCAAGCGCGGACCCACCGCCCGGTTCACCTTCGGCCTCGGCAAGTCCTCCGTGCTGGCGGCGCTTCTCAATGCCATGTTCCTGCTCGTCGCCATTGGCGCGATCACGTTCGAGGCCATCCAGCGGCTCATGAACCCCGAGCCTGTCGCGACCACGATGATCATGATCGTCGCTGCCGCCGGGGTCGTCGTGAATGGCGTCACGGCGCTGATGTTTGCGAGAGGCAGCAAGGGCGACATCAATATTCGCGGGGCTTTCCTGCATATGGCGGCGGATGCTGGCATCTCGGCGGGCGTCGTGGTCGCGGGCGCGGTGATTGCGGTCACGGGCCTTGTCTGGATCGATCCGGCGATGAGCCTCCTGCTCAACGCGGTGATCATCTGGGGCACCTGGGGCTTGCTGAAATCGGCGAGCGCCATGGCGCTTTCGGCCGTGCCGCATGAAATCGAGATAGAGGATGTGCGCGCCGCACTGCTGCGCCTGCCCGACGTCCTTGAGGTCTGCGACCTGCATATCTGGGCGCTGTCGACGCGTGATGTCGCGATGAGCTGTCATCTCGTCATGCCCGCCGGCCACCCCGGTGACGCCTTCCTCACCGAGGCCGCGCGCGTGATGAAAGCGCGTTTCGACATCAATCATCCGACCTTCCAGATCGACTTCGACAAGCGGACGTCTTGCCCGCTCCACAACGGCGCCATCTGATTTGCGTGAAACCGGCGTCCAACGCATGATCTCCCAAAAATACGGGAGGGACGCATGGACGCCAACTTGCACATCAATCGTCGTGGGCTCATGGCCGCGGGCGCGATGATGCCGCTTGTACAAGCGTCCATCGCCATGGCGCAGACCGCCCGGCCAGACGACAACGGCCGCTTCGTTCACCTGCCGCCAAAGGATCAGGCGCCGCAAACGGAGAGCTTCGTCGACATTCCCGGCGCACGCCTTTACGTGCGCGACACGGACGGGCCAGGCACACCGATCGTGCTGATGCATCCAGCGTCGGGCAGCGCATTGATCTGGTCTTACCAGCAACCGGTTTTCGCCAAAGCCGGGCATCGCGTCATCGCGTATTCACGCCGGGGCTATGCGAAATCATCGGCCTACGACAGGGCCAATCCGGGCAGCGGTTCGCAGGATCTCTTCGAACTCGCACGCGCCATGAACCTGCCGCGTTTTCATCTTGTTGCTTCTGCCGCGGGCGGTTCGATCTCGATGGATTTTGCGTTGTCGCATCCAGACATGCTGCTCTCGCTCACCATCTCCAGCAATTCCGCGGGCGTGCGCGATGGCGACATTTTCCGCGCCGCCGAGCAGATCCGCCCGTCGGGGTGGGACAAGATGCCGGTCGAGTTTCGCGAGCTCGGGCCCTCCTACCGCGCCGCGAATTCGGAGGGGACGAAACTCTGGCTCGAACTCGAGCATCATTCGCTCGTCGGAACGGAATATCGGCAGACGCCGACCAACCGCATAACTGATGGTTCGCTGCGCAACGTGAAGCCGCCTGTGCTTCTGATTGCGGGCGCCGCCGATCTCATCACGCCGCCGGCGATCACGCGCATGTTGGGCGACGCCATTCCGCAAAGCGAGATGGTCATCGCCGAAGAGACAGGGCACTCCGTGTATTGGGAGCGGCCCGATTTGTTCAACAGCGCCGTGCTCGGATTCGTAGCGCGCCACGGCGGCTAAACGAACGCTTGCCCTCTCCGCTGCGCCCGCACCGCCGCTACCTTGACAGGCGGGGGGCAAGATGATGACTTGCGCCCCAATAAATGCGCGCCAAAAGAGCGTGCTTCGGGAGAGAACGCCAATGCCCTCGAACATCATTCGAGTCAGCCGACGCACGAGCCTCGGGCTGATCGCGGGAGGACTCGCTGGTTTCGGATCACGCGCAGCGCTCGCCCAGACCGACCCCTTTTATCGCGGCAAGAACATCGATCTCATCGTTGGCTACCCGCCGGGCGGCAGCAATAATCTCTACGCGCGCGTGCTGGCCAACCACATCGGCAAATATATCCCCGGCAATCCCGGCGTTGTCGTGCGCAACATGCCGGGCGCCGGCAGCGTGACGGCGGCGGCGTTCGTCGCGAATTCCGCGCCGCGTGACGGCACGATTCTCGCCATCGCGTCCCCTACCCTGCCGCTCGAAGAACGGCTGACGACGGGCGGACAACGGTTCAAGTCTTCCGAATTCTCGTGGGTGGGGCGCATCAACACGCTCGTGAACGTCATTTTCACGCGCGGCGCCTCGATCAAGACATTCGAGGAAGCCTTCACCACGCCCGTGCGTCTCTCGGCGACTGGCGCTGGCTCCGCCATCACCGTTTACCCGAACGCCACGAACACCGTACTGGGCACGAAGTTCGACATTGTGCGCGGCTATTCGGGCTCGATGGAAGGCATGCTGGCAGTCGAGCGCGCCGAGGTCGACGGCCATTGCACCGGCTGGGACACGCTGAAGACCAGCCATCCGCAATGGATCGACGACAAGTCGATCAATCTCCTCGTGCAGTTTTCAGCCAAGCGCCATGCCGAGCTCAAGGACACGCCGACCGTCCTCGACTTTGCAAAGACCCCGCGCCAGCTTGACCTGATGCGCGCCATCGTCAACGCCGCGGAAATCGGCACGTCGTTCTTCTCGACGCCCGGCGTGCCGCCGGAACGGCTGGCCATCCTGCGCAGCGCGTTCCTGCGCTGCGTCGAGGATCGTGACTTTCTCGCCGAAATCGCTACCTTGAAGATTGGCCTCGACCCGCAACCGGGCGAGCGCGTCGCGGAAACGGTCGCCGAGATCAGCAAAATCCCCGACGCCCTCGTGCCCGAATTGCAGCAGGCGAGCCTGATGCTGGGCGCAAAGTAATCAAGAATAATTTTGGGAGACCGCAGATGAACGTTCAGAACAAGGCGCGCGAATTCATGACGACGTGGCACACGTCCGCGCGCTCCTATCTGCCCGCGTGGGCGCAACGCAACAAGGCCAGCCTGATGAATTCCGGCAAGAGCACGCGCGCTCTGCCGATGTTTCGCGCCTTCGACCTGCTCGCCAAGCCGAACGACCGCATCGAACTGCTCGTCAATTCCGATCACCGCATCGGCGTCGAGAGCGTCTGCGGAGCGCAGCAGGATTTCGTGCGCCATGTCGACTTCGATACGGTCTATATGCAGTTCGCCGGCGAGACCGTGATCGAAACCGAATTCGCCGAATACAAGATGGTCCCCGGCGACATCATGCATATTCCCGAAGGCATCGCGCATCGCTCGGCTGGAACAGCTGACAGCCTGCGCTGGTTCGCGCTTGTCAACTCGCCCTTCACGACCTTCATGAGCGAAGACGACCAGGTCTCCGAAACGAAATTCACGGTGCGCCGCGTTGGCGGGCCGCAATGGTCCATTCCCGCCGACCGCGTAAGCGCGCCGAAGGATCGCGTTGTCGAGCGCATGATCTGCTGGAACGACACGCCGACCGACCTCACGATTTTCGGCCGCGATTACGCCGACCTGGTGCCCGCCGGATCGACCAGCCCGCGCGAGGCCAAGAGCGGCGTCACCAAACTGCGCGCTTTCGACCTGTTCAAGGAAATCACTGGCACGAGCGGCGAACCCAAGCCTGTGATGCGCGGCAAGCATCTCGAGATCAAGGTCTACAACATTGTAGGCGAGCAATTCGCGTTCCACCGCGCCTTGCGCAGCGAGGAAGTGCGCATTCAATTCCGCGGCAACGCGCTCGACATGTCGGAGACCGGCAATGCCGATACGGCGCCGGGCACCGTAACCATGATCCCGCGCGGCATCGGACACAGCGTCATCACCGATCCGGTCGACTGCACGGAGTTCCTGCGCATGAACTTCTATAGCGAGCTGCCGTGGTCCGTGCCCCATGACGTGACCAAGCATCATTTCGACAGCCATTTCGAAATCGACACGCATGTCGTCCAGAAAGCCCCCTGGCGCGCTTGAGCAAGCAACACAAAAAGCCAAGGGCGCGCAGAAGCGCGCCCTTTTGTTTTCGCCGACTTGAGGGCGCGCCATGACTGAACAGAAGCGTCCGCCGCGCGCGATCGGCGCCAGCGGACTTTCGTGCTTTCCCATTGGTCTTGGCTGCGCGTCGCTGTCGGGCAGCTATGGCCCGTCAGACGACGACAACGCGCTGCGCGTGCTGCATGAGGCGCGCGCGCGCGGCGTAACCATGTTCGACACGTCGGATAAATACGGCAATGGCCATAACGAAGAACTGCTGGCGCGCGCCTTTGGCAATGCGCGCAACTCAGTGCTTATCGCCTCGAAGTTCGGCAATATGGCTGGCAAGGACGGCAAGGTCGCCGACAATAATCCAGAGACGATCAAGGCCTTCTGCGAGGCTTCGCTGGAGCGGCTGAAGAGCGATTGTATAGACCTCTATTACATCCACCGCATCGATCCCGCGGTCGCCATCGAGGACACGATCGGCGCCATGTCGCGTCTTGTCGAACAGGGCAAGGTGCGCGCGCTCGGCATTTGCGAGGTAAACCCGACGACGCTGCGCCGCGCGCACAAGGTCCATCCCATCGCGGCGATCCAGAGCGAATATTCGATCCTTTATCGCGCGGAAGCCGAAGACGTGCTGCAAACGACGCGCGAGCTTGGCGTCGCCTTCGTCGCCTATGCGCCGCTCGGGCGCGGCCTGCTGACCGGCGCCGTGCAACCAGGCTCGCTGGGCGACAAGGACGAGCGCCTGCGCCACCCGCGCTTTTCGGCGGAAAACCTGCCGAAGAATCTCGAGCTCGCGCAGGCAGTCCAGCAGGTCGCCACCGAGCGCGGATGCACGGCGGGCCAGGTGTCGCTCGCGTGGCTGCTCGCACAGGGTGAAGACATAATCCCCATTCCGGGCACCAAGACGCTGAGCCGCCTCGTCGAGAACATCGAAGCTGCTTCCATCATATTGTCGGACGCGGAGATTGGCTTTATTGCCTCATCCATCCCGCCCGACGCGGCGGCCGGCCTGCGCTATCGGGCCGAGCATATGAAAAACATGTACCTTTGAAGGGCGAAACGCACATGGCCGAGCACGACATCACATTCACCTCGGACGGGCTGACGCTCACCGGCACAATCTCCACGCCCGACGGTCTCGCTGAAAACGAGAAGCGCCCGGCTTTCATGGTGCTGCACGGCTTTGGCTCCACGCGCCACGCGGGCAATGTGCAGACGCCCTGCGCGATGCTGAACAAGCTCGGTTACGTCACGCTGCGTTTCGACTTTCGCGGCTGCGGCACGAGCGAGGGCGAACATGGCCGCCTGATCTGCATGGAGCAAGTCAGCGACGTGAAGAACGCGATCACCTTCCTGCAGGGACACCCGAATATCGACCCGGACCGCATCGCGGTTGCGGGCTCGTCGTTTGGCGCGGCAGTTGCGGTTTATACAGCGGGCACCGACAAGCGCGTTGCGGCCTGCATCTCGGTATCGGGCTGGGGCAATGGCGCGCTGAAATTTGAAGGCCAGCATGGCGACAATTATCCGCGCTTCCTGAAGATGCTCGAGGACGGCCGCGCCTACAAGGAAAAGCACGGCAAATCGATGATAGTGGATCGCTACGACATCGTGCCGATCCCCGACAAACTGCGCGCGCATGTTCTGAAAGGTTCGATCATCGAAATGCCGGTCGACACGGCGCAGAGCATGTTCGATTTCACCGCCGAAAACGTGATCGCCGACATTGCGCCGCGCCCCGTGCTGCTGATGCACAGCGCGGTCGACAGCGTGACGCCGACAGAGCAGACGATCCGGATGTTCGAGCGCTCGAAGGCGCCCGCCGAACTGCATCTTTTCTCGGGTACCGATCACTTCATGTTCGCCGAACGAAACCGCCGCGTGCATGAAGTCGTCACCGCGTGGCTGCGTGATTTCTTTCCCGTGAGCGGCGAAGCCGTGGGCATCACCGCTCTCGACGAGCATCACTGAAATCCGCCATCCCCGCTGCAAAGCCTCATGGGGGCAATGTTAATTCATTGTTCAGCATGTCGCTTCGTAGCGTGGGATTTCGTTGCACCGGCCGCAGCGAAAATGCTCAACGTCAAGTAAACTGCGCGCATGTTTCCTAATTCCGAAAGCAGGCATTCATGTTCTGGTTTGCACTGGCCTGCACCTTGAGCGGACTTGTGCTTGGTTGGGTTGTGACGTCCACCGTCGTACTGGCGATCACGTCGTTCCAGATCATCGCTGTCCTGTTCGGTCTCTGGATGGGCAGCGTGATTACCGGGTTCGACGTCCTGATCTGGAGTGTCAGCGCCTTGTTCTTGCATCAGGGCTCATTCCTCGCTGCGATCATCGCCATGGAGATGCGCTCGGCGCGCGAGGCCGCGCCGTCCATTTCCGAGCAGGTCGCTGGCGATCTCCTGGCCATGGATGGGCTTGTCGAGCGCATCGGGCGCGTCTCGCCCACCACGACGGTCGACACCGAAAAGCTCCGGGAGCTGATCGCGCAGATGCGCAGCGCGATGCGTGACGACGAAGCCCGCGACAACCTGCGCCACCAACAGCGGCGCAGGAGCGGCTGAGTTTTTTACAATCCGCCATCCAAGCTCATGAGGCGCATATATTCACGCTCCGCAATTCCGTAGGAGCCGGCCGCCATGTCCACCAGCACTTCGCGATTGCGGAGCTGAATTCGCCCGCGCACCGCACGGATGGCGTGCTTGCCTTCCAGAACATGCATCGCCGTCGTCACGCCCGAGCGGCGCACAGCCAGCATCATGGCGATGAACTCATGCACGAGCGGCAGGTCGCCACCGTCGCTGCGGTCGAAACTCATCAGAAGCCAGCGCGCCAGCCGTTCCTCTATCGTGTAACTGCCGTGCGAGAGTGCGGTAAACGAGACTTGCACCATCATGCTTTGCTGAAAACGCAGGACGAGACGCATCACGCGCGGCCGCTCCTCAATCCACTCGATGTAACGTGACGCCTCAATGGCGAGCGCCGTTCCGGGAAGTTGAACAAGGCTCCGCAAGACGGACGTATCGCCCACGCAAGTCAGATGATCTGTCATGCCTTCCATGCCGATCATGCCGACCTCGATGGCCTCCGATTCATCCGACCGCGCGATGATGGAGAACATCCCGCTTTCGGGAAACCAGACATGGCTGATCGGCTCGTCGGGCGCGATCATCACTTGCTTGAGCTTAAGCTCGACCCTCTCAAGGAAGGGCTCGATACAATGGAAGTCGTCAGCCGAGATGCGCTGAAGGACTCCATTGGCGCTCTGTGACACAGGCATTTGCTCCTCGCTTCATTGCGGGCGGGAGCGCGCTGTACCGAGGAGCGCCCGAGTCCGGAGACGTGACTTGAAAGTATCGCGGTAATAACACCCGGCTACAATTCACCAATACCGTACAAACACTGCGACGAGATGAACATCTACCTGCCAACGATGACCAGCGCATCTGAAAAGCGAACGACCAGGGAGGGCAGTCCCTCAGGCCCCATGATCTCGAAGGCGGCGCTCAAATCGAGACGGCCCGTCAACACCATTCGCGCCATAGACTCGCGAGCTGCGGCAATCGCTTCGATGCGCGCGTCTTCGAGGCTGCCAAAATCGGCGCCTTCCTCGTCTGGAATGAACTCGGATCCCAATCTTTGATTGAGAAAAAAGATGGGCATGCATCGTCTCCTGGAAGGTAATGCGAAGGCGAGCTCAAAAAATCAAAAAGTTCAGCGAGGTACTACGGATTTTGAAGTTTTGTTCGATTTTGGGGAAGTACCTGGCGACGAACCTGCGCCACCTGCGGGCTAAATTAATGCGCCACACGCGAAAAGACCGTCCGGACCGGACCGAAACGCGTCCATGCGGTCGGCGCGGTGAACCCGTCAAAATGTGAAGCTTAAGTTAGTTTCATAAATTTGCAGTCGCGCGGGCGCCTCGCTAACTTGCCATGACCGGCGAAACCAGGCGCAGAAAGCGCATCATACCGGACGAAAAAGGGAGGATACATGCGCAAGCTTTGGCCCGCTCTCGCCTGCTTTCTGCTCAGCATCGGCGCGCCCGCGTTCGCGCAAGTCAAAAGCGTCAACGCGCCGGTCAACGATCCTTTGGCCGCAGCCACTGCGGAGCGCGCAGCCAAGGCCTATGACGCGAGCAAAACCGAAGCTTTGAACCTCAGACAGGTTGGCTGGAACGACCTCGCGGCGCGCACCGCCTATCAGCCGACGATCAAGCAACAGGGCGCGCGCTGGTTGCTCTATGTCGGCCATCACGGCGGACGCACGCTGAACCCGCTCAACAACCAGCAGGAAGAGAACGGCACGTCCATCGTCGACGTGACCGATGTCAGCAAGCCGAAACTGCTCTTTCATATTCCCGGCGAAAAAGGCCGCGAGGCGCCCGGGCGCGAGACTGGCGGCGCACAAATGGCGCGCGTCTGCGGCGGCGGTGAATTGCCCAACACCGATCCGTCCAAGTTTTATTTACTGCGGACCTTCGGCGAGAGCGGCCAGGAAATCTGGGATGTCACTACGCCCGAAAAACCCTCGATCGTCTGGCGCATCGACGGCTTTCGCAGCACGCACAAGAATGATTGGGATTGCCGCAGCGGCATCGCGCTTCTGGTGCATTCAGGCGCCGAGAACCGCTGGAACGTCCAGCGCGTGACCAATGTCTACGATCTCTCCAATCCCGAAATGCCGGTGAAGATCCGAGAAGTCAGCCTGCCGGAACACGTGAAGGGCGGCGGCGTCAACGAACCCACTGCGCCTCTGCATGGCGCGCTTCTGGGCGGCCCGGATCTGAACCGCGTCTTCTTCGGATACGGCACCAACAAGAATGGCGCCGCCGTCATCGTCGATCGCGACAAGATGTTGAAGGGCGGCAGCGACATTTCCGCCAAAGCCATGCAGGACATTGAAGTCGGCCGCGCGACGCTGCCTGAATTTCTCGGCGCGCATACGGCCTTCCCGCTTTATGGCATGGAGCCATCTGGCTTTGCACACGACACCACGCTCAAGATGCGAAATTTCGTGGTGGTCGTGAACGAGAACAACGTCACCGCCTGCGCCGAGGCGCGCCAGATGGCGTTTTTCATCGACGTCACGGATGAACGCCACCCCTTCGGCGTCGCCACCTATGAACCCGACGAACGCCCCGGAAATTTCTGCGATCGCGGCGGCCGATTTGGCGCGCATTCGAGCAATGAAAGCCGGACGCCAGCTTTTTATGGGCGGCTCATGTTCTTCACGTGGTTCAACGCCGGCGTGCGCATGGTCGATGTGCGCGATCCCTACAAGCCAAGGGAAGTCGGCTATTTTATTCCCGCGCGCAACGCCAACACCGACTATCGCTGCGACGACGAGAAAGACCGCAAGGGCTGTGTCCCAGTGATCCAGATGAACAATGTTGAAGTGGATGATCGCGGCTATGTCTACGCAGTCGACCGCGCGAACAGCGGGCTGTTCATACTGGAGGTCACGGGCGAGCCCCGCGAACTGGTTCGTCCGCGCAATTGAGCCGGCATGGCTGTTTGCGGTCGCAGACAGCCTCGCCTACTCTGCAAAAACTTTACGACGACGCACAACGGAATGATCCATGAAATCGCCGCCCGTGTATCTGGATGAGGCGCGCTGCCGCGCATCGGTGGACATGGCGTCCGCCATCGCGGCCATGCGCGAGGCGTTCACACGTCAGGCGCAGGATCGCGTCGTCAACATTCCGCGCACGCGCGCCAAGGCGCTCGGCAAATCGCTCAACGTGACCGGCGCAAGCGATGCGACTCTGGATCGGTACGCAGTGAAAATTTATGGCGGCGGAAACTTCCACATTCTGCTCTATTCCCGAACCGACGGCCTGCTCGCGATCATGGAGGCTGATTGGCTCGGCCAAGTGCGAACAGGCGCAACAAATGCGCTGGCGGCATCCCTGATGGCTCGGGCGAACTCGAGCAAAGTCGGATTGATCGGCGCGGGACGACAAGCGCTCGCGCAAGTGCTGGCGCTGGAGGCGGGAGGCGTGATGAAAGAGCTCGTCGTCTATGCCCGCACACGCGAAACGCTCGACGCCTTCTGCGAGCGGCTGGCGCCCTTTATCAAAGCCAGCATCCGCCGCGCGCACTCGCCGGAAGAGGCTGCACGGGAGGCTGATATCGTCGTCACGGCCACCACGTCGGAGACGCCTGTGCTGAAATCAGCCTGGTTGCGACCGGGCGCGCATGTCAACGCCATGGGCGCCAATGCGGCGACACGCATGGAGCTCGATCCTTCCATCGTCGCATCGGCGGCCCTGATCGCGACGGATGACGTTTCGCAGGCGCGCAAGGAAGCGGCTGAATTTCTGGCTCTTGGCGAGAGTTTCGACTGGACGCGCGTGCAGCCTCTCAGCCGCGTCGTCGCCGATCCGCCACGTCGTCAGCCGAACGACATCACTGTCTTCAAGTCCCTCGGCGCGGGCCTCGAGGATCTCGCCATCGCGTCGCTGCTCTACGACGCGATCCGCGCGCAGACTTAGACGAACCGTGGCCGGCCGCCGATATAGTGCGTGCGCATCTGTGCACGGAAGCGCTCCATGGTCGCGTGGTTCAGGGCAAGCGGCGGCTTCTGGTCGGGCGGCAGCATCGAGAAATAGGCGACGCATTTCGTTTCCTCCGCAAAACTTGCCTTCGCCTGCGCCACGATCGAGGGATTGCGGAAAATCTCCAGAACGCTGGCAGCGAGAACCTTCGACCCCGCGAGCGCGCCCTTGTGCGCGATGGATGTTGCGAGCGCAACGCCAGCCGCCCAGTGGTGATAGGAAATATTCGGCACATTCGACGGAAAATAAAACTTCGCCATCGGCACTTTCCACGAAACATCACCAGCATCGTTGGACGCCGGCTTCTGTACCGCTGGCCCCTTCATGATTGACACGGACTGCGACAGGCCGTCGACTTTCACGCGCACGGCCTCTTGAAGCTGGCGCGCAAGGTCCTCTTCCTCCGCGCTCCACTCCGGCGCCCCGACTCGCAGATATTCCGCCTGAACGAGTTCGGCCAAAGTCTGGTTGCCACGCACGGGCCAGACCGCGCTCTGCACCTCGACCTCATAGGTCGTGTTCGTCATAAGCGCGGCGCCTTCGGCCACTTTCTTCGCACGCTCGAAAAGCGCCATGGCGGCCTCAGCGGTAGCGCCACGAAAATACCACCACACCTGCGCGCGCTTGGGGATGACATTTGGCTGGTCGCCGCCTTCCGTAATGACGCGCTGGCACGATACATCATGTGCTCGCGATGCTCGGCCATGCCCACGTCCATCAGGATGACGGCATCAAGCGCGTCCCTGCCCTTCCATGGCGCTGATGCCGCATGCGCCGTTTCGCCATGGAAAGTAAAATAAGCTGAAATCAGCGCGCTCTGGATGAGGCCGTAGCCAACGTTGAATTGCGCGCCGATATGGGGCGTGAGCGACACATCGACATCGTCGAAATAGCCGTCGCGCACAAAATAGGGACGGCTCACCAGTTGCTCTTCGGCAGGCGCGCCGAAGACTTTCAAGGCGCCCTTCAACCCGAATTTCTGCATCGCTTCCTTGGCCGCCAACGCGCCCGCGACCATGACGGCGGCGTTGACGTTGTGGCCCTCGCAATGGCCCGGCGCACCCTCGACAATCGCCTCGGGACCGGTCACGCCCGCCTTCTGCGAATTGTCAGGATTGGCGTCATATTCGGTATGGATGGCGATCACGGGCGAGCCGGAACCGAATGTCGCGCGGAAGGCGGTCGGGAAACCGGCGATGCCGCGCTCCACCGTAAAACCGCCCTCTTCAAGCAATTCGGTCATCAGCTTCGCGGTTTCGAATTCCTGCATCCCGAGTTCGCCGAAGTAGAAAATGCTGTCGCCCAGAAGTGCGATTTCCGCTGCGTTGCGATCGAGAAAATCGAAGGCGAAGGATTTCTCCGGTCCGGCATCCTGGGTTTGCGTCATGCGTTTCTCTCTCGGGGATGCGCTATTTTCGAAATGATCCTACGTGGCGCCCGCGCTGGCAAGCCGATCCCGTTTGCGTGCGGCACACGGCCGTCTAGAATGGCTTAAAAAGGCGACCGGGAGGAATGCAATGGCTGGCGAACCGAAAGCGTCCGAAGAGCTTGCGCGCAAGTTTTCGTCCGAAAAGGAAACGCCCTACGAGCGCTGGGTGCGGGCCGAGGGGCTCGACATCATCAGCGCCCATTACGTTCCCGACCTAAAGACCGTCGACCTGAAGCCGTGGGCGCGCCGCGGCGGGCGTGGCGTGTTCATCAATCACGAGCAGTCGCGGCAATCGAATGATTGCTACCTTTGCGAAATACCACCCGGCGGCAAGCTCGCGCCGCAGCGGCAGTTGTTCGAGGAAATGGTTCTGATCCTCGATGGGCGCGGCTCAACGACCGTCTGGAACGATTCCGGCCAGCGCATCACCTTCGAGTGGAAGGCCGGCGCCATGTTCGCCATTCCGCTCAATTGCGCGCACCAGCATTTCAACGGCTCCGGCCAGAAACCGGCGCGTTATGTTGGCGTCACCTTCTGTCCGCAGCTCATCAACCTGTTCGACGACATCGATTTCGTGTTCAACACGGCGCGGGACTTCAAGGGCCGTTTCAACGGCGAGCCGGATTATTTCAGCAACAAGGGTGAGCAGGACGGCTTTTTGTTGCGCACGAATTTCGTGCCGGACGCGGTCAATCTACCACTCATCACCGCGAAGGAGCGCGGCGCGGGTGGCGGGCATATCCGCTTCAACATGGCGCGCGGCTCGATGGCGAGCCACATCTCCCAATTTCCCGTGGGCACCTACAAGAAAGCGCACCGCCATGGACCCGGCGCGCATGTCATCATCCTGTCCGGCGAAGGCTTCTCGCTGATGTGGCAGGACGGCGAAGAGCCCCAGAGCTATGAGTGGAAGCCCGGCACGCTGATCGTGCCGCCCAACAATATGTTCCACCAGCATTTCAACGCGGGCGCGACGCCGGCGCGTTATCTTGCTTTCAAGCACTCGTCCTTCCGCAATTCGCAAGGCGTGCCGCTGTCGTGGATTTCACGGAGGCTCGGCGGCAACCAGATCGACTATGCAGACGAGACGGCGCAGGTACGCAAGGCGTTCGACGAGCAACTCGCGCGGCATGGCGTGGAGTCGCGCATGGGTCCGGTCTATGAAGCGGAATTGCAGACCTTGGCCGAGAACAAGACGTGAGCCGGCTCACCGGCTTCTCTGTCCGATCGCTTCACGAAACAGCTTCTGCCATTTGTCGCCTTCGTCGAGCTGAACGGCGGGGTCTTCGAAATGAACTTTCAATCCCGACAAGACGGAGTCCACCTTCGTGCTCGTAGGGATGAATTCGCGCTGCCGCAGCGCTTCCTGCCCGTCGGTCGAAAGAACGAAATCGTAGAAGAGCAAGGCTGCGTGTGGATGCGGCGGCTTGCGCGCTATGGCAATTCCATTTGGCCGCGCGATGATCGGATCGAGCAGTATCGTCTCAACCGGGGCGCCGGCTTTCCGCGCGACGTCGATATTCTGCAAGTAGACGGTCAGGCCCAGCGGCACTTCCCCCGCAGCCACTAGGTTGGTGAGCAACGTGTGCCCTTTGCGCAGCGAGAAACCGTTCGTCGTCTTGATGTCGCGAAACAGAGAGATGGTTTTTTGCTCGCCCATGAGATGCGCGAGCGAACCGAACCAATCGAAATCATCCGCCTCGATGCCGAGCTTGCCTTTCCACTTCGGGTCCTTCAGCGCCTCGTAGGAAACAGGCGCATCTTCTTTCGAGATCAGCTTCGAATTATAGACAGCGGCGAAGATGTTCACGCGCGTCGCGACCCATTCGCGGTGCGGACGCAGGGCCTCTGGGATGAGTTCGTCGGTGTAGGGCGACGCAACCTTGGCCAGCAGCGTCTCGCGATGCATCGTTTCGAGCACCGGCCCATCACTCTCGAAAACATCGACGTCCTCGCGCCCCGCCTTCGCCTCAACAACGGAGCGCCGCAGGATATCCTCGCTGCCGCCACGCCAGTATTTGACACTGACCTTGTACTTCGCCTCAAAGGCCTTCTGCAGATTGATGATGCTCGCCGTCTGCATGGACGAGTACAGCATGAGGAAGCCTTCGGCTTTCGCCTGCTCCACGAGAACGTGCTCGCGCTCGGGGCCTGTGAGGGCGGAGAGTTTATCGAGCGTGCTCACTTGCGCGAGGGCGGGAAGCAAGGTGGTCGCCAAGACGCCGAGTACGGCAAGAATCCATCGCATCTAGCTCTCCTCAGCCCTTGCTCGCTTCGAAAAGTTTTTGCAATTGCTCCAGCATCTCCGGCGGAGCGTTGGCGACGATGTCGAGTTGCTCGATGATTTCATCAGCCGAGCCGGGATGAATTTCGAGCTTCATCCGCGCCGCATCCTCGAGCAGCAAGGGATCGCGATGCGCGGCCGCAAACGCCGTGCGCAGAGCTGCGATGCGCTCAGCCGGAACATCCGGCGGCGCTGTGAAGCTGCGCGACAGATGCCAGGGTACTTCCGCAAGTTCGAGCACCTTGCGCGCATGTTCGTCTGGCGCGAGTTCGTGCGCAGTCGGCACATCGGGGAAAGCGGGATGGCGCGTCGTGCGTCCAAACTGCAGCAAAACTTTCATCCGCCCCGCCGGATCGAGCCAGTCGGGCTTGCCCGCGAGAATGGAGGAATAATCCACCGTGCGCCCATCCGCTTCGCCACGGTCCACGGCCAGATTCATCGAGCCGCCATCGGGGAAGCCCGAAATGATCTTCAGATTGAGCCGCAACACATCGCGCAGGAGATTTGGCACGTCATGCCCCGGCGACCCTTCGCCGGACGAACTCATGATGATCGGCGGCCCGCCGGGTTTGCGCGCGGCCTCGATCGTGTTTACGGCCGCGTCCTTGCGGACGAAGAAAAGATAGGCGTCGTCGGCGAAGCTGGACGACGAGCCAATCCAGTTGAACTTGCGCGGATTGAACTGCACCGCCGGATTGCGCCCCGCCAGTCCCATCAGCGGGATGTTGCGTGCGAAAATGCCAAAGGCAGATCCGTCACGCGGAGCCGTATTGTAAAGATAATTAGCCGCGCGCAGGCTGCCGGCGCCGGGCATGTTCTGCACGATGGCGTTCGGGGCGCCGGGCATG
>JANXTB010000352.1 GCA_025356415.1 Hyphomicrobiales bacterium
CGGAATTGGCGTGCCTTTCGTAACCGCCATCGAAGGCTTCCGCCGCGCGGGCATGCCGAAACCCGGCGAGACGGTTCTGGTTATGGGCGTCAACGGCAAGGTTGGGCAAGCCGCCGCGCAGATCGCCGCGTGGCAGGGCGCGCGCGTCATCGGCGCCGTGCGCAAGAGCGAGCCCTATGCTGGCTACGCCTGCACGCCCGTCGAGATCGTCGACAAGTCGAAGGGCGATGTCGCCACGCAAGTGCGCGAGATGACGGGCGGCAAGGGCGCCGACATCGTCTACAACACCGTCGGCGATCCTTACTTCCAGGACGCGCACAAGGCGCTCGCCATACTTGGGCGCCAGATCCTGATCGCCGCGATCGACAAGATCGTACAGTTCAACATTTTTGAATTCTACCGCGGCCGCCACACCTATGTGGGCATCGACTCGCTGGCGCTGAATTCGATCGCCACCGGCGCCGTGCTGCGCGAACTTGCGCCCGGTTTCGCCAGCGGCAAGCTCAAGCCGTTCCCGATCGAAGAGCGCGCGATTTATGCGCTGAAGGATGCGGCGGCGGCCTATGTCGCCGTGATGGGTTCGGCGCGCGATCGCGTCATCTTCGATCCGAAAAGGTAGGCCATGCACGTCACACGCTTCGATGAGGCGCCGCCCTATTTTCCCCCTGCGCATTTCGACATGCGCTGCCTGCGCCTGCAGGGGCATGAGGCCGGGCCGGCCGATCAGCTTTGGCTCGGCATGTCGCAGATCTTGCCGGGCGGTCGCACGGACTTGAACGCATCGCCCATCGAAAAGCTGTACTTTGTCGTGGAAGGTGAACTCACGGTCGAAACGCCCGACGGCGAGACCGTGCTGCGCCCCTACGATTCCTGCCGCATCGCGCCCGGAGAGGTGCGGGCTTTGAAAAACAAGACCAACAAGCCGGTGATGGTTCTGCTCGCCATGCCGTTCGAGCCGCCAAAGGCCGCGTGAGCAGAAACAACATCGAGAGGAAACGACATGATACGCAAAATCGCGACAGCATTGGGTCTTCTGGCTTCGCTCGCGGCCCTGCCCGCACAGGCGCAGCAGCAGGAAGTGAAGATCGGCATCGGCTTCGGCGTCGGCTTCCTGCCGATGTTCATCGCCGATGAAATGAAACTGGTCGAGAAGCACGCCAAGGCCGCCGGCCTCGACGTGACCGCCAGCTATCGCCGCTTCTCGGGGTCGTCCGCCATGCAGGACGCCGTCCTGTCGGGCTCGGTCGATGTCGGCGTCTACGGCGTCGCCGCGATGCTGATCGCCTGGGACAAGGCGCGCAATTCGCCGCAACAGATTTTCGGCATTGCGGGCGTGAATTCCTCGCCGCTCGTGCTGGTGTCGAACAAGCTCGACGCGAAGTCGGTTGAGGACCTCGCGCCCACCGACAAGATCGCCATGCCGGCGCTCGTCTCCCCGCAAATGTATGCTTTGCAGATGATCGCCGAAAAGCGCTTCGGCAAAGGCCAGCAAGACAAGTTGAAGCCGCAGGTCGTCGCGCTGCCGCATCCGGAATCGCTGAACGCCATGCTCACCGGCGGCACCGAAGTGAAGGCCTATTTCTCGACGCCGCCCTTCACCCAGCTCGTGCTGGAAAGCGGCAAGGCGAAAGTCGTCACCACGTCCGAAGAAGCTTTCGGCGGCCGCTCGACTTTCCTGGCCGCGGGCGCGACGAAGAAGTGGCTCGAAGCCAATCCGAAAATGTCTGGCGTGCTGATCAAGGCGATCACGGAAGCCAGCGACATCATCCGCAACGACCCGAAGAAAGCCGCCGAAATCTATCTGAAGGTCGAGCCCTCCAAGCTGCTCGACCAGGCGAAGGTCGAGGCGATGCTGAAGTCGATGCCGGATGATTTCGGCGTCGCGGTCTACGGCGTGAAGACGCTTGCCGATTTCATGGGCCGCACCGGCGGATTGAAGAACATCCCCGCCAAATGGCAGGATGTCTTCGTCGCCGACGCGCACGGCACCGCCAGCAACTGACAATAAAACATGAGGCCGGCCCGTTGCGGGCCGGCCCAGCGGAGGAATGATGTCGCAGGTGATGGAACGGGCCGCCGTGATCGATGCAACGCCAGACGTCCCGCTCGTGCGGGTCGAAGGCGTGACTCTGCAATACAAGACGCCGGAGCATCTGGTGACGGCGACCTATCGCGTCAGCTTCGACATTCACAAGCAGGACAGGCTCGTGCTGCTCGGGCCGTCAGGCTGCGGCAAGTCGACCTTGCTCAAGGCCATTGCGGGTTTCCTCGATCCGGTCGAGGGCCGCATCACGTTGAAGGACAAGGTCGTCGAGGGCCCCGGCCCCGACCGCATGATGGTGTTTCAGGAATTCGACCAGCTGCTGCCGTGGAAAACCGTCAGCGCCAATGTCGCCTATCCGATGCTGATCAATGGCGTCGGTCGCGACGAGGCCATGGCGCGCGCGCTCGATGCGCTGGCGAAAGTGAACCTCACCAAATTTGTCGACGCCTATCCGCACATGCTGTCGGGCGGCATGAAACAGCGCGTCGCCATCGCGCGCGCCATGGCGATGAAGCCTGATGTGTTGCTGATGGACGAGCCCTATGCCGCGCTCGACGCGCTGACGCGCCGCAAGATGCAGGAAGAGCTTCTGCAATTGTGGGACGATGTCGGCTTCACTTTGGTGTTCGTCACGCATTCCATCGAAGAGGCCGTTGTGGTGGGCTCGCGCGTCGTCGTGCTGTCGCCTCATCCAGGTCAGGTGCGCGCCGAATTGAATTGTCACGATCTCGATTTCAAGCAGCGCGACAGCGTCGAGTTTGGCCGCCTCACGGCGCGCATCTCGCACATGCTGTTCGACGGCCAGACGATTGCGCATTGAGGATTTGAGATGAACGCGACCACCCGCCTCCATCCGCCCGTGCGCCCGGAAATCGAATTCGACGTGACGGCGCCCGCCGAACTCGGCGATGTCGCCAAGCCGTTGTCACTGCCGGAAAGGCTCGCCGAAAACGCCGCCGTCCGGCGTGGCCTGATCCTCGTCGGCGTGGCGCTCGTCTGGGAGCTTTACGCACGCTGGCTCAACAGCCCGCTGTCTTTCCCGACGTTCCTCGACACGCTCGAGGCGCTGCAAGAGGGCATCATGTCTGGCGTCATTCCCGCGCGCCTGTCGGTGACGCTGCAAACGCTGGTCGTCGGTTATTTCATCGGCCTCGTGATCGCCGCTGTGCTGACCACAGTCGCGGTGACGACGCGCATCGGCACCGATCTGCTCTCGACCTTCACCGCCATGTTCAATCCCCTGCCGGCGATTGCGCTGCTGCCGCTTGCGCTGCTTTGGTTCGGCCTCGGGCGTCCCTCGCTGGTCTTCGTCATCATCCATTCCGTGCTGTGGGCGGTGGCGCTCAACATGCATTCGGGCTTTCTTTCCGTATCGGAAACGCTGCGCATGGCGGGGCGCACCTTCGGGCTGAAAGGCCTGCGCTTCGTGTTCGGCATTCTCATCCCCGCGGCCTTTCCCGCCATTCTCGCAGGCCTGAAAATCGGCTGGGCGTTTGCTTGGCGCACGTTGATCGCCGCTGAACTCGTGTTCGGCGTGTCCTCGGGACAGGGCGGCCTCGGCTGGTACATTTTCGAAAACCGCAACACGCTCAACACGGCTTCGGTTTTCGCAGGGCTGCTCACCGTGATGGCGGTCGGGCTGCTGGTAGAGGCGGTGATCTTCCGCATCATCGAGGCCAAGACAGTGCGGCGCTGGGGCATGCAGCGCGGCTGAATTTCTAACCGAGCCCGAAAACGGGCCGGACATCTGGAGGAAACGACATGAGTGGATTAAAGCTTCTGCGTTCCGCGCTTGTGGCCGGCGTCGCGCTGGCCTGCGTACTCCCGGCAGCGGCGGCGGAACTGAAAGTCGTCGCCTTCGCGGGCGCGTCCAACTGGCCGTTCTGGATCGGCCAGGAGAAGGGGATTTTCAAGAAGAACAACGTCGAGCCGACACTCGACATCACGCCGAATTCCGTCGAGATGGCCAAGAACCTCTTCGGCGGCCGCTACGACATGGCGCTGACCGCCATCGACAACATCATCGCTTACGATGAAGGACAGGGCGAAGCGGGCCTGCCCGAGAACGCGGGCTTCGTGGCGCTGTTCGGCATCGATGACGGCATGCTTAACGTCATGGCGAAACCCGAGATCGCCACCCTGAAGGATCTCAAGGGCAAGACCTTTTCGGTCGACGCCATGACCACCGGCTACGCTTTCGTGCAACGCGACCTGCTCAAGAGAAGCGGCCTCGCGGAAGAGGACGTGAAATGGGTGAAGGTTGGCGGCGGCGCGCAGCGGCTTGCAGCGCTGCTCGCCGGCGAGCAGGACGCAACGCTTCTCAACACCCCGCTCGATCTCGCCGCCGAGGCGAAGGGCTTCCGTCGCCTCGTCCGCGCCAAGGATGAACTCGGCGCCTACCAGGGCATCGTGGGAGCCGTGAAGAAGGACAACGCGCCCGCCAAGCGCACTGAGATCGTCGGCTTCATCCGCGGCTTCCGTGATTCGGTCGCCTGGCTGGTCGATCCCGCCAACAAGGAGGAAGCGCTCGCGATCTTCATGCCCCGCATGAAAATGGAGCGCCCGGCGGCTGAAAAATCCTACGCGGCGCTGACCGACGCCAAGGGCGGCATCTACCGCGATCTGAAAATCAATCCGGAAGGCGTCAAGACTGTCATGATGTTACGCTCAACTTACGCGGAGCCTAAGAAGCAGCTCACCGATCCGTCGCGCTATATCGACGACAGCTATCTTAAAGACGCCATGAAATAAGCGTTCAATTCGCCAGCGTCACCGGAGCCGGCGCGCCACCTAATTTGGTGCGTCGGCTGGACTTTTACAGAATTCGCGTGGACTCGCCCCCGCCGAACGCCTAAAACTTCGCCTTAAGAGAATGAGGACGCGTCGGGAAGCCAAGCATGAACCTCGATCAACAGGTCGGCGAGCGTGGAGCGCCGCACGCTTCCTCCGCCTCCTGGGCTCGAGCCATTGCGCCATCGGTTGTTGCCGGCATCCTTCTCGGCTTCATCGCCACCGTTGAAGGCGCGCCCGGTTTCGCAGCCCTTCTGTCGATTGCATCGACAACGGCCTTCGGCGCCGCCATGCATCTCGTCCGTCGCGCCAGTGCGACCCATAGCTGGGCCCGGCGCGTAGACTATGCGGCCCAATCGCTGCGGGGCCTGTCGAAGCCGACGCAATTCATGCTGGTCGCTTTTGTCGTGACGTCGATCTTCGCGCTCGAATTGCGTTTCGACGTCGTGCCAAACCGTTACGGCTTCCTCGAGCTCATCCTGCCCATCGCAATTTCAGCCATCCTGTTCGACGCAAGCGGCGGCCTGTTCTGCGCAGCCCTGACCACGGCTTACGCATTTCAGGCGCTCGCCCCGCCCCGGTTCGCGCCGATTCTCGAGAACGATGTCTCGTGGCGCGTTTCGTTCTTCACTTTCGCCGGCGTCGCCCTGTTCACCGCGATCTTCTTCGCCGCGGAGGCGCGCAAGCTGTTTCCGCAGATTGCCGGAGAGCTTCCGGATGCCGCGCGCGCGGCCCGCGGTCTGGTCCAGGACATCTCCGCCAGCCTGTCGCGCAGTTACGCGCGGCTGAAAACGCATGTTTTGCCAGGCGCCTCTCTTGTCCTTCTCTACGCGCTGGTCTGGGCGACCTTCGCCACAGTCTCGACTGGCCGGGGCCTGCATGGCGATTCGCTTGAGGCCTATTCGTGGGGCCGCGAGTTTGTTTTCGGCTATTACAAGCATCCGCCTTTCTGGTCGTGGGTCGCAGGCGCGTGGTTCTCGATCATGCCGCGCAGCAGCTGGTCGTTCTGGCTGCTCAGCGAGCTGAACGGCGCCGTCGGGCTAGCGGGCGCATGGGCGCTGATCGGGCGCTTCGGCAATCGCCGCATGCAGATGCTCGGCGTCTTCATCCTGATGTTGACGCCGTTCTACCAATTCAACGCGCAGCGCTTCAACGCCAACACGATCCTGCTGTCGCTGTGGCCGTGGACGCTTTACTTTTTCGTGCGCTCGATCGAGACGCGCATGCTGCGCCATGCTGCGCTGTGCGGGCTTCTCGCCGGATTTTCGATCCTGTCGAAATATTTCGGCGCGATCCTGATCGCCACCTGCTTCTTCGCCGCGCTCACGCACGAGTCGCGACGCCGTTACTTCACCTCCGCGGCGCCCTATGTCTCGGCGTCGATCGCATTCATCGTGTTCCTGCCGCATCTTCTCTGGCTGTTTCGCGATGGCTTCCAGCCGTTGCTCTATCTGTCGAACCGCATCGACCTCGCCGATCGTGCGATCGCCAGCCATTACTTCGAATTCATCGCCGGAAACGTGGCCTTCTTCGTTCTGCCTTCGGCGATCCTGCTCTTCGTGCGCTGGCGCCGGGGCCGCGAAACGATGGAGCCGAGGATCGCCGTTCGTCACGGCAATTCCTTCTTCAACGTGCTCGCCTACGCGCCTTTCGTGCTGACGCTTGTCGCCGGCACCGTGGGCCATGCGGCGCTCGGCATTCCCTTCGCGGTTCCGATCTTCGCGCTGGTGCCGCTGGTGCTGATCCAGCTCATCATGCCCAACATCGACGCCGCCGTGCGCGCGACCCGTCTCAGCGTCGGCCTGCTTCTTGGCGTCTGCCTGGTGGCGGCGCCCCTGCTCCCGTATCTCTATCTGCGGTTCGACACGAAGCACTATTCGGAGCCGCGCGAGGAAATGGCGGATGCCGCCATCAATATCTGGCGTCAGGAAACCGGTGCGCCCCTGCGCTTTATCGCGGGCGAGCGCGACTTTCAGCTGCAAGTCGTTTTCCGCTCGCGAGACAACACATCCGAGTTCAACAATTTCAATTTCCGCTGGTCGCCTTGGGTCACCCCGGCGGGCATCAAGGAGCATGGAATGATGGCGATTTGCTCGCCTGAACATGCAGCCTGTAATGACGCCGCCGCGCTCTACAGGCGCGCGGACACGAAGGTCATTCCCGTCACGTTGCAGCGCGAGGTCTGGGGCGCGAAAGGCCTCCCCTGGACCATGAACGTCTACATCATCCCGCCACTGGTGGAACGCTGAGCAGCGCGCGCAAGCCGTCGGCGACGAATTGCACGGCGAGCGCCGAAAGCAGCAGGCCGAGCATGCGTGACAGCACATGCTGTCCCGTCGCGCCAAGCAGATGCGCGAGACGCGTCGCGGCCAAAAACACGATGTAGCAAACCGCGACCACCACCGCGATCAGCCCGAGCAGGCTTGCCAGCGACATGATCGTGCCGTCGCTTTTGGCCGCGAGCAGGATCACCGCGGTGATGGCGCCGGGCCCCGCCATCAGCGGTATGGCGAGCGGCACGGCGGCGACATCACGAATGCGGTCCTTGCCGAGCGCCACGTCCGCGGTCTGCTGCTCGCGCTCGGCGCGCTTCTCGAACACCATTTCAAACGCGATCCAGAACAGCAGCAGACCGCCGGAAATGCGAAAGGCCGCGAGGCTGACTTGCAGCCAGCGCAGCAGCCAGTCGCCCGCGAGCACGAAAAAACTGAGTATGGCGAAAGCGACCACGGCCGCCCGCAGCGCGATGGAGCCGCGCGCCGCCCGGTCCATGCCCCGCGTAAGCGACAGGAACACAGGGATGAGCCCGACCGGGTCAATGGTGACCAGAAGCGTGACGAGGCCGACCAGAAAAGCTTCGCGCGTCATCGCCCCTCCAGAGCTGGACTTCCGGATAACGCGCGAGACCGCTTAAGGTCACGCCAGGGTGTTCAGCGCGCGATGTCGGGTCCGAGATCGACCGCGCCCCATTTCGCCATCAAGCTCACTGCCTGCAATACGTCCTGCGTCGCCAGCCCGGTTTTCGCCGCGATGCCGGCGACCGGCAGCGCGTGCGGACGCAGCGCATCCTCTATCGCCGCCAGCATGGCCTCGGCCGGATTGGCATCCCGCGCCGCGCTGAAGAGCGCATGGCGCATCGCGGCCCGCCAATCCGGCGCTACGCGCAGGCTCACCAGCGTTTGCGCATCGAGCGCCGCGGAGGGATAGGAGGCGAAATAAGGGAACGGATTGAGATGCTGCGCGACCGGCGGCGCCGCGCCCTTGACCGCCGCTCCGCGCAATACCGCAAGCCGCGCCCACAGGGTCTCGTAGGCGCGCATCACGACGGCCCAATCGAAGGTCTCGCGCGCCACCGCGCGGCCGCGCGCGCCCATCACGCCGCGCAACTCCTTATGCTCGACAAGGTCGACGATGGCGTGGCGCAGCGCGCGCAGATCGATCGACACATGCTGGCTCGCCGCGGCGATGTAGACATCGTAAGTAAGCGCCTGCGCGGCATGGCGCTGCGCATAAATGTCACCCACCTGATCGAGCTGCGGCATGTAGGTGGGAATCAGGAAACCCGTATCGTCGCGCCGCACCGTTTGCCGGTAGCCATCCCAATCGGTCGCGATCACGGGCTTCCCCGCAGCCATCGCCTCGATGATGGTGAGGCCGAACGTCTCCTGGATATTGTCCGACAGCGACATGAAGACATCGCTTACGGCCCAGGCGGTTTCGCGCGCTTCGTCCTTCGTGCCATCGAGCCAGATGTGGCGCACGCTCGGCGCGAATTCCGCCGCGCCCTCCTTGAATGCTTTCTCGATAAATTCATTCGCAAACCAGCCGCACTGGATCAGTGCGATCTTCTTGCCGGTCTCTTTCGCGGCCGCTTCGAGCGCGACATACATCGGATAAGGATGCGCCTTGGCGTGAAAGCTGAGGCGCCCGAGAAACAGGAAGGCGACTTCATCATCCGCAAGTTCGAGCTCGACGCGGCGGCGCATGCGCACGGCTTCGTGCCCGGTGAAATCATCGCAATGAACGCCGAGCGGAATGACCGGCAAGTCCGGACGGGGCGCTGCGGCGGCGGCGCCGAAACGCCAGCGCAAAAAATCGTCCTGCGCATCGAGCAGCGTGGTGACGCTCGCTTTCACCGCCTCCGATGTGCAGATCAGCGCATCCCACGGCATCACCGGCGCCACCGCCATGTCGGCGATGAGCCCCATGGCGCCGGCGCCCGGCGAGGAAATGGTGTGCGTCACTCCCGTCAGTGAATAGGCGTGCGGCCCGACGCTCTGGCGCAGCATCGCGTGACGGGCGAGCTGCGGATCGGGCACGTGCAGGGCGCCGATTTTTGCGAGCGCCTGCTGGTCGGCCAAGAGCGACCAGCGCGCCTCCGCTTGCGACGAAAGCGCGCGAACATTGTCGCGAAAAACCGACCCCGCCGAAGCGCGCGCGCCGACGCCCACGATCTCGCGCGATCCTGCCGCACGCACGAAGGCCCGCAAGAAGCTCACGCCCGCCGAATGCCGCCCCATGATGCGACTTTCTGGGATGCTGAAGCCATCCGGCTCAAATCGCAAAGCCGGCCAATGCGCGGCGTCGGGTGCGGGAGACTGGGCCATGGAAAAAGCGCCCTCGCGTGCAAAGCAAAAAATGAATCGAGCAATGCGTCTTTATAGGCGCACCGGCGCGCGGACGCATAGTCAGCCGGCGTTTTTGCTTTCTGCCCTCAGCCGCTCTATCCCTGTGCGCTCGCTTTCACTCAGGATGTCCCTTTGCGCGCTCTCGCCGCCTGCCTCGCCCTCAGCCTTGCCGCCGCGCCCGCGTGCGCCGCACAGGAGGCCTATGTTGGCGTGGTCGACGCCGGCAGCAGCGCGTCGCGTCTGTATGTCTACAAGATCACGCCGGGCGGACAGGCCATCGAGGATGTGCTGGAGCTCGGCGCCGCCACCGCGCCGCTCTCAGCTTTCGCAGACCAGCCCGCCAAGGCTGGCGACACGGCGATCGGCCCGCTGCTCGGCGCGCTTGACCGCGAACTCGCGGAGCGCGGCATTTTGAAAAGCGCACTCGCCGTGCATGTGCTGGCGACGGGCGGCATGCGTCTGGCGCCCGCGCCTGCCGCCCGCGCCATCGAGGCCTCCGTGCGCCGCGCCGTCACCGAAGGCGGCTACAAGCCCGGCCGCACGGAGACGATCAGCGGCGAGATGGAGGGCTTCTACGCCTGGCTCGATGTGAACGTGCTGCTTGGCCGGCTGGCTCTTGGGCGCACGCCCGTGGGCATTGTCGAAATCGGCGGCGCCTCGATGCAGGTCGCGTATGCGGGCGCGCCGGTCGGTGATCCCAACGTCGTCACGGCGTCCTATGGCGGGCAGACCTATTCGGTGCGCAGCGTGAGCCTGCTCGGGCTCGGCGCCGACCAGGCGCGCAAGAGCCTGCTGGCGGGCGCTGGCGCCGGCACATGCTTTCCCGCCGGCCTCGCCACCGACAGGGCCGACCTGAAAGATCTGCAAGGCGCCTTTGACGCTACGCGCTGCACGGAGGCGTTCGAGGGGATCGTCGCCGGGCCTGCTCAAGCACTGCCGCGCAACGAGATCAAGGATGTGTCCTTCATCGGATTGGGGCGACCGCTGACCGGCGTCCTCGCAGACTGGCGCCTCGCGCAGGAGAAGCCCGCCGCGTTGAAAGACAGCGCCAGCCAGAATTGCACGCTGCCATGGGCAGGGTTCACGGCTGCCTTCGGCGTCACGCCCTACACGCCCTATCTCTGCATGAATTCGATTTATCTCGCGACGCTGATCTTCGATCCCGCGGGCTTTGGCCTGCGCGCGGAGCAGGTCGTCGCCGCCGAGCGGCTCGCGGGCCGGCGCCCATCATGGACGCGCGGCGCCGCGCTCATGCTGCGCGAGTAATTAGCTGCGCAAACCTTTTTAGCTACGCAAGCCTGGCGCTTCGTGTCCGGTGCGCGCGACATATTCCGTGTACCCGCCGCCATATTGCTGGATGCCGTCCGGCGTGACTTCGAGCACGCGGTTCGACAGCGCCGCCAAAAAGTGGCGATCATGCGAGACGAACAGCATGGTGCCCTCGTAATTGGCGAGCGCGGCGATCAGCATTTCCTTCGTCGCAATATCGAGATGGTTGGTCGGCTCGTCGAGCACCAGAAAATTGGGCGGGTCGTAAAGCATCTTCGCCATCACGAGACGCGCCTTCTCGCCGCCGGACAGCACGCGGCATTTCTTCTCGACGTCGTCGCCCGAGAAGCCGAAGCAACCGGCGAGCGCGCGCAAGGAGCCCTGTCCTGCTTGCGGAAATGAATCTTCCAGCGATTCAAAAACCGTGCGGTCGCCTTCCAGAATTTCCATCGCATGCTGCGCAAAATAGCCGAGCTTCACCGTGCCGCCCATCGCCACCGTGCCGGCGTCGGGCTCGGTCGAACCGGTGACGAGCTTCAATAGCGTCGACTTGCCGGCGCCATTGACGCCCATCACGCACCAGCGTTCGCGGCGGTGGATGGAGAAATCGAGCCCGTCGTAAATCGTGCGCGAGCCATAGGCCTTGTGCACGTTTTTCAGCGCGACGACATCATCGCCCGAGCGCGGAGCCGGCGGGAAATCGAACTGCACGGTCTGGCGGCGCTTGGGCGGCTCGACACGCTCGATCTTGTCGAGTTTCTTGACGCGGCTCTGCACCTGCGCGGCGTGCGAGGCGCGCGCCTTGAAGCGCTCGATAAACTTGATTTCTTTTGACAGCATCGCCTGCTGGCGCTCGAACTGCGCCTGCTGCTGCTTTTCATTCTGCGCGCGCTGCGCCTCGTAGAATTCGTAATCGCCGGAATAGGAGGTGAGCCCGCCGGCATCAATCTCGACAATCTTGTTGACGATGCGGTTCATGAATTCGCGATCATGCGAGGTCATCAGCAACGCGCCCTCGTATCCTTTCAAGAAAGATTCGAGCCAGATCAGGCTTTCCAGATCGAGATGGTTGGAGGGTTCGTCGAGCAGCATGACGTCGGGGCGCATCAGCAGGATGCGGGCGAGCGCCACGCGCATCTTCCAGCCGCCCGACAATTTGCCGACGTCGCCGTCCATCATCTCCTGCGAGAAACTCAGGCCGTCGAGCACTTCACGCGCGCGGCCCTCCAGCGCATAGCCGTCGAGCTCTTCGAACCGGCCCTGCACTTCGCCGTAGCGCTCGATGATCTCGTCCATATCGTCCATGCGGTCGGGGTCCGCCATGGCGACTTCGAGCGCCTTGAGCTCGGCGGCGACTTCGCTCACCGGCCCGCAGCCGTTCATCACTTCCGCGACGGCGCTATGGCCCGACATCTCGCCGACATCCTGGCTGAAATAGCCGATGGAGACGCCGCGATCGACCGAGACCTGTCCCTCGTCGGGCAGTTCCTGGCCAGTAATCATGCGAAAGAGCGTCGTCTTGCCCGCGCCATTCGGCCCGACCAATCCCGTCTTTTCGCCCTTGAGGAGCCCGGCCGAGGCCTCGATGAAGAGGATCTGGCTGCCGTTCTGCTTGCTGATGTTGTCGAGGCGTATCATGCGGGCGGGGCGTCCGAAGCAATGCGGCGCCCCTGTGCGAGACAGCGCGCCGGCGGAAATGTGGGGAAGGCCTGAAAAGGCGCTCGCGCCGGAAATACCCGATGCGGGCCTCCGCAACAAGCCGGGAAGCGCCCTTGCGCGCTTTGCCGCGCTGTCTGCCTTGACAGGCCCGCGCTGCCTGCCTTGACAGGCCCACGCCGCGAGCCTTGACAGCCAAGAGGCCATGCGACCTTCTGAGCGCAAAACAATCAGGGCCTTTCGGCTGCCTTTGGGAGAGAATCCATGACCGCAATGTCGAGACGCGACTGGCTCGCCTCG